>JAZDNB010000003.1:0-2616 GCA_043800345.1 Candidatus Omnitrophota bacterium
TAGGACTGTAAAGTCATTTTTCCTTTTATTCCGGAGAATTACTCTTGTTTTTCTTCGGATTTTTTCGACTGGCTGATTATTGTTTGAGCTATCTTCTGAGGAACTTCTTCATAGTGGGAATACTTCATGGAATATACGCCCCTACCTCCTGTTATAGAACGAAGTTCTGTGGCATATTTTAACATCTCAGCAAGAGGCGCGGTCGCTTTTATTACCTGATTTTTGGAACGAACCTCCATCCCCATAATCCTGCCGCGTCTTGAATTTAAATCTCCCGTGATTGCGCCCATGTATTCTTCCGGGATTATTATTTCTACTTCCATTATGGGCTCGATTAATACGGAGGAGGCTTCCACCTGGCCCTTTTTAAACGCCATTGAGCCTGCTATCTGAAACGCCATATCCGAGGAATCAACGGGATGGAACGAACCGTCATATACGGTCACCTTAATGTCAACAACCGGGCATCCGGCTAAAACACCTTCCTGCATGGCACCTCTCACGCCTTTTTCCACAGAAGGTACATAATTTCTGGGGATGGCGCCTCCGAATATTTTATCGACAAATTCAAAACCTTTTCCTCTCGGCTGAGGTTCGAGTTCAAGCCAGCAATCCCCATACTGGCCCCTGCCGCCCGATTGCCTTTTATATTTCCCCTGAACTTGTGCCTTCTTTTGTATGGTTTCCTTGTAGGGCACTTTAGGAACACCTATTTCAACATCAACGTTATACTTCGATTTTAAACGCGATACCATAACCTCAAGATGCATATCCCCCATGCCGGATATAATAAGTTCCTTTGTTTGCGCATCCCTGCTGATGGCAAAGGTAGGATCTTCGCTTGCAAGTTTCTGCAGCGCGCCCGATATCTTTTCCTCGTCTGACCTCGACTTTGGCTTTACGCTTACGGATAGGATGGGCTCGGGAAATTTCATAACTTCGTAGAGTATGGGTTTTTTCTCATCACAGAGCGTATCGCCGGTGGTGGTATCTTTCAGTTTTGCTACTGCCACTATATCGCCGGCTATCGCGTTTTTAACAGGGGATTGGTTTTTGCCCTGGAGCGCATAGAGCTGGCCTATTCTTTCCTTGCTTTGTTTGCTCTGGTTAAAAAAACCGCTATCGGAACTTAAAGAACCCGAGAATACCCTGAAGATGGTAAGTTGTCCTACATAGGGGTCAGAGATGGTCTTAAATACGAGAGCAGAAAAAGGCGAGTCCGATTTTGGAGCCCTTATTTCCTGCGTTTCCGAATGCGGGAGCATACCTTTAATCTCTCCCCTATCGGAAGGAGAAGGAAGGTAATCCGCAATTACGTTAAGCAGGGGCTTTATGGCCAAGTTGTCAACCGCAGAACATAAAACTACGGGAATTATTTTTCCCGAAATCGTGCCTGCCCGTAACGTTTTTTGCAATTCTTCCAGCGAAAGCTCGGCTCCTTCAAGATATCGTTCAATTAATGTATCATCGCATTCGGCAATTTTTTCTATTAATGCTTCTCTTAATTTCAGTGCTGCCTTTTTTTCGGTTTCCTCAAGCTGGTCAAAACCCTCCTGCGTCAACAAATCGGCTGCGCCTTTAAAATTATCTTCTTTTCCTATGGGATACTGGACGGGGATACACTTTTTGCCGAACACGTCCTGAATCGCGGTAACTGTTACAATAAAGTTTGTATTGTCTTTGTCAAGTTTGTTTACACAAATAATTCTCGGGAAATTATACTGTTCCAGAAAATCCCATGCCCTCTCCGTCCCGACTTCCACGCCGCTTATAGCATCGATGATAGCTACCCCGCCGTCAACAGCTCTCAATGCGCCTATTAAATCTCCGACAAAATCCGCGTATCCGGGAGTATCAACGAGATTGATTTTTTTGTTTTTCCAAGCCAGGTTTAAAAATTTTCCGTTGATGGTTATCTTCCGCCCTATCTCGTCCGCATTATAATCGCATATGCTCGTACCGCTTGCCACGCTTCCAAGCCTTGTGGTTACGCCGGCATTAAAGAGCATCGCCTCTATCAAAGAAGTTTTTCCCGCCCCCGAATGGGCTACTACGATAACATTCCTGATATCATCAACCGTATAATTTTCCAATTTAGTTTCTCCCAATGAACACATCACTTAGAGAGCGCCAGCGAACTAAGTGATACGTGTGAATTGTCCCGAAGCCTACGCAGTAAATTTTAGAGCGAAGCTCAAAAATTTCAAGTGCTTAGGCGAGGGATATACTATATTGTATTCCCTTTACCCCGCCGCCTGCGCGTCCCCCGTGTATTGATTCGCTAGCAAAGTATGCGAATCAACGGTGGGACAAGTGCTTAGGCGAGGGATAATCGTTTTAACAGGGCCTCCTGTGAATTAAAAGTCTAATGAAATTTTAGTTAAGGATATAAATAAAGTTCATTAATATTAAAGATATGTAAAAATCTCATATAGAATATTAATACTACTACCCCAAACTCTTTTTAGCAAGGGAAAAATTGGGGAGGTCGTTAAGAATTAAGTGATATGTCTTAGGAATTGTTTGACTATAATTTCTTTAGGTATTTAAGATCTTCTATATCCTTGGGTCTTCCTGCGCTACGTTTCATTTTTATAAGGTTATCCAGGGAGGCAA
>JAZDNB010000007.1:0-2028 GCA_043800345.1 Candidatus Omnitrophota bacterium
TTTTAATAACTTCAATAAACCATCGCGCTCTATTTTCTTCTTAAAACGCCTTAAAGCCTTTTCCAGGGATTCCCCCGGAGCTATTTCTATCCTTGACATTCGTTTTCACCCCCTAAATATAGTTCAATTTTATATAAAACAGATGCTAGTGTCAAGCACTATTAGTCTTTTTTCGAAGGAGTATCGTCATCCTTCATGCCTTTTTTGAATTCGCCTATCGCCTTTCCAAGGTTTTTTCCTATTTCAGGCAGCTTGGAAGCCCCGAATACCAAAAGGCATATCACCAATATTAAAATCAATTCCGGCATCCCTATCCCGAACATTTAAACCTCCTATTTTATCTTTTCCAGTATCCTGTCCAAATCCACGTAATCCATGACAAGGTTTTCTGCTATTATGGCCTTACCCTTGTCCAGAGGCCCTATCTTGACCGTAAGATCATGTATCTCCGAAGAAACTTTATACGTGTGCTCTTTGCTTAAAAGAACAGGTATGTCCGCGCTTTCTATAAGCCTCATTATCTTTTTATTAGGCACTATGCCTCCTGTCAATATAATGCCTGATATTGAGATCTTCCTTTTCGGTTTTTTCAGAAGATGCGCCATCAATACCGCCATTATAACATCTTCCCTGTCTCCCGGGATTATCAGAAGAGAGTCTGTCTCTATAAAACCGAGCGCATCATGAGGCTCCATCGCGCCTATAAAAACATTGCGCACTATGTTGGATAACCCTACTTTTTTGGATATAAGCTTCAGGTTTGTTTCATCTATGACATTTTGAATCGTAGGATTTGACAGTTTCGGAGAATATGGAATCACGCCCAATACGTCAATACCTTTTCTTTTAAGCCCCGCCTTCAACATGCTTTTTACTTTTTTATACTTGGACACAAGGACTTTGTTTATGATGACTCCTATGACATCCACGCCTTCTTTTTCAAACAATGCCATGTTCAGGTCTATCTCGTCCATCGGTTTGCCAATGCCTCCGGAAGTCACAAGTATGACCTTGGCATCCAGAAGATTTGCCACCTTTGCATTGGAAAGGTCAAATATAGAGCCTACGCCTGCGTGGCCCGTGCCTTCTATCACCACAAGGTCTTTTCTCTTTGAGATGTGCTCAAAAGAATCTATTATGCTATCTACCAATTTCTTGTGGCCGCCCCTTCTTATATAATTCTCTGTAAACCCCTTGTCTATTGCAACAGGGCTCATATCTTTTATAGAACCCCTCATGCCGCAGACTTTTTCAATCAGAACAGAGTCTTCGTCAACCTTATATCCGCGTTTGAGCACGTATCTCTGGCCGACAGGCTTTATAAAAGCCACTTTCTTGAACCTTTTCTTAAACGCCTTGATAAGGCCTAAAGATATGGTGGTCTTGCCATCATTCTGCATTGTGGCTGCTATAAATATTCTTCTTTGCACTATATAAGACCCCTTTTAATTTAGCCCCGACGAAATAAGTCGAGGCTAAATTGGCTAAGGAATTCGTGGTTTGATGTAAAATAATTATTTTTTCTCCCACTTAAGCAATTCTGTCACCTTTGAAAGCGTAGAGCCTTCATCTATCTCTTTTCTAAGGCGGTTTTCTGTCTCCATTACGCTCATTGCCCTGTTTGCGAATTCCACTGCCCTGTCTTTGGGCACAACAACCACTCCGTCGTCATCCCCTAGTATCCAGTCTCCGCTGAAAATCTTTGCGCAGCCTACGTTTATGCTCACGCCTATCTCTCCGAATCCTTTTGGCTCTCCTGCTGAAGGAGAAATTATTTTTGCAAAAGCAGGAAATTTAAGGCCTCTTATTTCTTTGACATCGCGTATGGCGCCGTCTATCACAACGCCTGCCAGCTTTTTCTGGATAGCTCCGTGAGTAGCCAGTTCCCCCCAGATAGCAGGCCCCACGCCTCCTGCGTCAATAACTATCACCTGGCCTTCCTCTGCCATTTCAATTGCCTCTACCGGCTTTGCCCAGTCTCCCGGATAAGTCCTTACTGTCAATGCCTGGCCGCACATCTTTAACCCC
>JAZDNB010000008.1:0-2163 GCA_043800345.1 Candidatus Omnitrophota bacterium
TTTTAATAACTTCAATAAACCATCGCGCTCTATTTTCTTCTTAAAACGCCTTAAAGCCTTTTCCAGGGATTCCCCCGGAGCTATTTCTATCCTTGACATTCGTTTTCACCCCCTAAATATAGTTCAATTTTATATAAAACACCTGCTGGTGTCAAGCACTATTAGTCTTTTTTCGAAGGAGTATCGTCATCCTTCATGCCTTTTTTGAATTCGCCTATCGCCTTTCCAAGATTTTTTCCTATTTCAGGCAGCTTGGAAGCCCCGAATACCAAAAGGCATATTACCAATATTAAAATCAATTCTGGCATCCCTATACCAAACATAACATTCTCCTCTCTAAGTAAAAAGTCAAAAGTAAAAAGGTAAAACTAAAATTCAAAAGTTAAAATTAAAAAAGAACTTAAGTTTTCAATTTTTAGTTGTGGTTTTTACTTTTTCGTTTTTACTTTTAAATTCTTCTGTTATTTTATCTTTTCCAGTATCCTGTCCACGTCCACGTAATCCATGACAAGGTTTTCTGCTATTATGGCCTTACCCTTGTCCAAAAGCCCTATCTTGACCGTAAGATCATGTATCTCCGAAGAAACTTTATACGTGTGCTCTTTGCTTAAAAGAACAGGTATGTCCGCACTTTCTATAAGCCTCATTATCTTTTTATTCGGCACTATACCTCCTGTCAATATAATGCCTGATATCGAGATCTTCCTTTTTGGTTTTTTCAGAAGATGCGCCATCAATACCGCCATTATAACATCTTCCCTGTCTCCCGGGATTATTAGAAGAGAGTCTGTCTCTATAAAACCGAGCGCATCATGAGGCTCCATCGCGCCTATAAAAACATTGCGCACTATGTTAAATAAGCCTACTTTTTTGGATATAAGTTTCAGATTGGTTTCATCTATAATATTTTGAATCGTGGGATTTGACAATTTCGAAAAATACGGGATTACGCCCAACACGTCAATACCTTTTCTTTTAAGCCCCGCCTTCAACATGCTTTTTACTTTTTTATACTTAGACACAAGGACTTTGTTTATGATGACTCCTATGACATCCACGCCTTCTTTTTCAAACAATGCCATGTTCAGGTCTATCTCGTCCATCGGCTTGCCAATGCCTCCGGAAGTCACAAGTATAACCTTGGCATCCAGAAGATTTGCCACCTTTGCATTGGAAAGGTCAAATATAGAGCCTACGCCCGCGTGGCCTGTACCTTCTATTACCACAAGATTTTTTCTTTTTGATATGCGCTCAAAAGAAGCTATTATGCTGTCTACCAATTTCCTGTGGCTGCCTCTTCTTATATAATCCTCTGTAAACCCCTTGTCTATTGCAACAGGGCTCATATCTTTTATAGAACCTTTCATGCCGCAAACTTTTTCAATCAGAACAGAGTCTTCGTCGACCTTATATCCGCGCTCAAGCACGTATCTCTGGCCGACAGGCTTTATGAAAGCCACTTTCTTGAATCTTTTTTTAAATGCCTTGATAAGGCCTAAAGATATGGTGGTCTTGCCGTCGTTCTGCATTGTGGCTGCTATAAATATTCTTCTTTGCACCGTATAAGTCCCCTTTTAATTTAGTAGTTCCGACTTACTTTGTCGGGACTACTAAATTGGCTAAGGAATTCGTGGTTTGATGTAAAATAATTACCTTTTCTCCCACTTAAGCAATTCTGTCACCTTTGAAAGCGTAGAGCCTTCATCTATCTCTTTTCTAAGGCGATTTTCTGTCTCCATTACGCTCATTGCCCTGTTTGCGAATTCTACTGCCCTGTCTTTGGGCACAACAACCACTCCGTCGTCATCCCCTAGTATCCAGTCTCCGCTGAAAATCTTTGTGCCCCCTGCGTTTACGCTCACGCCTATCTCTCCGAATCCTTTAGGTTCTCCGGCTGAGGGAGAAATTATTTTTGCAAAAGCCGGAAATTTAAGGCCTCTTATTTCTTTGACATCGCGTATGGCGCCGTCAATTACAACGCCTGCCAGCTTTTTCTGGATAGCTCCGTGAGTAGCCAGTTCTCCCCAGATAGCAGGCCCCACGCCTCCTGCGTCAATAACTATCACCTGGCCTTCCTCTGCCATTTCAATTGCCTCTACCGGCTTTGCCCAGTCTCCCGGATAAGTCCTTACTGTCAATGCCTGGCCGCACATCTTTAACCCC
>JAZDNB010000024.1:0-23779 GCA_043800345.1 Candidatus Omnitrophota bacterium
TATTAGAGAGAAATAATGATAAGTATGAGGTCGTGCTTAATGATTGGGAATTACCTCGCTTAACCCTTAATTATAAATATAAAGCGATGCTAAAGCAAAAAGATATTACCGAAGATACTAAAGAATACCTAAAAGAAAGACTCGGAGCAGCTAAATTTTTGATTAATGCCATAAATAAGCGAAAAGAAACTATCCAAAAGGTAACCGAAGCTATTGTTTATATTCAGAGAGATTTTCTGGATAATGGAATGCAAAATCTTAAACCTATGACTTTATCACAAATTGCTAATTTGGTAGATAAACACAAATCCACGGTAAGCAGGACTGTCAATAATAAATACCTGCAAACTCCAGATGGCATCTTTGAATTGCGACACTTTTTAAATTCTGGGGTGAAGCAAGAAAATGGAGAGTTTTATTCATCCAAGGCAATTAAATCAAGAATAAAAGACTTAACAGAAAACGAGAATAAAGAAAATCCCTTAACTGACCAAGAAATTGTCAATCTTCTTAAAACAGACGGAATCTCCATCTCCCGCCGCACTATAGCCAAATACCGCTACCAACTAAAAATCTTCTCATCCCAATCAAGGCGAGAATGATATCACTAGAGTTCCTGACGGGAATCGAACTAATACTTAATCCTAGATAAATACGCTTTTATGCCGACAAGATCGTTTTCTTTGCACTTACTGCCATTTTTTACTTCAATCGCAAGCGTTTGGCCACCCACCTCTATAATAAAATCTACCTCGTACCTACCTTACTTCTGGCTTCTTTACCGGACACCACTATCGGAATATTTTCGAGAAACTCCACTAAAGTTTTGGTAATTTCGCGTGGCTTATAGCTTGTCATAATTTAACATATTATGTTATATCCTGACATTTGTTAAGATAAATTTATCAGGATATTTTGAGATAAAACATCTCTCTATTCTACTTGATATATGCCAACTTGTATGGCTATATGTGTACTGATGAAAGGAGGCTAAAATGGACGAAATAATGGCACTTAAAAATGCGCCCGCAGAAGAGCTTCAAAAGCGATATAAAGAGCTTTATGGAGAAGACGCTACAGGGACTCACAAGACCTACCTATGGCGAAAAATTGCTTATAAACTTCAGGAACAAGAACATGGCAGCTTATCAGCTAAAGCCAAAGAACGGCTTAAGGTGCTTATTAAAGAATATGACCCTATCAATAATAAAATCCTTAGGCCAGATAAACCGATGGTAAATCAGCAGGCATCTGTAAAAGACAAGCGTCTGCCTATTCCGGGAACAGTAATTACTAAGGAGTATAAAGGCGCAAACTATCAGGTCAAGATACTAGAAAAAGGCTTTGAGTATAACGGAAAGCTCTATAAAACACTATCCGCCATTGCCAAAGAAATAACCGGAGCACATTGGAACGGATACTTGTTCTTTAATCTATAGACATCCTATAAAGAGTAAAGAAAAATATTAACTGCGCCATATATACACGCGTTTCAACTACTGAAGGTCTGGAGCAAGAGTTTACGTCGTTAGATAACCAGCGTGAATCTGCGGAAAGCTACATCCAAAGCCAAAAGTCGGAAGGTTGGATAGCATTACCAGAGCGCTATGATGATCCAGGCTATACGGGAGCGAATACCGAGCGACCTGCTTTACAAAAACTCATGGCTGACATTAAGGAGGGTAAAATTAACTGTGTAGTAGTATATAAAGTTGATAGGTTATCGCGATCGCTCCTTAATTTTAGTCAGCTATTAGAGTCATTCGAGCAAGATAATGTGACATTCGTTTCGGTGACTCAAGCATTTAATACAAACAACTCGATGGGGCGGCTTACCTTGAATATCCTCCTCTCCTTCGCGCAGTTTGAACGTGAGATCATAAGTGAGCGAACGCGCGATAAGATGGCTGCTTCCAAAAAGAGAGGCAAGTGGGTCGGTGGCAGGCCGCCTTTAGGTTATGATATAGACAGAATAAACCGAAAACTTATCATAAATCCAAAAGAGGCTGAGCTTGTTAAAGAGATATTCGATCTCTATCTTGAGAAACAATCTCTACTTTCAGTAGCGATAACGCTTAATAAAAATAAGCGCATGACAAAAAGTTACACTACTCTGGAGAACAGAAATTCCGGTGGTATAAAGTTTAAAAGCACAAGCATTCAGTCGATAATCAAGAACCCATTCTATGTTGGAAAAGTTGGTCATGCCGGACAGCTTTACCAAGGTGAGCAAGAACGCATAATATCCGACGAGGTATTTCAAAAGGCATAAGAAATATTGGCTAATAACCGCAGGGAGCGCAAGGTCGCTGGTGTAGTCACAAACACTGGTTTATTAAACAGTATACTACGCTGTAAAGCCTGCGACAGCATCATGTATTACATCTATAGCAAGAGAGGTAACAATAAATATCATTACTACCTTTGTATGAACGCCCAGAAACGCGGTTATAATACATGCCCTACGCGCCTCATATCAGCACAGCTAATTGAGAGTAAGTTTATGGAATTCTTAAGAACGATATCCAAGGATTTGAGAATTGAAGCTAAGACCTGGGAAGCGCTAACTCTGGAAGACAAGATACCAATCCTTAGATCAATCGCCAAGATTGCGCATTACGACGCAGTTAACGGAACTCTTGAGATAGTGCTTCATAATAGCGAGAAAAGCCACCAATTCGCGCTAAAGCTGGCAGAATTAAAGCATATCTCTTGTCATCGTCAACAGGCCGAGATAAACAAAGAACCGCTTGTACGCCAAAACCTGATCCTAGCTCACCAGATAAACCAGGTCGCATCCGAAAGAAACTGTACCTTAAAAGAAATCGCAAATTGGATCGGCATAACCCACGCAAGGATCTGCCACATTGCGAACATGCTCCTTATATCGCCACGAATTCAGGAAGAGATACTCCTCTCTGATAATAAGGTGTTCTTCAATATCCCTGAATATAAACTGCGCGACATAACCAAAGAAGTAGACTGGAATAAGCAGCAAGAAATCTGGAATACCCTACTCAAATCCCAGCAAAACTAGCCACTAATAAGCCGTTTACTAGAGATAATCCTAGCCAAATATCTGTCAATTCCTAGTAAATGGCTATTTCGCTTGATCAAAAGTAGTGAATTATCGCCATAATACCATTTACTACGCGCGCCCTTAAATAAGCCAAATCAGAGATGAATCGCGTTTATTTGGAGATTAGTCGGCTACTTGCAGGGAAATTTTACACACTAAACGAGATGGGTGTTCAAAACTAGCGACCCCGTCGGAAAACAATGCCCTAACTCTTTGAAATGTAAAGACAAAGAAAAAGCTCTGATCAGCTGAACTAATCAGAGCGTTATGCCTCTCTCCTCTTGGAATAAGAGAGAGATTTTTGGCGTCCCCAAGGGGATTCGAACCCCTGCCGAGAGCTTGAAAAGCTCTTGTCCTGGGCCTCTAGACGATGGGGACACAAAATTATTTTACTTTTTTCTCGGCCTGCCCCGTTTTCTTTTTTCCTGCTTTTCTGCGGGGGCGGGTGAGGATTTTCTCGGCCTTCCTCTTTTTCTGAGCAAAGGCTCTTTTTGTTTTTCTCGTGCTTCTTCCTTCGGTTCTTCCGCCGCTTCTTTTTTCCCTGTCTTAGGCGTCCTGCGCGTGTCTATTATATCTTTTTTTTCTTCTTCTGCAACAATTTCTTTTTTCTCCGGTGAGGGCTGGGGTTTTGCTGCGCCGTTTTCTTCTTCCTCTCCGTCTTCGCTAACAACCCTTGCAACGGATGAGATCTTGTCTTTTTCGCCAAGTTTCATAATACGTACGCCCTGGGAATTCCTGCCTGTTGCCCTGATATCCTTGACGGGGCAGCGCACAATCATC
This sequence comes from Candidatus Omnitrophota bacterium, assembly GCA_043800345.1. Classification (GTDB taxonomy): domain Bacteria; phylum Omnitrophota; class Gorgyraeia; order VGKN01; family VGKN01; genus JAZDNB01. Next base: position 3,860 of record JAZDNB010000024.1, read on the forward strand.
CCGCCTTCGGTCATAAGCATAAATTCATCCTTGTCCGTTACGGTATTCACGCCGACGGCATCTCCGATTTTGCCTGTGAGTTTTATGTTTATTACGCCTTTCCCTCCGCGGGACTGCACCCTATAGCAAGTAAGCTCTGTCCTTTTCCCAAAACCCTTTGAGGTGACGGTAAGCAGCGTCGCGTCGGACCTTAAAACCTCAAGGGCAATCACCCGGTCTTTTTTGTTAATCCTGATGCCCCTCACCCCTTTTGCGGCCCTTCCCATGTCGCGTATCTGCGATTCTTTAAAGCGGATTGCCTTGCCCAGCGTGGTGGCAAGCAAGAGTTCTTTTGAGCCGTCGGTAAGCTTTGCCGCGATGAGCTCGTCATTCTTCTGGAGGGTTATCGCGATAATGCCGCCTTTTCTCGGATGGCCGAAGGAAGAGAGGTCTGTTTTCTTTATAACCCCCTGGCTTGTAGCAAGGACAACAAAGTTTCCTTCGTTAAATTCCTTTACGGGGACAAAGGCCGATATGTTTTCATTCTGCGAAAGGCCGAGGACGTTTATTATCGCCTTTCCTTTTGCAATGCGGCTTGCCTGCGGTATTTCGTGGACTTTAAGCCAGTGGACCCTTCCCTTGTCGGTAAAAAATAATATGTATTCATGGGTCGAGGCAATAAAAAGATGCTCTATAAAATCCTCCTCCTTTAAATCGGCCCCTGTCACGCCCTTGCCGCCCCGCCTTTGCCTTCGGTAGGCGCTTACGGGCAGGCGCTTGATATACCCTGAGTGGCTGATGTTGATAACTACGTCTTCTTCGGCGATAAGGTCTTCTATTTCAAGTTCCGCTATTTCCCCGACTATGTCGGTTCTCCTTTCGTCTGAGTACTTTTTCTTTATCTCAAGCAGCTCTTCCTTGATTATGGCAAGCACTTTTTTCTCAGAGGCAAGTATGCTTTTATAATATTCTATCTTCTTTATGAGCTCCAGGTATTCGTTGTCGATTTTTTCCTGTTCCAGGTTGGTAAGCCGCTGCAGCTGCATTTCCAGAATCGCCTGCGCCTGGCGTTCCGAGAGGGAAAATTCTTTTATAAGTTCCTGCTTTGCGCTTTGCGGGTCTTTTGATTTTTTAATTAGCTTGATAATCTTGTCGAGGTTTTTGAGCGCTATCTTGAGGCCTTCCAGGATGTGGGCGCGGTCCTGTGCTTTTTTAAGCTCAAAATTGGTGCGGCGTATGACGATGACCTTTCTGTGCTCAATAAATGCCTCGAGCATCTGTTTTAAGTTTAAGACATGCGGCCTTTTATCGACAAGCGCAAGCATGATGATACCGAATGTCTCCTCAAGTTGCGTATGCTTATAGAGCTGGTTAAGGATTACCTGGGCATTCGCATCGCGCTTAAGTTCTATTACTATCCTCATGCCGTCTTTGTCCGATTCGTCTCTTAGGTCTGATATCCCCTCAAGCTTCTTTTCCTGCACCAGCTTGGCGATAGTTTCTATAACATTTGTCTTGTTAACCTGGTAAGGGATTTCCGATACTATGATTGATTCTTTGCCCTGTTTTCCGGATTCAATGGCTGCACGCGCCCGTATCTTAATGAGGCCGCGCCCCGTATGATACGCATCTTTTATCCCATCCCTTCCGCATATGGTGCCGCCCGTCGGGAAATCGGGCCCTTTTATGAATCGCATCAGGTCTTTTATCTCGCACTCGGGATTGTCTACCAGCAGCGCTATGGCATCGATTGCCTCGCCCAGATTATGCGGCGGTATGTTGGTAGCCATACCCACTGCGATTCCGCTTGAGCCGTTGATGATGAGATTGGGCAGCCGCGAAGGCAGCACGGCGGGCTCTTTAAGTGAATCGTCAAAATTCGGCACAAAATCCACGGTCTCCTTGTCGATATCCGTGATTAACTCGTCCGTGATTGAGGCAAGGCGCGCCTCGGTATAACGCATGGCCGCAGGCGCATCCCCGTCTACTGAGCCAAAATTGCCCTGGCCGTCTATTAAAGGGTACCTGAGAGAGAAATCCTGCACCATGCGGACGAGCGAATCGTACACCGCCATGTCGCCGTGCGGGTGGTATTTGCCGAGCACCTCGCCGACTATCCTTGCAGATTTCTTGTATGATTTCGTGCGCTCAAGTCCCAATTCCTTCATGGCATAGATAATTCTTCTGTGCACCGGCTTTAAACCGTCCCGCACATCGGGCAGGGCTCTTCCTACGATGACGCTCATTGCATAATCAATGTAGGAATTCTGCATTTCGTCTTCAATATGAACGGGTATTATCTTCTCGTTTCTTGTATACATGTCATCTCCTCGCTGATAATAAGGTGAATTTTAGTTCGTGCCTATGCGCCGCTCTGGTAAAAATTGTTATGGCGCGTATTATGCCTCGTGTTTTAAAAATTCGGATAAAAATTATCTAAAAATTCCTGGAACGCGCCTCTTGTATCTTCGTAGTTATCGGCCGGCCCTGATGCGGATACATAGCAGCCAACCCCGTCCTTTGCAAGGTACATTGCAATCCCCTTGAAGAGCTTTCCCTCTTTCACTATAGAGAATACATCCTTAACCGTATTAAATTTCCAGAAGTTGCGATCCCTGAATAAGACCGTATACTGAAGATGGGTCTGGCTTGCGGCTACCTGATTCGCATACTCAACGTTGGTAAGGTTCCTGTCGGAGACTTTCTCGGCGTATATTTTTACATGATACGCGGGAGGCGTTTTTCCCTCTTGCCTCAAGGATTCAAACAAAACAGAAAATCTGGTATTATTGACGTTTCTGTCGCTCGTTACGAGGCGCCATTTTGTCGTATTATAAATCACGGAGAAGTAAAAGTTATTTATCTGGCGGCTGTTCGGCCCTACCATAGTAACGTTGGACTGGGTTTTTTCTTCCGCTATCTGCTTTGCCAGTTTATCCCGGACTATGGTAAGCGCTAATTTTGTTTCAATGTCCTTCGGGTTGATATCGAGGCATATATAGTAATTTTTTGCCGCATTCACAAAATCTCCCTTGCGCTCATATGCCTTGCCGAGCTCGCGCCAGGTCTTTTCATCCTTTGGCTCATACAAAACGCTTTCCTTAAACCAATACACGGCTTTGTCAAAGTCCCCCTTCGTCATATACGCCTGGCCTAAATAGAAATACGTTTCCTCAAAGTCGGGTTCAAGCACGATGAGCTTATGCAAGAGCTCAATCGCCCCGTCATAATCTCTTTGTAAAAAAAGGTGCTGTGATCTGTCAAGATAATTTTTCCCTTCATCCGTAGCCGGCATTCTTTCCTGCGCGAAGAGCACTGCCGGATGGCATGCTAATGCCAACAAAAGGAGCGCTATGATATGACGCGTGTTTGGTTTTGCCAAAAATTTCATAGTATGCGTTTGTTAAACATCCAGGTTCCTCACCTCGGGCGCATGGGCTTCTATAAATTCCCTTCTCGGCTCAACCGCATCGCCCATAAGAATAGTAAAAATCTCGTCTGCCTTGACCGTATCTTCGAGGATGACTTTTAAAATCGATCTTTTTTCCGGATCCATGGTGGTTTCCCACAGCTGATGCGGGTTCATTTCGCCGAGTCCTTTATAACGTTGGATTACCATTCCCTTTTTCCCCAGGGCTCGTATGTATGAGAGGAGTTCTTTCAGGCTATACAGCTGCACGTATTCTTTTTGGCCGCTCACCTTAAAGATGGCCTGCTTTTTGCCTTTACCGTTCTCTTCAGGCTCATACGCAAAGATGTCGAGCCCGCATTTTTCTAATTTAACGATTAGCTTTTCAAGGTCGGATGCCTCAAAAAATTCTACAATGTTTAATTCTTTTTTGTGTTCTTCCTTTGCCTGTTCTTTTTTAGGTTGTTCTTTCTCTATTTTTTTCCTTGTTTTCTCATTTTCTCCTTCATACGACTTTGTAATTTTTGCAAGTTCTTCATCACTGTATATAAAATGGGTATTATCATCCACTTTTAGCATATAAATTGGCAGTTTTTTGGTCTTATTATGTCTAAAACCTATATAATCTTGAAATTTTACTCCCCTTTTCTTTATTATTTTTTCTACATTTTCCAAATCAATCAAAATTTCTAAAAGTTCTTTTATCTGCGCTGTGGTATATGCATACTTGTCTTTTATCCTAAAGACCTCCGCATCTTCCAGCCCAAGCTCTAAAAGGATCTCGTTCATTCTTCCCTCTGTGTCTACATATTCCTCATGTTTGCCGCGCTGAATTTTATAAAGAGGCGGTTGCGCAATATACACGTGCCCTTGCTTTATCAAATGCAGCATCTGTCTGAAGAAAAACGTGAGGATAAGCGTCCTGATATGGGAACCGTCCACGTCCGCATCGGTCATAATGATTACCTTGTGATACCGCAATTTTGCTATGTTAAATTCAGCCTCGCCGATGCCGGTGCCGAGCGCCATGATGACGGTTCGGATCTCTTCGTTGTTGAGCACTTTATCAAGCCTCGCCTTTTCGACATTGATAATTTTTCCTTTTATGGGCAAAATTGCCTGGAAGCGCCTGTCCCTGCCCTGTTTCGCCGAGCCGCCTGCAGAATCCCCCTCAACAATATAGAGTTCGCATAACACGGGATCGCGCTCCGAGCAATCGGCTAGTTTACCCGGCAGAGAACCGGTATCAAGGGCGCCTTTTCTTCTGGTAAGCTCTCGTGCCTTGCGTGCGGCCTCCCGTGCCCGCGCAGCCAGTATTGCCTTTTCGATTATCTTGTTCGCTATGGAAGGGTTTTCTTCGAACAATGAACTAAGTTGTTCGTTTACTATAGAAGATACAATACCCTCGACCTCGCTGTTGCCCAGCTTTGTCTTAGTCTGTCCCTCAAATTGCGGCTCGGGCAGTTTGACGCTTATAACTGCCGTCAGGCCTTCTCGTGTATCGTCACCGGAAACGTCTATTCCTTCTTTTAAGAGATTTCTGTTTTTACAATATTGGTTTATCGCCCGCGTGAGCGCACCTTTAAAACCGCTCAAATGGGCCCCGCCCTCAATCGTATTTATATTATTGGCGAAACTGAAAATATTCTCCGCATATCCGTCGTTATACTGAAGCGCGATTTCAACCCTTACCTTATCCTTTTCCCTCTCGAAGCACACTACTTTTTTATGCAGGGTATTTTTATTTCTGTTAAGGTATTCAACGAAAGATTCCATGCCTCCGTCAAATTTAAACTCCGCCTCTTTATCCACCCGTTCGTCCTTAAGGGCAATCCGAAGGCCCTTATTTAAAAATGCGAGTTCCCGCAATCTGTTCGCGAGGACGTCATAACTAAAATCGATCTTGGCACCAAAAATTTCCTTGTCGGCTTTAAAGGTAACTTTCGTGCCCGTGTTTTTGCTTTTGCCGATTACGGTGAGTTTTGTCTTGGTTTTTCCTCTTTCGTAGCGTTGATGATAAATTTTCTCATCGCGTTTTACCTCTGCCTCAAGCCACTCGGAAAGGGCGTTTACGACCGATACGCCTACACCGTGAAGGCCGCCGGAAACTTTATATGTCCTGTGGTCAAACTTCCCGCCGGCATGAAGCATGGTCATAACAACTTCTATCGCCGGTTTCTTCTCTGTTTTGTGCATATCAACCGGGATACCCCTTCCGTCGTCAATAACCGTGACGCTATTATCCATATGAATTATCACGTCGATATTATTACAGTAGCCCCCCATCGCCTCGTCTATGCTGTTGTCGACCACCTCATAGACAAGGTGATGCAGGCCCCGCGCGGAAACATCCCCTATATACATTGCGGGCCTCTTCCTTACCGCCTCTATCCCTTCCAAGACATGTATGGTTCTCGCGTCATACGCTACTTCTTTTGCCATGTGCTCACATCCTCCCCGTCTCTGTTGTGTGCATAATTTATATTTTTCCTATCCTAAAATAGAGTTCGTCGATGGCGTCTTCGCCTAAAAATTTTTTTAGCTTGCCCAGTATCTCTTCTTTTAAAAAACCCAACTGATAAAGCCATACGGAATTATCTACATGCACCACAAGCCGTTTATCCCCGAAAGAAACGGGCATGGTGTGTTTTAGAATCTTTTCCCCCACCGATTCGCGCCACGCCGTCTCCAGCTGCGAAGGGGATTCCTTGCTATCCCTGGCCGGGCGCTTAAGAATGTCATTTAGAACTTCCGCTATGCGTTTTGGGTTTCTGTCTTTCATATATGAAACTCTTTTGGTTAATACGCACACCGCCTGTCGGCCCTATCCGTCGTGCAACTTAAGGTTGCTATGGAACAAAACTGGTTTTTCTACGCAATGTGCATGGGGAGCACTATGTATACGTAACCCGGTTCCCGGATAACCGCAGGTTTTTCGCTGTCAGTTATTTCAAACACCACCTCATCTTTTTTTAATTCCTTCAGGACATCAAGTATGAAGATAGGGTTAAAGCCGATGGTAAATTCTTTATCGGCATATATCACCTCGAGCTCTTCTTTTGCCTCACCAAGGTCTTGCGTATTTTTTGACAATACGAGTTTGTTTTTAAACAAGTCGAACTTAACGCACAGGGAATCTTGGGTAATATAGAGGCTCATCCTTTTTATGGCGGCGCTGAGCGCTTCTTTGTTCACCCGCAGTTTAAATTTTTCATCCTTTGGCATCACCTGTTCGTACGGCGGGTATTCTCCGTCTATGAGCCGCGTGGTGATTGTTGTGGAGTCCAGCTCAAAGGCAATCTGGTTTTCCCCGAATAGGATTTTTACCTCCCCTTCGTCGGCGAGGATCCTATTAAGCTCCTGTACTGTTTTGTTTGGGATTATTAACTGTTTGATAAATTCCTTCGGTGTTTGAATTTTTTCTTCTATCATGGCAAGTCTTCTGCCGTCCGTCGCAACAAGCCTTATTTTGTCTTCTTGTATATCAAACAAAATGCTGTTTAGTTCATACCTGGTTTCGTCGCGCGACATAGCAAAACTGGTAAGGTTTAACATGTGTTTTAATTTGCTTTGTTCAAAAACAACGCCTTCTTTTTTGCTAAAGTCGGGTATTTTAGGGAATTCATCTTTTGGCATACCTAAAAGTTTAAAGTGGCACTTTTCACACTCTATTGTCATTATGTTGTTTTTCTTTACACTAATAGATATTTGTGCGTTCGGCAATTCTTTTATTATTTCGGAAAATTTTTTCGCCGGTATGGTTATCGAGCCTTCGTCCTGGGTATTTATTGGTATGATTGATTGTATGGCAATACCAATATCGATATCCGCCCCAATAAGGTGTAGTTTATCTTTTTTTGTTTCAAGTAAAATATTTGAAAGTATTGGGAATACCCCTTTGGTTGATACGATATTTTGTACAACTTGCGTTCCTTTTAAAAGCGTGGTTTTGTCAGTTTGAAACTTCACTTTATATATACCTCCATATGGTTGACCACTTATACTGTTGTGTTACTACTATTATTGGTTTATATATATAACATTAATAACATAAATAATAAGCTTGTGAAAAATGTTAATAACACCATAATTTATGTATTACCAATATGTTAGGTTGTTATTAACATGTTGATAAATATAATAGTTATTCACCCTATTAACAAAAACCAGGGCCGTAACAATTTCTTAAAAATAACAACCGGTAGTTATCCACCGGTTGTTATATCAAATATCAACCTTTCAACAAGGTTTTTAACATGAGCGTCCTTATTCACCGCATCATTTATTTTTTTAAAGGCATGCAATATTGTCGTATGGTCTCTCCCGCCAAAATAATCCCCGATTTCCGGGAGAGAATAATCAGTTAATTTTCTCACCAGATACATAGCTATTTGCCTTGGGTATACTATTTGTTTAGTTCTTTTTTTTGTCTTCATATCCGACATACCCACATTAAAATAATCGGCCACTTTTTTCTGAATCACATCTATACTTATCCTTGAAGGCCCATCTCTTAAGCAATCCTTTAATATTTCTTTTGCAAGCTCAAGCGTAATCTCTTTGCTCATAAGAGAAGAATACGCCACGATTCTTATGAGCGCCCCCTCCAGTTCGCGTATGTTGGTTTTTATTTTTTCCGCGATAAAAAACATTACCTCGTCACTTACCGCAACGGATTCCGCCCCGCATTTTTGTTTCAGTATTGCTATCCTTGTTTCAAGGTCAGGAGGTTGGATATCGGTAACAAGGCCCCACTCAAACCGCGAGACCAGCCTTTGTTCGAGAGACGGGATGTCTTTGGGCGAACGGTCACTTGACATAATAATCTGTATATGTGCGTCATACAGGTCGTTAAAAATATGGAAAAAAGCCTCCTGGGTGCTCTCCTTCCCTCCGAGAAAATGAATATCATCTATTAATAATGCGTCAACCGATCGGTATTTATCCCTGAATTTTGGAGTTGTTCTATTCGTTATCGCGTTGATTAATTGGTTGGTGAACTTTTCGCTTGATATATACAGGAGGTTGAATTGGGAAAATTTTTTGCGTACCTGATGCCCAATAGCCTGCATAAGATGCGTTTTCCCGAGCCCGACACCGCCGTATATAAACAGCGGATTATATAACTTGCCGGGTGATTCAACTATGGCAAGACTTGCTGCATGGGCAAAGCGATTGCTTTGCCCGACGACAAAGTTTTCAAGCGTATATTTTGGGTTTAGGAACGAATCAGAACCCGTGGGTTGGTAGTGCTGCGGAATATTATTGAAACCGTGCTCTTTAAAGTTGTTCATGGCAATTAATCTCGGCCTCTAAAATTTACGGAGTTTCTCGTCTTTTAATTGTTTAAGAATACGCGCGTGCTCATAATACGCCAACACACCAAAAACGCTACCCTCAAAAAATTAACACACCGTCTGTATCGTCAACACAAGGAAAAACACATGCAAAAAACTTATTAACAACTTACTCACATGCTGATGGGACATTAATTAAACCACCGAACACAACAAATGTCAACAAAAATTTAAAAATCTGCGGATTAAACCTGCCGAGGAAGATCTATTAATGATAATAACCCGCAACTAACATAAAATTCTTTCTGCTTACCGCAGAAAGAATTTCTGCGGTAAGCGTGAATCAACATAGAATATACCGCTTATCATATAAGGAACGGGCAAGGTGTCAATCAAAAGTATTTTAAACTTGACTTAAACCTTTTTTGTGATATAATTTGCGCCTTACAAGCCATAATGCCAAGGCGCGGCAACTCGTGATAACAACATCCATGCTTAACAAAAAAGAAGAAAGGCGGTTACATGAAAAAAAATTTAAAGCCGAAAAGCGTGTTAAAAAGAAAAAGACTCCACGGGTTCAGAAAAAGAATGTCAACCCACACGGGAAGGCGGGTTCTTAAAAGACGCAGAAGAAAAGGCAGAAAGCGCCTGACGGTTTAGCCGCATCTTATTTAAATAATTATAGTTATGATTAGTATCTCTCCAGATGGCTATACCTTCCCGAAGGATGTGCGGCTAAAAACTCGCTCTGATTTCAAAAAGGTTTTTGATAGGGGGATTTTCACAAGGGGCAGAATTTTCAAAATCGGGATTTTGGAAAATTCACTCTACTATAGCAGGTTCGGGGTATGTGTTCCGCGCGATACGACAAGAAAATCCCCGGTGCGCAACAGAATAAAAAGATTGGTGCGCGAGGTAATCCGGCTGCACCGGGCGCATATAAAAACCGGGCTTGATATAGTAATAATCGTACGGCTTGGCAATGAAAAAAAATGTATGCACCCACAGCCGCTAAAAAAGCAAGCGTTACGCTACGGCAACCTTAAGGATGAAATAATAAAATTATTAACCTCGATGGGGCTCTTTAAAATAAAATGAGACACTGTATAATTGTTATAATTAAACTGTATCATAACCTATTTTCTTGCAACATGTTAAGTGTATGTAGGTTCTATCCCAGCTGTTCGCAGTACGCAATAGAATCGTTAGAAAAAAAAGGGTTGTGGAAAGGAATACTTCTGGCTATACGCAGGCTTTTGCGGTGTAATCAGTTTTCTTCCGGCGGCTTTGACCCGGTACAATAAAAGTTTTTATTATGGATAAAAAATTTTTTGTTGCCATAGCACTTTCAGTTCTGGTGTTAATAATATACCCGGCGTTGTTGGCTAAACTGTATCCCTCTGCGCAAAAAAATACTCAAAGCCAACCCGTATACACACCGCCTGCCGCGCCTTCGTCCGTTATATCAAACGCCGCAGTGCCTGCTGCGCTAAACATTGCACCCGCAACCGACGAGGGAAGAGAAGCTGTTCTTGAAAATAAGTTTTTTAAGGTGGTTTTTTCAAATATCGGAGCCGGGGCCAACAAGGTATATTTAAAAAATGCACCGGGCTCGCCCCATAACGAACTTCTCCTGTTTGATGCAACCGCGCAGAAAAACAAACCGCTGATGCTTGACCTTATGCCGGGAGTTCGCCCCCCGCTAGAGTACAATTTTGTTAAAGGCTCCGACAATATCTTTTTTAGCGCGCCATATAGTAGCAGTATTTATATAGAAAAAACAATAACCGTGTCTCAAGACGAACCGGTATTAAAACTCGAGGTAAAAATAGTCAACAAATCCGACAAAGAAGAACGTCTTACATATTCTATAACAGGGCCTGTAAGTCTTTATTCAGAACTTAAACAAGACGAAGGAGTTGTAGGGTTTAATGTAAAATCAGACAGCACCGTTTTTCGCGATTCGGCAATCAAGGTGAAGTCGCCGAAAGCGTACAAAGGAAAATTTCCGTGGGTTTCCGTCAGAAACAGATATTTTTATTTTGCGGTAAAACCGCAGTCAGCCCTACCGGAGGTTTCTATTGAAAGAGAAGACAAGGGCTGGGTATATTCAAAGCTTTTACAGGGCGATATAGTGCTCAAGCCGCAGGAGACGGTCTCCACCTCGTATACGATATACATAGGGCCGCTTAAGTCGTCAGAGCTTAAAAAATACGGATTGAACGAAATGCTCCATTTTGGGTTTTTTGACCCGGTAGGAAAGCTGCTTCTTTGGCTTCTTACGGCTTGTTATAGCGTAACCAAAAACTATGGGGTTGCTATCATACTGCTCACCATATTAACCTGCTTAGCCCTTTTCCCTTTATCGTTTAAGAGCATGTTGTCAATGAGGCAACTCCAGATGTTGCAACCACACATGGAAAAAATAAAAAAGGATTTCAAGGATAACCCGCAAAAACTGAACAAAGAAACAATGGAACTTTATAAGCGCCACAAGGTTAACCCGTTTGGCGGTTGCCTGCCCCTCGTTCTGCAAATGCCGATTTTTATAGCCCTTTACCAGGTGATACTGCAATCAATCGAGCTTAAAGGCGCTCGCTTTCTCTGGATCAAGGATCTGTCTCTACCGGATGCGCTTGCCCTTCCTTTTGCGCTTCCATTTCTTGGAAATCATATAAATTTACTGCCAGTCTTAATGATCGGCGCAATGTTTTTTCAACAAAAATTTGCAAATCCAATGGCAAAAACACAGGACGAACAGACAAAAATGCTGTCATTTATAATGCCGATTATGTTCGGGTTTATTTTTTATAACCTTGCAGCAGCATTGGTGTTATATTGGTTTACCAATACCGTTGTTATGATGATGCTGCAGTATTTTATCTTGCATCCGATTTTACTTAAAAAGGAAGCAGTATGAAATCTATCGAAGTTGAGGCCTCTACCAGGGAGGAGGCAATAAAGATTGCCCTTGCCACCCTTGGTGCCCAAAGAAAAGACGTCGTGATAAAAATATTGAGAGAAGAAAAAAGCGGATTGTTTGGAAGGCGTGGGCAGAAATTGGCAAAAGTAAGAGTATCGTTAAAAGAAAATCCGGCAATAAGTAAAATAAATGTACACAAAAATGAAAAAAATATTTGAACTTAATAAAATCACGCTAACCTTTCTTTCGGCAAACGAAGCTTGTTCTTACTTCCCCGAAATCAATACATAGAACACGTTGGGTAAACACGTTCATATTCTCCGAGACGCTCTATAATATCAGTATTACATTCGCAAAACATGTTCAGGTTTGATAAATCTTACGATATAATTATTATTGGGGCGGGCCATGCCGGATGTGAAGCCGCTTTAGCCGCAAGCCGAATGGGCCTTTCGTCGCTTTTGCTTACCATGAACCTTGATAACATTGCCCAGATGTCGTGTAATCCGGCAATAGGCGGACTTGCAAAGGGCCATTTGGTGAGAGAAATTGATGCCCTGGGCGGAGAGATGGGGAAGGTTATAGACAAGACCGGCATACAATTCAGAATGCTTAATATGAGCAAAGGTGCTGCCGTATGGGCACCGCGCGCACAGGCAGACAAAAAAATGTATCAACTTGAGATGAAGAGGGTTTTGGAAACAGAGCCTAATTTAGAGATAAAACAGCAAACGGTCGAATCGTTGCTTTTAAAAGATGGCGAAATAATAGGCATAAAAACAGTTTCCGACATAGAAATTTTTTCAAAAGCCGTTATCATTACCACAGGGACTTTCTTAAACGGCCTTATCCATACGGGAGAGATGTCTTATAGCGCCGGAAGGCTTGGAGACGCTGCGAGCATGGGGTTGGCAACCTGTTTACGCGAGCTGGGATTTGAGATGGGGAGGCTAAAAACAGGAACCCCTCCGAGGATAAACCTTAAAAGCGTAGGATACGCGTACCTTGAGAGTCAATATGGAGACAAAGAACCACAGCCATTTTCCTATTCCACCACGTTTGCGCTAGAAAACCGTATCCCCTGTTATCTTACCCATACCAACGAGAACACCCACAGGATTATTATCGAAAATTTGCACAGATCCCCACTCTATGCGGGAAGAATAAAAGGAATCGGGCCGCGGTATTGTCCGTCGTTAGAAGACAAGGTGGTTAAGTTTAAAGATAAACCAAGGCATCAGGTTTTTATCGAACCGGAAGGTATCTATACAAACGAAGCATATGTAAACGGCGCTTCCATGAGCCTGCCTCCTGAAGTCCAAACAAGAATTTTGAAGTCTATAAAAGGGCTTGAAGATGTTGATATTATGAGATTTGGCTATGCTATTGAATATGATTTTGTCTATCCGACACAATTAAAACCAACGCTCGAGACAAAGATGATCAAAAATCTTTTCCTGGCAGGCCAGATTAATGGTACGAGCGGCTATGAAGAAGCAGCGGCACAGGGAATAATGGCAGGGATTAATGCGGCATTGACGCTGCAAGCAAAGACCCCTCTCGTATTAAGAAGAGACGAAGCATATATAGGGGTACTTATCGACGATCTTGTTACGAAGGGTACAAAGGAACCATACAGAATGTTTACTTCACTGGCAGAATATAGGCTGATGTTGCGCCAAGACAACGCCGACGAGAGGCTGATGCAGCATGGATTTGATTTGAGCCTTGTGAAAGGCGAGCTGTTTGCAAAAACCATGGCGAGAAAAAATAAAGTCGATCAGATAATAGACTATTTAAAAAGAACCCACCAGAACAATAGGACGCTTGCGCAGCTCCTTTCAAGACCGGAGACTAGGCTGGCCGAACTCCCCGGTATTAAAGAAGAAATAGCCGGTTATATCGAAGACAGGGAAGTGGCAAGAAGAGTCGAATTTAAGATAAAATACGAAGGGTATCTCACCCGGCAAATTAATCAAATATCAAGATTGAAACGACTTGAAAACAAGAAAATTCCGGAAACCTTTCCGTATCAGAAAATCAAAGGTTTAAGAAAAGAAGCAATAGAAAAATTAAACAGAGTTCGGCCCGTTTCAATAGCCCAAGCGTTAAGGATATCGGGTATTTCTCCGTGCGATATCTCATTATTACTCGTTTATCTTGAACATGCCGGTCGGCTTGCGAACAATGCGCAAGACTCCTGACGTTGCAGTGTCTAACGATATATCGCGAAGTTTTTTGAAGGCATAAAAAACGCTTGACACAATATCTAACATTGATATAATACTCACAAATCGCACAATGTTCCACGTGGAACATTGTGCAACATACAGCATATCGATACGTTATAGAAATGTCAAAAATTATAGCCATTTGCAATCAAAAAGGAGGCGTTGGAAAAACCACCACCGCGATCAATCTCTCCGCCTACCTCGCCTATGCCGGTAAAAAAGTCTTGCTTATAGACGTAGACCCTCAGGCAAACGCCACAAGCGGATGCGGTATCGATAAAACGCTTATTAAACAAAGCAGTTATGAAGTCCTGCTCGGACATGAGCCGATTAAGGATTCAATCTTGCCAACCCAGGTAGAAGGTTTTTTTATCGTCCCTTCCCACCTTAACCTGGCGGGCGCAGAGATAGAGCTCGTTGCTTGCGAAAACAGGGAAATGAAACTTAAGGATATACTCATCCCTATAAAAGAGTCTTTTGATTTTGTGATAATTGATTCACCCCCGTCGCTCGGGCTTCTTACTATCAACGCCCTGGTTGCCGCCGATTCAGTTCTTATCCCTCTCCAGTGCGAATATTATTCCCTTGAAGGCCTCAGCAGGCTTTTAAACACCATAGAGTTGATAAAGACCTCTCTTAACCCCACGCTTGCCATCGAAGGGGTCCTACTTACTATGGCTGATTTCAGGACAAATTTAACCAGCGAAGTAATAAATGAAGTAAGAGAATTTTTTAAAGAGAAAGTATATCAGACGGTTATACCAAGAAATATTACTTTAAGCGAAGCGCCCGGATTTGGCAAACCCGTTGTATTATATGACAAAGCCTCCTTAGGCGCACAAAAATATTTTGAACTTTCAAAAGAAATATTAGGATTTGAGCTGCAACAGGTTTAATCCCTTCCGCAGAAATCCCCGGTCTTTAGACCGGGGATGAAGGGTTGCGGAAGTTTATTTCTGCTTCAGGGAGGGAGCCTCGGTCTTTAGGCCGAGGGGGCTCCACTGTAAGTATTTGAAAATAAAGGATTTATATATGCAAAGAAAAACTCTTGGCAAGGGCCTGGGCGCCTTAATACCTCAAACTGAAATACAAAATACCGAAAAAATTGTTAACCTGAAAATAACCCAAATAAAACCAAACCGCTATCAGCCAAGGCTGGATTTTGACGAAGAAAGGCTAAAAGAACTTGCTGAATCAATAAAAGCAAAAGGAATAGTTCAACCTATAATTGTAAGATGTTTAGATTCAAATAGTTATGAAATCGTTGCGGGAGAAAGAAGGTTTCGTGCAGTCAAGTCGCTCGGCTTTTCAGAGATACCCGCCATCATAAGAAATATCGACGAGCAGGACTCGCTTGAATTTTCGTTAATTGAAAATTTACAGAGACAGGACTTAAATCCTATAGAAGAAGCCAGGGCGTTTTTGAGGCTGATAGATGAATTTGGTTTCACGCATGAAAAAATTGCAAACGTTGTAACTAAAGACAGGGCAACAGTTTCCAACTTATTAAGGCTTCTTAACCTTCCTCAAAAAATTCAGGATGCTGTTTCCTCAGGCCATCTGTCTATGGGCCACGCAAGGGCGCTTCTTTCCGTTGATGATGAATCTCAAAGGACCATACTTGCATTGAAGGTTATACAAAAGGGCCTGTCGGTGAGGGATTTAGAAAACCTTGTGAGTAAAAAATCGGCTAAAAAAAGAATAAGACATACGCAAAGAGAACCGGAAATTACCGAATTAGAAGAAGAGCTTCAGCGTGCGCTTGGTACAAAAGTAAAAATATCCCACAGGAAAAACAAAGGGCATATATACATTGAATATTATTCACTCGACGGCCTGGAAAAACTTGTTTCAAAATTAACCGCTGGTAAATAGAGGAAATAACGTTATGCGCTCAGAACTAACACATAACCCCAACCATAAGAGGGCGTAGCCCATGATACAACAGACACTCATATTAATTAAACCGGACGGTCTTAAAAAATCTTTGACGGGGAACATACTTACCAGACTCTCCGAGACAAAACTTGAGATCATCGCCGCAAAAATAGTGCGCGTTTCAAAGGATCTGGCGGTCGAGCATTATATACATTTGAAAGATAAACCATTTTTTGAGGAGCTCATACAATATCTTATGGGTGAACTGCACGACAGGAAAAAAGCGCTCGCGATGGTATACTGGGGCGAAGATGCGATTATCAAGGTAAGAGAGATTGCGGGTTCAACAAATCCGGAAGAGGCAAATCCCGTATCGATACGGGGTCAGTATGGCAGGATAACGACAAAAGGGGTATATGAAAATGTAATCCATGCATCTACGAACGAAGAAGAAGCAGCCAGGGAAATAAAACTCTGGTTTTCACCGGATGAGATTATCGTTAACCTGTATCCTACCAAAGAAATAACCGCGGAGAAGGTTAAAAAAACCGTGTGGGCATAGCAGGATTATATCTGCATCCGCTTTTTTATCCCGCACCCAGTCCCGCTTTGCGGGACGGGCGGGATTCCGCTCCATGAGCCTGTGCCATATGGCACGAGAGCGAAAAGCAAGAAACCACGGCTGTTAAGCCGTGGAGCTTGATCGGGTACGGAGAACAAACAAAGCAAACTGCTTTTATAAATAAAGGAGAATATTAATTTGGTTCGTTCTATGACAGGTTTCGGGAGGGCAGAGCTTAAAACCGCATTCGGAATAATCGCGGTCGAAATACGTTCTTTTAACCATAAGTTTTTCGAAATATCACAGCGTCTACCCGTCGATTTTCTTGATTTTGAAGACAAAATAAAGGAACATGTGCAGGAAAAGATAAAACGCGGCAGGCTTAACCTGACCCTTACCTTCACCAATACCGCGGGACGCGATGCGTACACAGCCAAAAAGATTATTGTTAATAAAAAACTGGCAAGCGAATACTGCAGAAGCCTTACGGGCCTCAAAAGACACTTAGGTATGCAAGAAGAAATTTCGCTTGCCCAGATCCTCAGCCTGCCCGGCGTGATGACGCTTAAAGAAAGCCAGGTACATATTCACCGCCTGTGGCCTGTTGTAAAACGCGTTATCGATAAGGCGGTATGCGGCCTTATCGTCATGAGGGAAAAAGAAGGAAGGCATCTGTATAGAGATGTGGTTACGCACCTGCGCATGATAGAAAAATCGCTTATGAAGATAATTAAATTCCAGCCAGAGGCAATAACTCGTTTTAAACAAAGACTGCTTCTGAGGATAAAGGAACTTGGCAGTAAAAATTTACTTGATCAGGAAAGGCTTGTATCGGAGATTGCGGTTTTTGTGAGAAATTCTGATATTACGGAAGAGCTCACGAGGCTCAAGAGCCATATCGCTAATTTAGGAAAAATACTCATCCGGGAAGACGAGCTGGGAAGAAAGCTTGATTTTATTGCCCAGGAATTAAACAGGGAAATAAATACGATAGGTTCCAAGGCAGAGAGTTTTGACATATCAAAAGAAGCCATAGAGATCAAATCCTGCATAGATAAAATCAGAGAACAGGTTCAAAACATTGAGTAATCAATGGGGCTTAAGCTTATCAACAGTCGAAGCGATTGAGAGAAGAGGCTACCAGAAAAATAAACTTATCGATGCAACAAACGGCAGAAAGATGAGAGCGGTATTGGTTACCGATCCCGACCATGTGGCAGTATCGAGCTTGCAACCCGAAACTATTATCCAGAGGATAAAAAACGATAAGCAGCCTCAAAAATGAAAAAAAATTTTTTAATTATAGTTTCGGCGCCATCGGGAAGCGGTAAAACCACCGTTATCCAAAGGTTGCTTAAGAAAGACAAAACACTCATTAAGTCTGTCTCTGCTACCACAAGGGCTCCCAGGCGGGGAGAAGAAGACGGGGTTGATTATCATTTTATCAGCAGGGAAGAATTTAAAAAGCGGATACAGAAAGGGTATTTTTTAGAATGGGAAGAGGTGTTCGGAAATTATTACGGAACCCCGCATAGACCTATCCAAAAGGCATTAAAGGAGAAACGCAACGTAGTGTTGGATTTGGATGTAAAAGGCGCGCTTAAGGTAAAAAAAAGGCTCCAGCCTAATGTCCTGCTTATATTTTTAGAGCCGCCCTCTCTTGCCATACTGCGGGAGAGGCTTAAAGGACGCTCGAGCGATTCTCATGCCGAGATACGAAAAAGACTTGCCCTTGCGGCGTGGGAGATGAAGAAAAAAAAAAGAATATGATTTTGTTGTAATGAACAAAATAATAGATGATGCTGTTTTAAAAATCGACGATAGTATAAAACAGTGGCACAGAACAGACTAAAGGAGGTTAACACAGATGGCGTATCTTCCCCTCAAGGAACTGCTGAAAAAATCAGACAGCGTGTATAAACTAGTAACGCTGGCGTCAAAAAGGGCAATAGAACTCGCAGGAGGAGCCAAGCGGCTTGTGGACATGGATGCAGCTGCCAAGCCGCAGGCCGTAGCTATTCAAGAAATCATCGAAGAAAAAATCTACTATAAGGTAAAAGAAAAAAAATCTAAATGAAAAAAAAGAATATCGTCTTGGGCGTGACCGGCTCTATCGCGGCGTATAAGGCGTGCATAATCGCAAGCCAGCTGATGAAAGAGGCATATTCGGTCTTTGTCATGATGACGAGAGAGGCCAGGGAGTTTATAAGCCCGCTCACCTTCCAATACCTCACGCAGAATCCCGTGGCAACCGATATATTTCTTGAGCCGCGCGAATTTAATCCCGCACATACGTCGCTCGCCGATAAAGCGGACCTTATCGTCGTCGCACCCGCTACCGCGCATAGTATAGGAAAGATTGCGCACGGCCTATGCGATGATATCGTAACATGCACTATTATCGCAAGCAGCGCTCCGGTTCTGTTTGCTCCCGCAATGAACGAAAAGATGTATTATAATACAATGGTGCAGGAGAATATAGAAAAACTGAAATCGCTCGGATATAAATTTATAGGTCCCGTAAAGGGGAGGCTTGCCTGCGGTTATACCGGCATGGGCCATATCGCAGAGCCGTGCGATATTGTGCAAGAAGCAAAAAATCTTTTGGCAAGAAAAAAATAGTAATCCTCTCCGCGTGACCCCGAACACCGCCACGTACGCCTCGTGAGGTATTATGAAAAAAAATCTTACTATCGTGATAAGCGCAGGCCCGACGCAGGAACCCATAGATCCCGTCAGGTTCATATCAAATCACTCAACCGGGAGGGTAGGCTATGAGGTTGCAAAAGAGGCACTAAAAAGGCGGCATAAGGTTATTCTGATAAGCGGCCCGACCCGGCTTTTGCCGCCCAAGGGTGCGCGCGTGGTTCATGTAACAACCGCCCTCCAGATGAAAGAGGCTCTAGAGCGCTTTTTTGGCGAGGCAGACTGTTTTATAATGGCCGCAGCCGTTTCCGATTATAGGCCGCAGCGCGCAGCAAAGCAAAAAATAAAGAAGGCAAAAAAAACGCTTACCCTGCGCCTTGTGAAAAATCCGGACATCCTTTCAGGCCTTGCCCTGCAAAAAAGAAGAAAGCTGTTAGTCGGTTTTTGTCTTGAGACACAGGATCTTTTGGCCCGCGCCCTTACCAAGCTAAAGAAAAAAAACCTTGATATCATCGTGGCAAACCGTTTTTCTAAGACTAACGATCCTTTTGGCAACAGCAAGGCGGACTTTTTACTTATCGACAGAAACAGGCGCGTAATAACGATGAGACGTGCCTCAAAAAAAAATCTTGCAAAGCGTCTCATTGATAATATTGAAGTTTTAACAAACTGTGCCTTGACAAAGGACAAGGTTTAGTGTACATGTAATAGTAATTAAACATAAGGAGGTTTTTATGGCAGGTCTCGCAAGAAAAGAAAAAGGCTTTACGCTGATCGAACTTCTTGTGGTAATGGCGATCATCTTGCTCTTGGCCGGGGCAGTGACCCCTGTTATCGCGCGGGCGAGAGAACAGGGCAGACGAACACGATGTGCAAGCAACTTAAAACAGATAGGTTATGCGCTCCATCTTTATGCGGGCGACACCAACGAAGCATTTCCGGCCGCAGCCGGCTGGGGAACCACCCTGGTAACAGGAGGCTATATTACCGATCCG
>JAZDNB010000001.1:0-13444 GCA_043800345.1 Candidatus Omnitrophota bacterium
AGATATGCAGAAATTCTCTTCGATAATTTCTGCATACTCGTAGGGGTTATCCCCCTACTTTGTGAACAGCTTGCCCATTTAGTGACATCCCCCGAAGCAGTTTTTTCTTCGCATTCATCCGCGTGCATGCACGTGGTCTTCCCTGCCTGCCGGCAGACAGGTGCGAAAGGGGATAAATTGTTTTATATAGAAGATAATATTATACCCCGCCGCCCACAAACTGGACTATCTCTATAGAATCTTTATCTTTTATAAATACCTTGTGCAACATTTCTTTTTTTATTACTTTATAATTTACCTCAACCACTACCAGGCGTTTGTCAATCTTGAGACTTTTTAAAATCTCATCTATCGTAGTAGTTTTTTTAAACTTTCTTTTTTCTCCGTTTATATGCACGGTAATCATAGCTGTTTTACAAAAAATTTTCCGGGTAGCTGTTTAATAATACCCTTGATTTCTAATTGCATCGCCAGGGATAATAGTTCGCTTATCGAACAATGCAATACAGCCGCTAATTGGTCCAGATGAATAGGCTCATCATCGGGACAAGAATCTAAAAAAGACTTTTCAAGCGGAAGTAAAGGCAATGCATGTATAGCTTGTTTTTTATGGGAGAGTTCTGTTTTTTCAAACCTTCTCAGCGAATCTATTTCTTCGGTTATATCAGAAATATCTTCAACGAGTTTTGCTCCTTCTTTAATAAGTTTATTTGTCCCGAAAGAACCGTTTGCATTTATATTCCCGGGAAGCGCAAAAACTTCCCTGTTTTGTTCAAGCGCATATTGCGCGGTAATAAGAGAGCCGCTATTTTTTGCTGCCTCTATTACAAGGGTCCCCAAGGAAAATCCGCTTATTATCCTATTACGTCTGGGAAAATTTTCCTTATGCGGAGACGTTTCTATAGGAAATTCTGATATAACCGCCCCTGATTGGCTGATTTTATCATATAAGGCTTCGTTTTCCGGCGGATATATGACGCCCAAACCACTGCCTAATACAGCTATTGTCCTACCTTTTGCCTTAAGTGCGCCGTTATGCGAAGCACTATCTATACCGCGTGCCATGCCGGAAACAATCGTTATCCCCCTTAAGGCAAGGGTATATGAAAATTTTTCGGCCTGCGATAAACCATAGTAAGAAGGTGTTCGTGTACCAACAATACTTATAGAAAAATTATCCCCATCATTTAAGGAGCCTTTATAATAGAGAACGGGCGGGGGGTTATAAATTTCCTTTAAGTTTTTCGGGTAGGTAGTATCGGGCAGTGTTGTTATACACACCTTCATTTTCTCTATACGTTTCAATTCTTTACTTAATTCAGTATGCATTACGTTTGATACGATGCGTTTGGCGAGGTCATTGTCAATCCCGTCAACCGTCTTTAGCTCATGCGGCTTTGCCCTGATTATATCTTTAGGATGTTTGAAACGTTCTAATAAATTTCTTATCTTTACCGGGCCGAGTCCGGTAATCATATTCAAAAGAATGAGGGCTTCAAAATCTTCCATGGCAACGTAATAATCAATATAAAGGTATACTATGTCTCTTTGGTCGCTTTTGCATAGATTTCCAAAACCTTTTCAACTACTTCTTCTATTTGCAAATCAGAGGTATCTATCGTATAGGTAACTTTTTTATAAAATGGCTCTCTAAATTTTAGAAGCATATTAATCTTCTCCTCGGGATTATCAACATTAAGAAGCGGCCTATCGTTCATTTGCTGCAATCTTTTATATATAACATGGGGCGTAGCGGTAAGATAAATAAGTACGCCTTTTTTCTTTAAGTTATCGATGTTTTCTTGAAATAAGACTGCACCCCCGCCCGTTGCGATAACTATATTTTCTATGTCTTTCAGTTTATTGACAGCTTCTTTTTCTCTTTCTCTAAAATAGGATTCGCCGAACCTTTTGAATATAGCATTTATAGTCGTATCTTCCGATTTCTCTATAAGTTCATCTGTATCGACAAACTGGTATTTCAGGCGGCCGGCAACTTCTCTGCCTACCACACTCTTACCGGTGCCCATAAATCCGAATAACACAACGTTTTTCATACTGCACCTCTTTGCTAAAAGCTCGCAAGTTGCTTACTATAACCACTAAAATTTCGTTTTATCTCCTCTATGCTATCGGAACCAAATTTTTCAAGATAGCTATCTGCAAATACATAGGCAACCATTGCCTCTGCCACAATGCCCGCAGAAGGGACAGCGCATACGTCAGAACGTACAATATCCGCCCTTACCGGTTTCTTTGATGATATATGTACGGTGCGTAAGGGTTTCATGAGTGTGGATATCGGCTTCATATAACAGCGTAATATGACGGGGCTTCCCGTGGTAATTCCTCCTTCGATACCGCCGGCATGGTTTGTCTTTCTAAAAAAACTTTTCTCTTTGTCATAAAATATCTCATCGTGCACGCGAGAGCCAAGACGCCTGGAACCTGCTATAGCCTCGCCTATCTCTACTGCTTTAATCGCCGGGATAGACATAAGCGCACTGCAAAGACGCGCTGAAATCCTTCGGTCAGGCTGGGCATAACTGCCTAGGCCGGCACAGACACCGCATGCAACAACATCAAAACATCCGCCGAGCGTATCACCTTTTTCCCTTACCTGCTCGATAAGTCTAAGTATTTCTTTTTCTTTCTTTTTGTCGGGGCAGTTAATTAAAGAATTTTCAAGCTGCAATTTAATTTTTTCAAATGAGCCGCCGGTAGTTATATGGAGATGGCCTATCCCCGTTACATAACTGAATATATCGACATCGAAATGTGCGAGTAACTGTTTGCAAATCGCACCAACGGCAAGACGGCTGGCTGTTTCCCGCGCACTCGCACGTTCAAGTACTAACCTGATGTCCTTCAGGTTATATTTTAAAATCCCTGCCAAATCAGCATGTCCCGGCCTTGGGGCAAATAAAGAAGGAAGCGTATCTATCGAGAAGTCTTTATTTTTGATCACAATAGAGATGGGGCTTCCTGTAGCTCTGCCTTTAATCACGCCGGATACTATCTTTGCCGTATCCTCCTCAATTGCCATACGTTTACCTCTTCCAAAAAAATGCTGTCTTTTTCTTAATTCCTGATTTATAAAATCTACTGAGATTTTCAAATTGCTCGGCATGCCGTCTAGGATTGCAACCAAGGATTCCCCGTGCGATTCACCGCCCGTTAATACTCTTAACATAAGTCCCTCCTTAAAAAATCAATAAGTACATTCTCCTTTATATAATATCAAATTCGTAAGTAAGAAAGAATATATTTTCCAAAAAATATGACAAAAACTGCAGCTATGGATAAAAACGGCCCATAAGGTACGGTATGGTCCTTTTTCGTAATTAAGTTAACTATCGCCACGCCTATACCTAAAAACGGTGCAATAAAAAAGGTAAGGAGTGCATTCTGCCAGCCGAGAAATGCGCCGATCATCGCGAGTAGTTTTATATCCCCTCCCCCCATAGAAGTAGTTTCGCCCTGTATGGGAGGCTTTTTAAGGAGTTTAAAATAGACGGCATCAAATAGAAAACCGGTCAGAAAAATAACCCCTCCTCCCGCTATAATACCCAACAATGAATTAAGCATGGGCCTCATATCATAGGAAAAAGGTTTTATGTGAAAACCGACGAGAGTGCTCAGTAAAAATCCTGCAACGATACCCCCTATAGAAATCTCATCCGGGATAATACGATGCTGGATATCAATAAACGTAGCTATAATCAAACCGCATATAAATAAAGTATAAAAGAATAAATTATAGCCCAGGCCAAAAATAGTATAGAATACAACAAAAAACAGGGCGGTTATTAATTCAACCAAAAAGTACCTGAAAGAAATCTTTTCTTTACAATGTCGGCACCTTCCTATCAGAAAAAGATAACTTATAAAAGGAATATTATCATACCAGGCAATGGCTTTCTTGCATTTGGGGCAGTAAGAACGCGGCGTTACGATAGATTGTCCGAAGGGTAGTCTATGAATACATACGTTTAAAAAACTACCCAAAAGCGAGCCAAAGATAAAAACAATTATTTTTTCTGGAATCATCTTTACAATCCCTCTGTAAGAGCAGAACGCATTTTCTCAACCGGCGCTGGCTTCCCGGTCCATAATTCGAATGCTTTAACCCCCTGGTATAAAAGCATACCAAGACCCCCTGCTCCGGGTAGTCCCTGCGACGCGGCATCCTTGATTAATGCGGTTTCTCTGTTATATACCACATCATAGACAAATAAATTACTATGAAACAGCTTCTTATCTACTACGGAACCATCGTCTTTTTTCATGCCTACAGGTGATGCATTGACTAATAAATCACACTCTTTAATAACTTCGGGGATATCTTCGGTTACAACAAACTTCAGCTTATTTTCTAAATGAGCGAATTGCCCAAAATGTTGTTTTGCTGCTTCCATTGCCTCCTGCCTGATATCGCTTGCATAGATTTTAGATATTTGCATGTTCTTCCAGCTTAAGGCAGCAATAATAGCCCTGCCGGCACCTCCGCATCCGATAACCAATACTTTTTTGTCCTCTGTTACAAATTTTAAATCCCCTTCCAGCGACCTTAAAAACCCATGGGCATCAGTATTATAATATTGCCAGCCACGGTTCATTCTCTTAACGGTATTTATTGCACCCGATAATGTCACATAATAAAAGTTCTCTTGCGCGGGGTAGCTGCTATCGGTCGGAAAGTTCTTTTCCAGTATCTCCTTTGCTTTTATCTTATGGGGGATAGTAATATTGAGCCCTGCTATATCGCTACTTTTACATGTAGTACCTTTAATGTCCGTGACAACGCTATCTTCTAATAAAAATCTCTCAAGCTCTTCCGGTTTTACCTCAAACAATGTATACTCCGCATCAATACCCAGCGCTTTAAATGCGGCATTATGCATGGCCGGAGAAAGGCTATGGGTAATAGGGTAACCTAAAATTCCGTAGATCTGCGGGGAGTGCCATTTATTCATTAGCAAAGAAAGGAAGCTATAGATTCTCTATTTTATTAAGGGCATTGATATATGCCCGTACGGAGGCCTCAATAATATCGGTACTAAAACCGCGCGCCGTTACTACTTTGTTCTTGGCTTTTAACTTGAGGCTCACCTCTCCCAAGGCATCTTTTCCTTTGGTAACAGCTTCAATACGATAATCTTGAAGTTCTCCCTTAATAGCCGTAATTTTATCAATAGTCTTAAAACATGCATCCACAGGGCCGTCGCCCGAAGATTTTGCCGATAGAACCTTATTTTTATACTTTAAGGTTACGTGTGCGGCAGGGGGAATATTTGTCCCGGAAGTTACGACAAAATTTTCCAGATGCCATACGGGCTTGATCATTTTAATCTCATCTTCCAATATTGATATTATATCATCGTCAAATATATTCTTTTTCTTATCAGCAAGGGATTTAAAACGCACATTTATCTTATCAACCTGCTGCGGTGTAAGATGATAGCCTAATTCCTTGAGCCGCTCGCTTAAGGCGTGCCTGCCTGAATGTTTTCCCAGGACAATTCCCCGCCCCGTAAAACCCACTGCCTCAGGTTTTATAATCTCGTAGGTAGAACGTTCTTTTAACACACCGTCCTGATGGATCCCGGATTCATGCCGAAATGCATTGGCGCCGACAATGGCCTTGTTGGGTGCAATAACAAGACTAGTAAGCTTGCTTACTAAGCGCGATGTCTTATAAATCTGTTCTTTCTTGATATCGGTTTTAAGATCGGCAAACACATCCCTTCGCGTATCGATTGCCATAACAATCTCCTCTAAGGAGGCGTTCCCTGCGCGTTCGCCTATGCCGTTAACGGTACATTCAACCTGACGAGCTCCGTTTTTTACCGCCGCAAGGGAATTTGCTACTGCAAGCCCTAAATCATTATGGCAATGGACAGAGATTACTGCCTTTTGAACGTTAGGGACATTTTCCATTATTGCATTAATTAAATCGCCGAATTCTCCCGGCTCGCTATAGCCAACGGTATCGGGGATATTTACCGTAGTTGCCCCCGCATCTATAACGGCTTCAATAACCTTAAATAGAAACCGTCGTTCGCTGCGCGAGGCATCTTCAGGCGAAAATTCTATATCAGGACAGTGTTTCCTGGCATAGGTGGTAGCCTCAACCGCTAAACGCAGGATTTCATCCTCTGCCTTTTTTAACTTATATTTCATGTGGATTTTTGAGGTCGCTAAAAATACATGGATACGCGGCCTTTTAGAAAATTTTACTGCCTGATATGCCACATCGATATCCTTTTCTATAGCGCGCGAAAGCCCGCAGATCACAGGCCCCTTGATAGATTGCGCAATAGCCTTCACCGCCTCAAAATCACCTCTTGAGGAAACGGGAAAGCCTGCCTCAATTATATCAACACCCAGATTCTTTAACGCCTGCGCAATCTCTAATTTTTCTTTCGTATTTAAAGAAGCCCCCGGCGCCTGCTCTCCATCTCTAAGCGTTGTATCAAAAATTATAATTTTATCCATTTCTACAAGTAAAAGTTTAACTTAATCCAAACTAAAAATTATCTGGTTGAATTATCCCTGTTCTGGGGAATCTAAGAGATTACCCAGAACTCTCCATAGGAAATTCTACGAATTTCCAGGGAGAGTGCATGCATCTTACGAGCCGGGGCTTACTTCTTCATCCAAGGCATCATCTCCCGCAACTGCTGCCCCACTTTTTCTATCGGATGTTCGTCGCTTTCTTTTAACAAGTTATTAAAATTAGGCCTGCCGAGCTCATTTTCCTTAATCCATTCTCTGGCAAATTTGCCTTTCTGTATTTCCTTAAGGATCTTTTGCATTTCTTTTCTCGTCTTTGCGGTAATAATTCTCCTGCCTCGTGTCAAATCTCCGTAGCAGGCGGTATTAGATACGCTACGGCGCATACCGGACATTCCCTTTTCCTGAATTAAATCGGTAATAAGTTTTAATTCGTGGAGTACCTCGAAATATGCGATCTCCGGTTGATAGCCCGCCCCTGTCAGGGTATCAAAACCCGCCTTGATGAGCTCGGTTACCCCGCCGCATAATACCGTCTGTTCCCCGAAAAGGTCAGTTTCCGTTTCTTCCTTAAATGTGGTCTCGATTACTCCTGCCTTTGTCGCACCGATTGCTTTTGCATAGGCAAGCGCCAGTTTAAGTGCACTTCCCGTAGCATCCTGGAATACTGCTACAAGGGACGGCACACCCTTTCCTTCTTCATACATCCGTCTCACGAGAGCCCCGGGACCTTTGGGGGCAACCATAAATACATCCACCGTCTTCGATGGTTTTATCTGTTTGAAATGAATGTTAAAACCGTGAGAAAAACAAAGGGCCTTTCCTTTCTTTAGATTCGGCTTGATAAATTCCTTGTACACCTTTGACTGGACATGGTCCTGAGTTAAAATCTGAATAATATCAGAATCGCGTGTAGCCTCCGCGGCTGTTACGGGAATAAATCCGTCTTTTTTTGCCTGTTCATAATTCGGGGTGTCCGGAAGTTCCGAAATAACCACCCTGCAACCTGAATTACGCAGGCACAGGGCCTGACCGCGGCCTTGAATACCATACCCTATAATCGCGATAGTTTTATCCTTAAGAAGATTCAAATCCGCGTCATTATCATAGTAAATCTTTGCCATAGTAGTTCCTCCTTTGATAGTTAATCTTGGTTAATAGGCCATCGCTACGCGGCCGGTTCTTACCAATTCCTTAATTCCAAATTGCTCAAGCCCTTCAAGCAATTGCTTAATTTGCTGTTGCTCTCCTATAGCTTCAATAATTACGTTATCGCCCCTGCGCCCGATTATTTTGGCGACATATCTGTTTAAAAGATGCTCCAATTTCACTTTATCTTTACTGCCGCAGTGCACCTTAATTAAAATAAGCTCCGTATCCACATGTTCTTTTTTTGTAAAATCAGTGACGGTTATTATATCTATAAGCTTATTAAGCTGTTTTTTTATCTGCTCCAGTATTGTTTCATCTTTTGCTTCCACTACTATGGTCATGTAGGATATCGTAGGGTCTAACGTCTCGCTTACTGCAAGCGAAGCAATATTGTAACCTCTTGCACTAAATAACCCCGCAACGCGCGCAAGTACCCCGAATTTATTTTCGACTAAAACTGAAATCGTATGTCTCATAGCAATAGACCGTATTCGTAATTAAAAATTACGCCAACCCGCCGATTATTTTATTTATCGCCTCTCCTGCGGGAACCATAGGGTAGACATTTTCTTCCTGTTCGACATGAAAATCCATAAACACCGTATTATTTACCGCCAGCGCCTTTTCAATTGCCGGACACACTTCTTCTTTCTTGGTGATGAGAATTCCTACTGCGCCATAGCTTTCCGCTAATTTCACAAAATCGGGACTGGTAATACGCACCTGAGAATAACGCTTTTTATAGAAGAGTTCCTGCCACTGCCGCACCATACCCAGATAACCGTTATTCAGTATCGCCACTTTTACATTTATCTTATTACACACGCATGTTGCCAGTTCCTGAATATTCATCTGGATTGAACCGTCTCCGGCAATATCTATGACATGTTTATCGGGACAACCTATCTTTGCACCTATTGCCGCAGGAAAACCAAATCCCATAGTACCAAGTCCGCCGGAGGAAATAAAGGTACGCGGCGAAGTATATGTGTACCACTGTGCGGCCCACATCTGATTCTGCCCTACTTCTGTGGTAATAATAGCATCTCCTCTGGTCATTTTATAAATTTGTTCGACGACATATTGAGGTTTCAGTTTTCCCTCGTCTTTATATTTCATAGGATATCTTTTTTTAAAACCCTCCACCGTCTTAAGCCACTCGTTTGTATCGGGTGTCTTTTTAAGTGCTTTCAGGAGTTCTCTTAAAATATTTTTTGCATCGCCTACAATAGGAACATCAACTTTTACATTTTTGCTTATCGATGCAGGGTCAATATCGATGTGGATAATTTTTGCGTGAGGGGCAAAGGTATCGAGTCTGCCTGTGACGCGATCATCAAAACGGGCACCCACGGCAATAATTAAATCCGATTCCATTATAGCATGATTGGCATAGGCAGTACCGTGCATACCAAGCATTCCCAGCGAAAGGTTATGGTCTCCGGGAAAACCGCCGATGCCCATAAGCGTCCATGTTAAAGGCGCTTTTATTCTTTCCGCCAGTTCCCGCAATTCCTTGTGTGCCTGTGAAATAATTACCCCTCCGCCTATATAAAGAATCGGACGCTTGGACTGTGTAATACATTTGACCGCTTTTTTGATTTGTCCGGGATGGCCGACATATGTCGGTTTGTAGCTCCGGATTTCCACTTTCTCAGGCCATATAAACTGCGTATCCGCTAACTGAATATCCGAAGGGATATCTATTAATACGGGTCCGGGACGCCCGGTGGAAGCGATATAAAAAGCCTCACGCACAATACGGGTCAACTCGTTTACGTCCTTGACTAAATAATTATGCTTGGTTACGGGACGAGTAATCCCGGTAACGTCTGCTTCCTGGAATGCATCATTGCCGATTAAGAAAGATTTTACCTGGCCGGTAATGGCAACCATAGGGATAGAATCCATATAGGCATTGGCAATACCGGTCGTTAAATTGGTTGCACCCGGACCGGAGGTAGCAATACACACACCCACTTTTCCGGTTGCCCGCGCATACCCATCGGCAGCATGTGCCGCACCCTGCTCATGACGGGTTAAAATGAAGCGGATGTCCGCATCATAAATTTTATCAAAAATAGGCAGAACCTGGCCCCCCGGATAACCAAACATAACCTTCACGCCTTCGCGCTTGAGGGACTCAATAAGTATCTGTGCGCCTGTCACGTTAATATTGCTCCTTTATCCGCCGAACTCACCAGTCTCATGTAACGCGCAAGATATCCCGTCCTAATTTTCGGAGGGACCGGCTTCCACGCTCTAAATCTTTTTTCTATCTCAGCTTTTGTCAGGTCGACTTCCAATCTTCTATTTGGTATATCTATAGTAATAGCATCGCCATCTTCGATAACTGCAATGGGACCCTTTGATGCAGCCTCAGGAGAAATATGCCCTATACAAGGTCCTTTTGTACCTCCGGAAAATCTGCCGTCGGTTATAAGCGCAACAGATTCGGACAGTCCCATACCGACTATAGCAGAGGTAGGAGCAAGCATCTCGCGCATACCGGGTCCGCCGCTGGGACCCTCATAACGGATTACGATACAATCTCCTTTTTTTATCCTACCTT
Source organism: Candidatus Omnitrophota bacterium (assembly GCA_043800345.1). Lineage (GTDB taxonomy): Bacteria > Omnitrophota > Gorgyraeia > VGKN01 > VGKN01 > JAZDNB01. The sequence goes on from JAZDNB010000001.1 coordinate 10,241, forward strand.
TTAAGATTGCCTGCATGGCTTCTTCTTCGCGGTTAAATACGCGCGCGCGGCCTTTAAATCGCATCATCGCAGGGCTTACTGCCGACTGTTTAACCACCGCACCATGAGGAGCAAGATTCCCAAATAAAACCGCAATACCTCCCTGCTTATGATATGCACGGTTAAACGGTCTTATAACTTCTTCGTCAAAAATCTCAGCGCTACCTGCAATATCAAAAATCCTTCTGCCGCTTGCTGTCATCGTATTATGCAACTTACTCTTCAATCTTTTAAGCACAGCAGGGATTCCTCCGGCATATTCAAGGTCCTCCATAAAGTGCTCGCCTGAGGGTTCTAAATTGGTAATATGCGCGGTAGTTTTACTCAATCTGTCAAACGTGCTAAGGTCTATAACAATATGTGCTTCGTGGCTAATAGCCATAAGATGTAAAACGGTATTACTTGACCCCCCCAAAGCCATATCAACAATAATGGCATTTTCTAAAGATTGTCTGTTGATTATGTTCAAAGGGGTTATGTTTTTCTTAACCAGTTCTACGATACGTTCACCGCTTTCCTGGGCAATTCTGCGCTTCTTTGCCGATATTGCAAGACTTGTCGCACATCCGGGCAAAGACAAACCCATCGTCTCGGTAAGGCAGGCCATAGTATTGGCCGTATATAGCCCCTGGCAAGAGCCGGCACCCGGACATGCTTCCATTTCTATGCACGAAAGTTCTTTGGCGGAGATCTCTCCTTTTTTTGCCCGTGCCAGCGCTTCATACGTATCATGAACAAAAGCAAGTTTTTTCTTTCGGAAACGTCCGGAAAGCATGGGTCCCGCAGTAACTATAACCGCCGGTATATCAAGACGCGCTATCCCCATAAGCATACCGGGGGTAATTTTATCACAATTAGTAAGACACACAAGACCGTCTAAACAATGCGCGTTACAAACGGTTTCGATGGTATCCGCCACTATCTCCCTTAGGGGCAAAGGATAACACATACCAAGATGCCCCATCGCTATTCCGTCGCAGATACCTGGTATACCAAATAAAAACGGCACCCCTCCCCCATAACATATGCCGCGCTCAATATAACGTTCAAGGTCTCGCATGCCAATATGACCGGGAATCAAATCAGTAAAAGAACTCGCTATGCCTATAAAAGGCCTATGTAAATCTTTTCTGCCTAATCCCGTAGCATAAAGGAGCGCTCTATGAGGAGTCCTTTCTAAACCTTTTTTTATGATATCGCTTCTCATAATCGCCATTCCTCGTTTAATGAGAGTTGGTTATAATATATTTTATTTTTTTAGTAACCTTGGTTAAGTATAACAAGTAATATACTATTGTCAATAAATTTATGCTCTTATTGTATAAGTTAACAGGCGGAACTTACGTTATGATATTGGGTTATATAATTTCAGGAGGTATCTTTAAGACCTGTAAGGTCATTTGCAAAAATCGGTTACAGTATAATCAGAGGATACCCTGTAAATAAAAAGCCCATATAATACATATTAAATGGGCTTTAGATGCTTCTTATTTCTTTAACTACTTGTTAATAAATAAATTACAGTCCCACGCCGATCTGTTTATGAAGGTGTGAAACATAAAACATCAATATGGAGACTATAATCAGGAGAATCCCCATGGGTATCTTGTATCTAAAACTAATATCGTCAATCGTTGCAACTGTTTTACTAAGATTCTTGACGATTGAAGAATATAGTTTTGGAGTAAAAACGATGACAATGCCGAAAAAACCGCTTATTATCCCTATGAAAACAAAGATATTTTCCATTACCGCCTCCTTTCAGTTATGTCAGAATTCCTATTAGTTACGGGATCCAGGTATCAATACCTTTTGAATTAAAATTCCCTGATTGGTCAATTGTAATATATTCGCCCCCGTTTATGCCCGTGCGCCGTGTTGCCCGTACGGTAAAAGAATTTCTATCCGCATAGGTTATGCTATAGTCAAACGTCCTTTTTGGATTGGCATTAATATTCCCTGCATAGCGCATAAGGTCATTCATCTTAAAAGCGTAGATGTTTGTCTGAGATTTATATATTTTTTCGGAGGCTCGTAACGATTTAAGTACCAGCTTTGCCTTCTCTCCCCGCTCTTTTTCAAGATATCTGGAATACTGCGATATTACAATAACCCCCAAAAAAACTATTACTAAAATGTTTACTATAATCTCAAATTTTCCAAAACCCGCTTTATCTTTTATCACCTTGTCCGTATTAACATAGCACTATGGAGTAAAACCGGAGGTATCTATATTTCCATCCGTATCTATGGTTATCTCTTCTCCGCTATTTGTTCCACCAATCCTCGTTGCTTTTACGCCAAATTCGCCGGATGTGGCCGTTATTATGGAATAATCAAACCCTCTATCTTCATTAACGTTGGGGTCTTCCATATACACAAAATTAATGTCTGAGAGACTATCAGTGAAAATATTGTAGTCATACTTATACATTTTCTCGGCAGCATGAATAGTTCTTAATATTACTTCGGCTTCTTTCAATCGCGTTTTTTCCACGGTTTTTACATACTGGGGGAACGCCAGTATTGCCAAAATTATCACTATAACAATCACTATCAATATTTCAAGAAGCGTAAAACTTTTGCGTATGATAGTGCTATAGCTCTTTTTGCGCATAGTGACTTTCTCCGGTAACCCTTATTTCCCCTCCGGATAAATGTAAAACTATTATCAGCAATACGTCAGATTAGGTTCGGGCAGAAAATTTATATGTAGTACTACTTAGTGTCGTTTTAAAAAGATTTCGGCCTCGCGTGCAGAATTACAAGCGTTAGAGTATCCGGTTATCCTCTCCGCGGCTGTAATTCTTACCCGTCAATGTAGACGTTATGCTAAAACCCGAACTACGGTGACCAAGAGGAAGCATTTACAGTACCAGCCTGATCTATCGTAAGAAGTTCACCGGAATTCGTTCCGGAAACTCTCGTGGCGGTTGCCAAGAAGGTTGATGAACCTGCGGCTAGCGTGTAGTTAAAATTCTTATTGGGATTTGAATTCGGATTTTCAATATCCAGAGAATCTATAAGCGCACCAAAGGTCTGCGGTGTTCTGTCATTATAGTATATCCACTCGGCTTTCCTTATCGTACCAAGATTAGAATAGGCTTCTGCAGCGCGCGCCTTTTCGACTGTTTTGGTGTACTGAGGAATAGCAAGCGTGGCTAA
>JAZDNB010000019.1:0-2013 GCA_043800345.1 Candidatus Omnitrophota bacterium
AGACTGCAAGTCTTGCCATTACCTGTCGCGATGTACCAAGAGTACGTACTCGTATCGTGTTTTTGAAATAAATGACTACTATGACGTCATAAAAAGAGCTGAGCTCATCAATAAAACCGAACGATACAAAGAAGCGGCCAAGATCCGCAGATTATGTACAGAGCCTAAATTCGCCGAGGCCAAGTGCTACCATGGCCTTCGAAGGTTCCGATATCGAGGCCTTGCGCAGGTAACAATACAAACGATTCTTACGGCCATATGCATCAACATCAAACGCCTGGCAAGGGTCGTCATGACGCGATTAAGGGCTCCTGTGTTTGATGAGGCCCTGGCTTATAGATAATCCAAAATGAATGAAAACCGAATTTATGAAAAAATGTAAAAAGACTTAAGAAAAACAAAAAACCCGGAAAGCATTACACCATAAATTGGTTAAAAATCGTTAGTTTTTCAACAGTCTCATTTTGGGACACCCTGCATAGCGCCCAAAGCGCTACGTCCCTATTCCTGCTGCTTATTTTACTTCGGATGGCCGACAGTCTGCGTAAGAATAATCTTCTTGTTTGCGGTAAGTTTCATGGCGGCGGAAAGCTCTTTTTCGTCAAACATGCCGCGCGCCACAGTCGCGAGGCCTGCGGATGCGCAATAAAGATAAACGTTCTGACTAACATATCCCGCATCACAGGCGGTATAAAACTCTGTCTTTTTACCGAATCTCCCGGCCCGGGACAAGTCCGCCACAAAGATAAGATTTATTGCCGCGTCCTTTACGAAAGGCTGCTTGCCCGTAACGCTTCTTATATCTTCCGCGGAGATCTGTTCCAGCGTGTTTTTTGCCGAGTCATACAGATAAAGACCGGAATCCATTGCAACATATATTTCTATCTCCTGGCAATTCATCGCCGAGGGGGCCGTCCTGCCACCCGAGTCGGGCCTGTTAACCCCGAACGCAGCCCATAACAAATCAGATAGCATCTGTAAGGATAGAGGTTTATTGCTATATTCGCGGCTTGTCTTTCTGTCCTTCAACGCCTGCATCAGCGGTTTACCACCCGTCGTGTCGGGGGTCGGCAGCCTGACCGGCTTTCCTTCCTGCGAAAAGGCGATACTTATAAACGCCAACAAAACAATCGCATTCAAAGAAACTATTATAACTTTTTTCATCGCCCTGTCTCCTTTAAGAGAAAAATTTGTGCCGTCCTATTTACCTGATTTGGATTTAAGTTTTATCACCTTTTCAGCAAGGTTGCTGTTTTTCTGAAGTGTTATCTTTACCTTATCCCCCTCTGCGAGGCCGGACATCAAATCGCCGCGTATGTCAACTGTCCTATATGTGTGCGTTTTATCGTCTTTTATTGTCAGGCTGTTCGTTGACATAATAAGAACCGTACCGGTTATCACCTCAGATAAAGTATCCGAACTTCCATACCTCATACCGGCTGAGGCTGTCTGAGCCAAACCTACAATAAGCGCCAATGTCACAACAAAAATCGCCATCTTCCTCATTATGTTCACTCCATCGTTTATGTTAATTATACGCTTGCGGGCGGTAAAAGTCAAACCACAGAGTTTTCCAAAAGGAATCCGGTGGTTATCGAAGCATTAACACGCAAAAGGCGAGGAGTATGAGGATTACGGCTGTAATGAAGACGATCTTGTGACGAGTGTATTTCATCCTGCCGATTATGCCCGATTCGCGGCGGAGGGATTCGCCGCAATAAATGCATAAGAGGGCATCGTCGTCATGATTGGGCTCTTTACAATTGGGGCATATATGTTCGGACACTGGTTCCCTTCTAGATTTGCGCTTCTTTACAGATTATACCTCTCAGAACTGAAAAGCCCAAGCATTTTCTGGCGGATTTGCACCAAAATAGAGTAGGAAGAGATTTTGCAATCTCTGTCCCCTTCCTCAAACCGTACGTACCGTTTTCCGGTATACGGCTTTCTTCTTTAGTTGCCCCATCGCAGGGGATGGAATAGGTAATAGCTCTTGCAATAATACAAGCCCCT
>JAZDNB010000025.1:0-21650 GCA_043800345.1 Candidatus Omnitrophota bacterium
CTTTCATCCGGTGCAAAAGCAGTTTACGATCCGAAAACCTTCATCCTGCACGCGGCGTCGCATTGTCAGGCTTTCGCCCATTGCAAAAGATCCTCGACTGCAGCCTCCCGTAGGAGTCTGGGCAGTGTCTCAGTCCCAGTGCGGCTGACCATCCTCTCAGACCAGCTACCCATCGTCGCCTTGGTAGGCCATTACCCTGCCAACTAGCTAATAGGACGCGGGCTTATCCCTAAGCGAAGGCATTCTACTTGCGTAGCCTCAACAATCATTTAACCTCAGGAGGATGCCCTCCCGTGGTCTTATCCAGTATTAGCATCACTTTCGCAATGTTATCCTGATCTTAGGGGTAAATTACCCACGTGTTCCTCGCCCTTTTGCCACTCTTTTTCACCAATTCTTCAGGCCTTGCGGCCCAAAGAACCAACGAAAAATCGTTCGACTTGCATGCCTAATCCACGCCGCCAGCGTTCGTTCTGAGCCAGGATCAAACTCTCCAAAAATTTAATTCTGATATTACTTGAGTTGACCAACTGGCTATTTTCGCACAAAAATTTCAAAGAACAGAAATAAAAATAGCACCGCGAAGGTGCTATTCATTTGCTAAACCCTCACTTCTATAGTACTACTTCTTATCCAAATCTGGCAGAAGTAACTATTATCAATATATCTCCCTGTCAACGCTTGTTGACACTGAGTATGTCAAATACCTTAAATTTAGCGTGTTATAAATGTACCAAAATTACAAATGTTTGTCAAGTGTTTATTTATTTATTTTTTAGATACTTATTTTATTTAATAATAACCTTATAAAATTTGGTTTTCCCTACTTTGATACAATATTCCTTGTTAGGTTCTATACGATAGTAAACATCGGTTACTTTTTCACCATTTACAGTAATAGCACCCTGTTCAATAAGGCGACGAAATTCACTCTTACTCATGTTCAATTTTGGGCCTAACATCTGTACGTCAAATAATATATTTTTTAATAAAAGACCTTCTTCCGAATTGGTGATCATGTCTATTGATATAATCTGGGGTTCAACTCTAACAAAAGGATCTCGCTCTTGAAATTTTTTTTCAAAGTCAATTTGTGCCTCAGAAGCTTCTTTTTCACCATGATAGTGATGGACAATTTCTCTGGCAAGTTTTTTCTTTGCCTCCATGGGATGAAGCGCCCGTACCCCTTCTAAATCCTCATCCGTAAGAAGCTCGTAATATTTGTACATAAGCTCATCCGATACGGACATAATCTTTCCGAATATTTCCCGCGCGGGCTCGTTTATGCCAATATAATTATCGAGCGATTTACTCATCTTGTTGACACCGTCAAGGCCTTCTAAAAGGGGCATGGTAACTACTACCTGGGGTTTCTGCCCATAAGCCTCCTGAAGGTCACGGCCTACCAGCATATTGAACTTCTGGTCGGTCCCTCCTATTTCAATGTCAGATTCTAACCGCACCGAATCATACCCTTGCATAAGAGGGTAGAAGAGTTCCAAAAAACTTATAGGCTTATTCTCCTTAAGCCTTTTCTGAAAATCATCTCTTTCTAAAAGTCGTGCAACGGTATATTTCTGGGCAAGGTCAATAAACTGAGGGAAATTAAACGGTTGCTCTTTAGTTTTTCTAACTATCTGCAAGAACCATTCGCTGTTATGCCTGCGTTCAAATATGGATGGGTTATCTGTTTGTAAAATCTTTCCTACCTGTTCTTCATACGTATGGGCATTAGCTTCAACTTGATTCAGGGTAAGCACTTTTCTCATCTGAGATTGCCCGGACGGGTCGCCCACTAAGGCAGTTGCATCACCGATAAGAAAAATCACCTTATGGCCAAGGCTCTGGAAATGCCTGAGTTTTCTTAAGAGGACAGTATGTCCCAGATGGATATCCGGGGCGGTTGGGTCAAAACCTGCCTTTATTATTAAAGGCTTTTTCGTCTTTAGGGAGTTTTCGAGTTTTGTTTTGAGTTCTTCTTCTGATATTATCTCGGAAGTTCCCCGTTTAATAATTTCAAATTGTTTTTTAAGTTCTGGGTTCATAAGTTGCGATATTTTAACATTAAAGGGGCTTGATTGTCAAATACATTAAGGCTGAGGGCGAGGCTTAGGTTGAGAAAAATCCTTAACCTTAGCCTAAACCTCAACCTTTTTCTATATACAAGGCAATACTTTCTATTGACTTAACGCAAAATTCACATACAATAATACCTGAAAATCGGAGGTACAAATATGAAAATAGAACAAGAGGCTTTACTGATAGTTGCAAAACTCATGTGCGTAGCAGCCCGGACAGCGCCAAAGGCAAGGGGCGTTGATAATATAGTCACCAAAATAATTTCTGGCAAGCAAAAAATCCGCCTTATTGAAAGAATGGAAAAGATAGGAATAAAAGAAAATAAACCGTCTTTTGTGCGGGATGCGGAGAATTTAAAGGTTGCTTCCTATGTGGTTCTAATAGGCACAAAAATCAAGCCGATGGGCCTTACGTACTGCAATTTCTGCGGGTTTGAGGGCTGCGAACAGGCAACGTTACATAATGCCGTCTGTGCCTTTAATACGATCGACCTTGGTATAGCGGTTGGTTCGGCGGTCTCGACAGCAATTGATAACCGGGCCGATAATAGAGTCATGTATTCGGCGGGAATAAACGCTCTCGAGCTGGGATTTCTGGGAAAAGACGTTAAGGTTGCACTCGGTATCCCTGTTTCAGCTTCAGGCAAAAATCCCTTTTTTGACAGAAAATAACCCTATCTCTGAATTGCTTTCAGGGCTTCAATAAGCGCCTGCTGGACAAAATTATTAGGTACGGGAGCAACCCTCACTTCGGCTTCACCAAGGGAAACAAAATTTCTCACCTCAGGCGGTTCAATTGCATTCCATACATCTGTGGCATTGCCCGCCAAACCGATAGCGATGGCAAACGGCGATAGATATACAGTATCTTCCTGGCCTTCCGCAAGTTCAATTACTACGCGGCGCCCTAAGTTTACGGCCAGCACCTCGCTTAAACTCCCTTCGTTTCGTCTAAGATAAACCATATTATCGTTAATTAGCTCTTGCTTATTTGCAACTACCTGTTCTGGAGAAAGCACCTGAATAGTAATCCCGTCTTCCGCACTCAACCCTAACTGCTCCTGAATAAACCTTTCTATCTGCCCTGCAGTAAGGCCATATATATTGAACACTCTTACGATATTTACTCCTGCTGCTTTTAAATCTTCTTTACCATATCCAAGCAATGTCCCCGGTGGGTTTATTGACAGAACCCTCCCATCCGCAGTAAAGAGCGCTCCTATATCAACGAGTAAATTACCTTTGATAAGCCTGGACGGCACCTGAGCTTGGGCCTTAAAATAATTATCATGTTCTTGAACCACACTAGTAGCCTTTGTAATTGCTTCTTGGCGCTCACTCTCAGTAGCCTCAACAATATGACGCGACACAGCTGCGGCCTTGGCTATTAATTCTTCCTTGGGCGGCATCTCAAGACTACCTTCTTGCACAGACAGATCTTTTATTGTTGTTGACCGTACAAACTCTGCATACTCACGACCTAGTATCTCTCCTCTGCCGCGAGCTGTTCCGATAGGGGCAGCAAGTACATCAAGACCAAAACTAATCGCCTGTCTTTCACCGGCACTTTTTGCTTCCAAAACATCAAATTCCATTCCTAAAACCGCTTCCTCTGATGCCTCAGGATTTTCTTTATGCAACCTCTCATGCGTATCAATAACATGTGTTATGGCGCTACTTACCCCTAGAGCCAGCCGCGGTTCATTTGTTTTATTATACAGTATCCCCGCAAGTCCCCACCAGCGGTGAATTATTCTCTTATTGTTTGCAGGATCATATAAACCAAGCGGCGCAACGCCAAAACCGGTCACAAATACCGCATCAGAAAGGTCTATCCCTAAGCCTGTATAGAAATCTTTTTCTGCTTGGGTCAAACCATCAAAAGTAACCTCCGGCACCTCATTTCTTAAGGCATTAACTGCTCCCTCAAACCCCTGAATAGTTCCGGCAAGACGAACTAAATTTGGATTAATCGTCCTTATCGCGGCTATTGCAGCATCTTCATCGGACATCGCCGTTGTAAACATATCTCTTGAAAGCGTAACGGCTAAGCCGACCGCCCGCTTTTGGTCCATACCGCCATCTTCGGGTTTAGCAGAAGCAGGTGCGGGCCGTAACAGAGAGCTAAATTCCGACATGAGTTCATCTATGGGTTTTCTCTTTTCCTGCAGTAAATTTCTGTAGTTCTCCTCGTCAAAATCTTTTGTAACATGAGGTGAGACAACAAGGTAAGATATGCCTTGCTCCTTATATAATTTCATCATACCTTTTGTATGAAACCCTCCGCAGAACTGAACGCACATTTTAAAATTTCCTTCGTCCATCTTCTGGAGGGTATTTCGTACCATTGCCTCATCTCTCACTATAACAACCTTATAAAACTCGTCTTGTTCAAGCAGTGCCTTGTCCAGCTGGCTTAATGACGGATCTAAGGAATAGCGGATATTATAAGCCCTTGTTTTATCTTTTATAAAATCTATAAAGCCCTGCGCTTTAAATTCATCTTTATTTTTCTGGTAAAAATCGAGGTCTTCATTAGAAAGATTTATATCGAAGAATTTCTTCATAATGCCGAGCATCTTTGAAAACCGCGCAAGCTGCCTTTGTTCATCGGTAGTAATATAAGAGTCAACGATCGCTTCTTCGACCTGGTCCAGTTCTTTAAAGAGTTTCACATTATCGAGGGTATCCGAGGTAGTAATATACTCCATATACGTACCAATACTCGGGTATTCGGAAAAATTAAGGCCGTTATTCTCGGCAAGGTCCTTTAGGTATGAGTAAAATTCTATGGCGGTGAGCTTTCCTTCATTCTGACCCTTTACCTTCTCTGTCAACTCTTTTGACTGTTCTTCGGATAAAACCTTGCTGAGTGCGTCAAAAAGAAGCGTTCTTTCCTTATCAACCTTTGAAAATTCCAATTTATCCTGGATCGCGACAAGTTTTGCAAGGATAGAAAAATTTTCATACTGCGCTAAATCAATATCTTTTTGGTTCGCAAGGCCAACAAGATATGAGGTATAATCTTTTACTTCTAGCTCCCGTTTTTCGTAGGCAGCGCGTTTCTCATCGAGCTCATTTAAGACCTCGGGATATACCTGCTTCTTTATCTTTTCCAGGCCGCCTTCCAGGCTGCTGCATAGCCTCATGTTTTCCCTGATCTTGGGATAGGTCCTGTTAAAAACTTCTCTGTTCTTCCAATATGGCTCTTTATCTTCAATGCCCCAGAAAGTAACATCCTTAAGCTTCGGATATTTGGTTATATAAAGGTATTCTTCTCCGGTGAGTTCTCCTGAATTTAAGAAGATATCGGCCATTTTGTCATTGATGGCCTTGATCATAGATATGTTAGCAAGCCACTCGGGGTCTACCCTTCCCTTCGCCGCACCCTCAACTCCCAAAAGTTTTACGCCATAGTTATCGATGAAATAATCTATAATCTGGCTTAAATTACGTTGTGCCTCTGGATTGGTATGAAGATCCTGGATATGCACGACCAGCTTATCAGAATCACCGTTAAAAGTTTCCACAATCTTCCCATACGCTTCCGGTATTGTTATCTGGTCGGCCTTTGGCAATGAAACTTCATCGGGGAGGGCTGAAAATGAAGGGGTTATTATGCCAAACTGAGTAAAAACAAAAATTGCACTTGTTACGGCAGCAATAGTTCTTTTTAAATTAGTTTTATTAACTTTCATTTTATTACCCTCCGGAATTAGGGTTATTTAATTAATAATTTTAGTATTTATAAAAGAATTGTTAATCATTATATTTATATCATAAACAATACTAAAATTCAAGGGTCACATAAAGAAAATAACAAGTGCAGAAAATTATTACAGCACTATTCTTCATATTTTGTATTTTTCTATTATGTATGCAAATAGTGCCTATGTGGATTCCGGAGCTGTTAGAAAAATTAAAAAACTACATCCCTTTAGTAGTAAGAGCTATCTTTCTCTGTTCTTCGTCAACCTTCAAAATCATAGCCTTTATAGGCTCATCCACTTTATACCGTTTCTCAAGAGCAAGAGAAGGATCCGTATCAAACTCACTAATGTGAAGCAGCCCTTCAAGATTCTCTTCGAATTCCACAAATAACCCAAAGTTTGTGATTTTAACTATCTTGCCTTCTATTGGGGTACCGGCAGGATACTTTTTCACAATTTCAGACCATGGGTCAGGGGTGAGTTGTTTTATTCCCAGCGAAATTTTTCGATTCTCCGGATCAATATTTAATACTACTGCTTCTATTTTTTGCGCTTTTTTCAATACCTCGGAAGGATTATTGATCCTTTTTGTCCAGGACATATCCGAGACATGGATAAGGCCGTCAATACCTTCTTCAAGTTCGACAAACGCGCCGTAATCCGTCAAGTTTCTCACTTTTCCTTTAACGACAGAGCCGATAGGATATTTGCTTTTTAATTCAACCCAAGGGTTCGCCTCAAGCTGTTTAATCCCGAGAGAGAGTTTTTGGCTTTGCGCTTCAATTCCTATCACCATTGCCTCAACGGCGTCTCCTATAGCATACATATCCTGAGGATTCGTTATTTTCTTCGACCACGAAAATTCGGAAACATGGATGAGCCCTTCCAGGCCTTTCTCCAGTTCCACGAATATGCCGTACGGCATCACATTCACTACCTTACCCTTAATTTTTGAACCTACCGGATATTTTTGCTCTACGTTCTGCCAGGGGCTCGGTGTTTTCTGTTTTAAGCCGAGAGAAACTTTCATGTTCTCTTTGTCAAAATCCAAAATCATAACCTCGATGGAATCGCCTATCGCAAGCATCTCCGAAGGATGGCTTATCCTTGACCAGCTCATATCGGTAATATGCAATAAACCGTCCACTCCGCCGAGGTCAATGAAAGCGCCAAAATCAGTAATGTTTTTTACCGTGCCTTTCTTAAGTTGTCCCCGTTGCAGTTCGTCAAGAATTTTTGATCTTTCCTGCTCTTTTTCAAAGTGGAGTGCTTCTTTTCTTGACACAACGATATTTTTTCTGGCTTTATTTATTTTTATGATTTTTATTCGTACCACCTGGCCTAAAAGGGAATTAAGATTGATAGGCCCTCTTAAAAACGCCTGGCTTGCGGGCAGAAATGCCTCCATGCCTATATCGACCATGAGCCCGCCTTTTACCTTCTTCATTACTCTTCCTTCGATTATATCTCCTTCGTTGTTTCTGGCGATAATCTTCTCCCAACTCTGTGCCTTATCGGCTTTTTCTTTCGAGATAACCACCATACCGTCTTCATTTTCTTTCTGGTCCAGGTATACCTCTATCTCGTCGCCGACTTTCAGGTCATTTGGATTAGGAAATTCCGCAAGCGAGATTAAACCTTCCGATTTATACCCCACATCGACCAAAACCCCGTCCCTTCCTATTGCTATTATTTTCCCTTTTATGATCTGTCCTTCTTTGATATCCCTTAGCGATTCCTCGTATATCTTTGCAATCTCGCTATTTTCTTTTTGTTCCGTTTCCAGAACCTCTCCATCGTTCTCTTTTTTACTAAATTTTGCCATTGTTATACTTAATACCCCCTTTATTGGATTATTTTTTTAATTCTACAACATAATTACTTTTTTTACAAGTACTATCTACGCGCGTGAGCTTATCTGCCAATTGAGTAACCATTTTATCGGGTGTCGAAGCTCCGCTGACAATACCGATACTGCGTGATCCCGCAACCCACTGTGCTTTGAACTCATCCGGATGTTCAAGCTGGTACGTGTTTGAGTTCAGCTCTTTACAAATCTGATAAAGCCTCTTTGAATTTGCGGAAGATGCACCTCCCACCACAAGAATACAATCAACCGACTTTGCCAACCTTTTTGCGGCAAATTGTCTTTTTCTGGTATCGTTGCATATCGTGTTAAAAATATGCAGATTAGAAAAACCTTTTTTTATAAACGACCTTATAACCTTTTTATAAAGGCTAAGCGGAAGAGTTGTCTGGGCAACAAGGCCAATTTTTGTATGCACCCTTGTAATCAGGTTCACATCTGTATTTTCATCAACAACGGTAATATTGCTATTAGTATCGCACAATGCCTGTATTTCCGGATGATTTTTGTCTCCTACTACCACTACGCGATAATCCTCGCGCAGCAATTGTTCGACTATTTTGTGCGAGTTCATAACATAGGGGCATGTGGCATCTATGAGCCGTAGACCCCTCTTTTTTGCCTCTTCAATAACGGAAGTAGCGAGTCCGTGACAACGGATTATAAGCGTGCCTTTTTTAATCTCCTCTATCCCGCCCGCCACTATCAAACCTTTTTTGGAAAGTTCTTCGATTACATATTTGTTATGGATGATATGCCCTATGGAATAAATCGTTTTATGGTGAGCAGTTTCCAGTTCTTTGATGGTCATGTCTACCGCGCGTTTTACGCCAAAACAAAATCCGGAATTTTTAGCAATCTTTATTTTTATCATTGCCATAGCATCATGTTTTCGCATGTAGTTTTTTCAGCTGGGTTATGCGCTCCATAATAAGATCGGCAAACCGCTGGTAATTTTCCTGACTTTCTAGTTCAGCAAAACTCGTAGTGCTTATCGGTTCGCCAAAATATACCGTTATCGGTTCACACTTGATAAAACAGGCATTCCGCGGCAGTGCTTTACCTGAACCATCTATATATGCGGGAATAACGGGGCTGCGAGACTTCAGTGCAAGCAAACCGATTCCCGAATGGGCTTTGCCTAAGGCACCGTTTTTACTTCTTGTACCCTCGGGAAATATAACAAGCGCCTTTTCTTGCTGCAGCCTTTTGAGCGCCTCTTTAAACGCACCGAGCGCACTTCCTTCCCGCCTTAGGGGAAATGCATTAATCGATTGTAACAACCTGCCAAAAAACCTATTGGAAGAAAATAAATCTTCCCTTGCCATAAAATTAAACGGCCTTGGCGAGGCGACGCCTAAGAGCACAGGATCCAAAAAACTTGTATGGTTACTTGCTATTATAAGAGCACCGGTACGCGGAATTTTATTTTTATTAATTACCTTTAACCTAAAAAATATTTTGCTTAAGACGAGAAATATTATTCTAAAAATCTGATATATCATGAAAGGCCATATTTTTTTCTTATAATAGTACGCAGGGTATCGGTCACTTCCTTTATAGAAAGAGGTGTGGTATCTATATAGAATGCATCTTTGGCTCGCTTTAAGGGAGCATATTTCCTTGTCATATCTTTTTTGTCCCTAATCGTTACATCCTTTTTTACATCATCAAGGCTGATCGCAGCATTTGTTTTTTTAAGTTCCTTGAATCGTCTGAGGGTGCGTTCGTCAAGGGAGGCATCCAAATAGAATTTTATATCTGCATTGGGAAACACAACTGTTCCAATATCTCTTCCTTCAAGTACGCTGTGTGCGGTCCGCCCGAGTTTTCGCTGAAGATACACCATATGTTCCCTTACGCCTTTTACTTTCGCGATATAAGCAACGCACCTGGTAAGCTGCGGCGTCCTTATCTGTCCCGTAACATCTTCGCCGTCTAAAAACACCTTCTGTCTACCCCTATGGTTTGAGCTCAGCTTAATCTTAGAATGTTTTGCAATATGTATCAGGGCCTCTTTATCGACCAGGTTAACTTTTTTCCTGAGTGCCTTGAGCGTTACTGCCCTGTACATAGCCCCGGTATCGATATAAAGAAAATGCATCTTCCTTGCTATATGCTTCGCCACGGTGCTCTTGCCTGAGCCGGCGGGACCGTCTATTGCGACAATGAAGCTCCGCGGCTTAATGGTTCGACTCCGCTCACCATCCTTCGAACCATCCTGAGCTCGTCGAAGGACAGCCGTGGTTTCTGACTTTTCGGTCTTCCGCTCATGGAGCGGAATCCCGCCCGAAAACCATTCATCCATGCCTTTACAGACATGGTTTTCTGGGTGCGGGATAAATTTTTTATCCGGTTGCTTTTTCCGCATTTTGATTTTTATCCGCCAACAAATCCCTTCTGCGCTGCGCCGCTTTCAGTTCCTCAAGGAGCGCAGTATCGTCAGATTCAGAAAGCGCATTTTTAATCTTCTTTAAATATTTTTCAAATTGCTCTATCGCATGTATAATATTAGACCTATTGCTTACGCATATATCCCGCCACATCAGCGGTTCGCTTGAAGCAATTCGGGTCGTATCTTTCAGTCCTCCTGCGGCAAATTTAAAATATTTTGAATCTACCGAACGGATAAGCGCAACGCTTACGATATGCGGCAGATGGCTAATCAGCGAAAGTATACTATCGTGCCTGGCAGGACTCATGGTAACAACGCTTGAGCCGATACGAACCCATAACGACTTGATTATACGGAGAGCTCTTTTATTCGTCCTCGGCGTCACTGTTATAATACAATACGAATCAAGGAAAAGAGCTGCGCTGGCATGCTGCGCTCCGAATTTTTCAGAACCCGCTAGGGGATGGCAACCGATAAAATATATATCATGCGGAACTATTTTTTCAATCTGGGTTACAATCTGAGATTTTGTGCTTCCTACATCTACTACAATAGCCCCTTTTTTGGCATATGCGAATGTATCTTTAGCAAATTTCAGTATCTGGCCTACGGGCGTCGCTATAATAATAATGTCCGCCTCATTTATTGCATCTTTTACGCTAAGGCTGTATTTATTAATAATACCCAGGCGTTTTGCCGCATGTAACTTTTCGGGGTTTCGTCCGCAACCGGTTATCTGTAAGGCAAGTTTATTTTTTTTAAAGGCGAGGGCGAGTGAGCCACCTATCAGTCCGACACCTATGATGCAAATCTTGTAACGTTTATTCATTGCTTAAAGTTCTCTATCAACTGCCTTGCAGACTCTCCTAAGCGATTCCATAAGGGTAGCGAATTTTTCAGGTAAAAGCGATTGGGCGCCGTCTGAGAGTGCCTCTTCCGGCTTTGAGTGGACTTCTATTAAAAGGCCGTCGCTTCCCGCGGCAATAGCCGCCTTTGACATAGGTTCTACAAGTTCCCACCGTCCGGTACCATGGCTTGGGTCTACGATTACGGGTAGGTGGCTCAGCCTTTTTATAATGGGGACTGCCGAAATATCCATGGTATTTCGGGTATAATCTTCAAACGTCCGTATGCCCCGTTCGCATAAAATAACATTGAAGTTACCGTTGGAAAGGATATATTCTGCCGACATCAAAAATTCCTTTATGGTCGACATCATACCCCTTTTAAGCACGACGGGTTTCTTAGACATGCCAATTTCTTTTAGCAAATTAAAATTCTGCATATTGCGTGCACCTATCTGTATGATATCGGCATACCGCGAAACAAGTTCTATATCCCGCAGGTCCATTATCTCTGTAACAACTAAAAGGCCTGTTTTTTTGCCAACATCCTTCAAAAATTTTAATCCTTCTTCTCCCAGGCCCTGGAAGCTGTAGGGCGAGGTTCTCGGTTTAAAGGCACCTCCCCGCAGAAGCGATGCTCCTGCCTTTTTAACTTCCTGTGCTATTTCAAGCAATAACTCATAATTTTCCACTGCGCAGGGACCCGCTATCACCGCTATCTTTTTTGAGCCTATTGTTACGCCGTTTATTTCAACAACGGTATCTACAGGCTTAAAATCCCTCGAGACAAGTTTATAAGGCGCCAGGATAGGCATAACCTTTTCAACGCCGGGAAAAACCTCAAGCGGCTGAACACGGAGCACATCTTCCTCTCCTATTACTCCGATAATCGTCCTTTCGACGCCCCTTGATACCATTGCCTTGAGGCCAAGAGATTCTACTTTTTCAATTATATGGTTTATCTGTGCATCGGTCGCATCCGGTCGTAATACTACAATCATATCTGCTTTTCTCCTCTTAGTACGGTTAATACTTCTTTAAATGTCCTTATGAACCTTCTATTTTCATGAAGGGTTCCTATGGTTACCCTTATCCATGTGCCCAACATATACGGTTTCATATCCCTTACAATAACACCTTTTTTGAGCAGTTCATTAAATACCGTTACGCCATCAAAGCCCGTATCGACTAATATAAAATTTGTTGCGGAAGGGACATACATTAATTTTAGGGAATCAAAGGTGCCATATAAAATATTTTTTTGTTCCTTTATAAGCTGTTTTGTATTTTCAACATGTCGTTTATCTTTTAACGCGGCGCAGGCAGCAGCCTGTGCAAGCGAATTCACATTGAAAGGTTCTCTCACTTTATTGAGATATCCGATAAGTCCGGGAGCTGCAACGGCGTATCCTACCCGCAATCCTGCAAGGCCGTAGATTTTGGAAAATGTCCTGGTAATGATAATATTCCGTTTCCTGGCGAGATATTCCAGGCTCTGCGGAAAATCTTTTTCGTCTACGAACTCAACATATGCCTCATCAAGATATATGATGATGTTTTCCGGAACTGCTTCAATAAAGGCATCCAGTTCAGTCTTAGTCACGTAGGTGCCTGTGGGGTTATCGGGATTTGCAATAAAAATTACTTTGGTCTTTGAGCTAATCTTTGATAACATTGCCGACAGGTCATATCTGAAATTTTTAAGCGGCACTTTGACGACGCGAGCGCCCTGAGCGATTGACTGTATCTCAAATATCAAAAATGTGGGAAATGCGACTATTACCTCATCTCCTTCATTTACAAAAGCCCGTAACGTAAGTACTATTATCTCGTCGGAACCGTTGCTCGCCATGAGCGAATCCTGCCCCACCCCGAGTCTAGACGCAAGAAGCCTCCGCAGGTTAAAACAGTCGGGATCGGGATAGCGGTTTATCTTTCTGATGGCTTTTCTTACCGCAACAGCCGCTTTTTTTGAAGGCCCGAGAGGGTTTTCATTGGAGGCAATTTTAATGGACCTGGCTATGCCCAGTTCCCTCTTTAATTCTTCCTGTGGTTTTCCCGGCACATAAGGCCTTATCTTTTCCAGTACATCTCTTGGTATAACATCTAGCTTTGACATCATTCGCACCTTTAGGCATACACTATGTAATTATACTCATTAATCGCTTACCGGATAGGAACCCAAAATTTTAAGCATGGAACAACTTGTCGTTAATTCCCGCAAGGCCTTTTTTACATTATTGTCCGAGGTATGCCCAAGAAAATCCATATAGAAGTAATACTCCCATGCCTTCCTCTTCGACGGCCTTGATTCTATCTTTGTAAGGTTTATACTGTTTTTCTTGAAAGGTGCAAGCATCTCGTGGAGCGCCCCTACTTTATCCTTAATAGAAAACATTATGGATGTCTTGTCGTTTCCCGTCGGATTAGGAATAGAATTTCCTATCACAAGAAATCTTGTAACATTGTCGGTATAATCTTCTATGCGCTCGGCAATTACCCTTAAATTATACAGTTCTGAGGCAACTATACTTGCGATTGCTGCCGTATCTTTGGTCTGTGAGGCAAGTTCTGCCGCCTTTGTAGTGCTCGATATTTCAACCAACTCGGCATTAGCATATCTTGATTTAAGCCAGTTCCTGCACTGGCCAAATACCTGGGGATTCGAGTATATCTTCTTTATCCTGTCTGCCGGACTGTTTGAGAGCAGGTTGTGCGATATGGTAAGCAATACCTCGGAACATATCTTGAGATTGGAATCAATAAACATATCA
Organism: Candidatus Omnitrophota bacterium; assembly: GCA_043800345.1. Taxonomy (GTDB): domain Bacteria; phylum Omnitrophota; class Gorgyraeia; order VGKN01; family VGKN01; genus JAZDNB01. Next base: position 13,670 of record JAZDNB010000025.1, read on the forward strand.
AGCGTATGATTTACGGCTCCTTCTATCGAGTTTTCTATGGGAACGACACCGTAGTCCGCATGAGCCTTCTCTATTTCGGTAAATACGTCCGAAATGCTCTCTACCGGAAGATACGTCACCGAACTGCCGAATTTTTTTAACGATGCGATGTGGGTAAATGTAGCGGGCGGGCCAAGATAGGTGACTCGCAAGGGCCTCTCTACTGCAAGCGCGGCCGACATAATCTCCCTAAATATCGCCGTGATCGATTCTTTCTTCACTATGCCTTTATTTAACTTGACAAGTCTTGTGAGAACTTCTTTTTCCCTGTCCGGCGTATAAGGTTCCAATCCTTTTTCTCTCTTAAACTTTTTTATTTTTAGCGCAATATTAGTACGCTCATTTAACAGCCTGACAATGGAAAGGTCTATTTTATCGATTTGTTTGCGCAACGTGTTAAGATTTAGTTTAGTACTCATCTCTCTTCCCGTTTTTTTAACTTGGTTTTTATTCATTTACCGTAGTAGATTCTTCAACATCACGCGGTTCTTTGGGTTGCAGCGCATCCGGTGGCGTTTCTACCGCTAGTGGGGTTTTGCTGTCTGAGAGCTTCTTGGACGCTAAAGTTGCACGTGAGGCTGCAGCTTGTTCGGATTGTTCCAGGGTATCTTTCTGGCTTTCCAAAACCTCTAATGCTACTTTTTCAAATTCACTTAAATTCGGAAGTTCATTAAGCGAGTTAAGCCCAAAATATTCCAGGAACTGATTGGTCGTCCCATAGAGGAGCGGCCTACCTACCGTCTCTTTTCTTCCAACGATCCTTATCAGCCCTCTCTCGAGGAGCGTATTAATAACTCCTTCTACTGCCACCCCGCGTATTACTTCTATTTCTGCCCGTGTTATCGGTTGCTTATACGCTATTATCGAGAGTGTCTCAAGCGACGGCTTCGTCAGTTTTTCTGTATGGCGCGCCTTGTATAATTTATGAAGCCATATCCCAAGGCTCGGGTCTGTCGCAATCCTAAAACCACCGGCAACTTCGCTTATCCGCAGACCCCCGTCACATTTTCCGTAATCATCCCGCAGACTGTCCACCGCTTGCTTAAGGAGTCCTGCATCAGTTTCTTCGACAATATCTTTTAATTCGGCAAGGGTAACCGGTTTTTCGCTTACAAACAGTATTGCCTCAATAATACGCTTTAGTTCCTTTTGTTCTATCATATGTTACTGGGCAGTTTCTTCTATTTTTTCGATAGGTGATTCTATTTTCTTCTCATTCTTGAGTATTTGTATCTCGCCGAATATTACTTCCTGGCGTATTAGTATTTCCTTAAGCCGTATCAGTTCCAGTACCGCTAAAAATATCGCCACTATTTCAAGCTTTGATTTTGCATTATTAAATAGCTGGGTAAAATACAGCACCTTTTCTGCCAAAAGCCTGTGGAATATCTCGTGAATCTTTTGTTCGACGGTAAATTCATCTTTTATAATTTCATAGAATATCTCTTTTGGTAATTTACTCAGCACGCTCGAAAACGCCGAGATTAAATCAAATAAACTTGCTTCAAAATAAGCATCCTTTGCCTTTTCGGTTTCCTCGGAAAACTGTCTCGTGTATACGTTGCGTTCGGTCAGTTCCCGTTTGGCAAGGTCGCCTGCTGCCTCTTTGAATTTTTTGTACTCTAAAAGCCTCTTTACAAGCTCTGCCCTCGGATCGAGTTCTTCCTGTTCCTCCGGCGTAAGCTCTTCGGGAGGAAGGAGCATTCTTGATTTAATATGCATGAGCGTTGCCGCCATAACCAGAAATTCACCCGCGATATTAAGGTCAAGCAGCTGCATGAGCTCTAAATACTCAAGGTACTGGTCCGTGATTTTTGCTATAGGGATATCATAGATATCTATCTCTTCTTTTTTTATCAGATAGAGTAAAAGGTCTAACGGCCCCTCAAATATATCTAGCTTTACTTTATACGTCATAATCCTATCCTTAAAATGAAAATTGCATCGCCTTTTTCATATCATCCAGCGTTTGAGCTGCTACGCGTTGCGCCTTTTTTGCGCCCTGGGCTATAATATCCCTCACATCCATCTTTTTAAATTCTTCCCTTCTTGTCTGGATAGGCGCAAGATACTCAATAAGAACATCTGCCAAGTGTTTTTTGCACTCAGTGCAGCCTACCTTCGCCTCCCTGCAGGCTTTTATGCGTTCGTCCATATTCTCCTTGGAAAATATGGCATAATAGGAGTGCACATTACACTTATCAGGATGACCCTTGTCGGAAAGTTTTATCCGTTTCGGATCCGTGAACATGGTTGATATTTTTTTTCTTACGGTATCGGCCGAATCCGAGAGCGCTATAAAATTATTAAAACTCTTCGACATCTTTCTGCCGTCTAAACCGAGTAGCCGTGGCGTGTCGGTTAAAAGTTCCTGAGGTTCAACCAAGGTTTGTCTGTATGCGCTGTTAAACTTTCGTGCAATTTCTCTCGTAAGCTCCAAGTGCGCCTTTTGGTCCTCGCCTACAGGAACGGCATGTGCCTTGTATAACAATATATCCGCAGCCTGTAGTACAGGATATCCCAAAAACGCATAGGTAGTTAAATCGCGCGTTTTATTTTCACGCAACTGTTCTTTATAGGTAGGGCAGCGCTCAAGCCAACCCAAGGGAGTAATGGTCGAGAGTACCATATATACGTCAAGGTGCTCTTTTACGTCCGATTGCAAAAATATCGTACTTTTACTACTATCTATACCCACGCTTAACCAGTCGAGGGCTATCTCAGCTGAATATTTCATAATAAGCGACGGATCTTCATATTCGCTCATGAGCGCATGCCAATCTGCTATCATAAAAAAACATTCATACTCATCCTGCAATTTCACCCAATTCTTTAGCGCGCCTACAAGATGGCCTATGTGCAGCGGGCCTGTCGGCCTCATACCGCTTAGGATTCTTTTTTTCATATTACTCTAATTTTTTGGCAATCTTTTCTATTGTATATGACTCTATTATATCGCCGACTTTGATATCCTTAAATTCTGCGATTCCTATCCCGCATTCAAAGTTCTCTTTTACCTCACGCACATCGTCTTTCAGATGTTTAAGGCTCGATATCTTACCCTTAAAAACTTCCGCGTTGTTGCGTAATACCCTTACGGGGATATTCCTTGCAATAACACCTTTTATGACGGAACATCCTGCTACCAAGCCAACATTCGATACCTTAAAGATTTGTTTCACCTCTGCCCTGCCAAGGGATGTCTCCTTTATATGAGGCTCAAGCAATCCTTCCATGGCCGCTTTTACCTCTGAGATTGCCTCATAAATGACACGGTATAATCTTACCTCTACATCTTCTTCCCTTGCCTTTACCTCCGCCGCAGAAGTCATCTGTACATGAAAACCGATAATGATTGCGTTCGAGGCAGCAGCAAGCATTATATCCGATTCATTTATATCGCCGACACCCAGGTGTATGATCTTTAACTGCACTTCGCCGGAGGGTATCTTAAGCAGAGAGTCTTTTATTGCTTCAACGGAACCCTGCACATCCGCCTTGAGAATTAACTTTAGCTCCTTTATTCTGCCTTCCTTTATTTGCTGATAGAGCTCTTCAAGGGTTATGCGCTTAATAGGCCCTGCTACCTGCGCCCTTATTTTTTCCTGCTTAGAGGCAGCTATCTCCCGCGCCTTCTTTTCATCTTCCACAACGTAGAATGTCTCACCTGCCTGCACAACCCCCGAAAGACCGAGTATTTCAACGGGCTTGGATGGCGGGGCTTCTTGTACGCGATGACCTTTATCGTCTATCATCGCTTTTATTTTCCCCCAGTGGCTACCGCACATAATCACTTCGCCCACCCGCAAGGTGCCGGTTTGCACAATAACCGTTGCTATCGGCCCTCCGCTTTTTGATATTTCCGCTTCTATCACCACGCCGTTTGCGGGCCGCGCAGGATTAGCTTTTAATTCAAGCATCTCTGCCTCAAGGAGCAACATTTCAAGCAGGTGATCTATTCCCTCTTTAGTCTTGGCAGAGACTCCAACGGTTATCGTTTTTCCTCCCCAGTCCTCGGAAGCCAGATTAAGTTCGGCAAGTTGCCGCCTTATCCTGTCCATATCCGCATTCGGTTTATCTATTTTATTAAGGGCAACTACGATAGGGACATTTGCCTCCCGCGCATGGTCGATGGCTTCAATAGTCTGAGGCATCACACCGTCGTCTGCAGCAACAACCAGCACGACAATATCCGTAGCATTTGCCCCGCGTGCACGCATGGCAGTAAATGCCTCATGGCCGGGTGTATCTAAAAAAGTAATACGCCCTTTTACCGTGTTCACCTCATAAGCCCCGATGTGCTGGGTAATACCGCCGGCCTCCCTTTCGGTAATATTGGTTTTTCTGATAGCATCAAGCAGCGAGGTTTTACCATGGTCAACATGGCCCATAAAGGTAACGATTGGTGCTCTCGGGACAAGCGCTGAAGGGTCATCTTTTTTCTTATGAACCTCGAGAATCTCTTCTTCCTCCGTAGGAAGCGGCTTTATTACAGCCGCGAATTCTTTGCCGATAAGACACGCCGTTTTCTCATCAAGCAATTGATTTATCGTTGCAAAAATATTATGCTTTATAAGTTTTTTAATGAGGTCGTTCGGCTTTACTGAGAGCTTATCGGCAAGGTCCTTCACGGACACGGGAAATTTAAACCTAAGCTCCTTCTCTATAATAATTTTTTCGGGAACTTTTATTTCTTCTTTTATAGCGGGTTTAGTTTCAGGTTTTGTCTCAGTCTTAATCTTAGTCTTAACTTCTGTTTTGGTTTCAACCTTAGTTTCAGGTTTTGTCTTAGCCTTGACCTCTGTTTTGGTTTCAACCTTAGCCTCGACCTTTTCTTTGCTTTTTCCCTGAACCTTTGGCTGCAACTCTATCTTAACGATCTGGGCGGTTTCATCATCAAGCGAACTCATGTGGCCCTTTACTTCAACCTTGAGCGTTTTGAGTTTTTCGATAAGCTCCCTGCTTGTTATTTTAAGTTCTTTGGCAAGCTCATGCACCCTTATTGACATATGCTTCCTCTCTTATTTTCAAAAGATTGAGATTTAGATTAAGGAGTATTTTCTTTGGTTTCATCCTCAGTTTTATCCTCATCCTCAGTCTCAATCTTATCTTCCTCGGTAACCTCCGAGGAGGGTTCTTTGCCTTTTGAATCCATTACTTCCTGCGCTGATTTTATAACCTTCTCTGCGGTCTTCTGTCCTACGCCCGGTACCTTGGTAAGTTCTTCCACGGTTGCAGAAGCGATTTTAGCTACAGTATCAAAACCTTGCTTCTTAAGCTCATCGGCTAATTTGGGGCCAATACCGGTAACAACCAAAAGATTTTCCCCTTTCTCTTCGGTTTTTACTTCCGTTTCTACCTTAGTATCCGATTCTTTTCTTATATCAATATCCCATCCGGTAAGTTTTGCTGCGAGCCGCACATTCTGGCCGCGCCTTCCTATCGCAAGCGAAAGCTGGTCATCTTCAGTAATAACCTCTGCTTTTTTATGCTCCTTATCTAAACGAATGGTCACAATTTTTGCAGGCCCTAGCGCTGCGGCAATAAATTCTTTTGGGTCATCTGAGTATCGCACTATATCAACTTTCTCACCTTGCAGTTCCCTTACAATATTTTTAACCCTTGAACCCCTCATGCCGACGCATGAACCAACGCTGTCAATCTTTTCATCTTTTGAAATCACCGCTATTTTGGTGCAGCTTCCCGGCTCGCGCGCGATTGATTTTATTTCTACAAGGCCGTCTAAAATCTCAGGAACCTCAAGTTCAAATAGTCGTCTTACAAAGCCGGGATGGCTTCGCGATAGAATAATCTGCGTACCCTTGGAAGTCCTTTTTACATCAACGATAAACGCCTTTATGTGATGCCCCTGCCTGTATTCTTCCTTGGGAGACTGTTCATTGCGGGGTAGTAACGCATCAACCTTTCCCAAATCAACTATTAAACCGAGTTTGTCGTATCTGTGGATACCTCCGCCGACAATATCTCCTATCTTGTCCTTAAATTCATCATAGACTACATCGCGTTCCCGTTCTCTTAATTTCTGTATGATTACCTGTTTGGTGGTTTGCGCGGCAATCCTGCCAAAACCTTCCGGCGTTTCCTTAATCGGCCCTTCTTTGGAAAACAGGCGTATCTCACCGGTCTCTTTATCTACCTTCGCCGTTATGTCTTCTTTGTCGCGGAAGATTTTCCGGGCAGCAGCGGTGATAGCCGCTTCAACATCGGCAATCAGTATGTCCCTGCTTACCCCTTTTTCCCTTTCAAGATGCTCTAAGACTGATAATAATTCACCGTTCATTCTCTTTTCCTTTACTCAAATTTTATATGTCTTTAGTATGCAAAATTTGCTCCCGTGGAATTCTAAGAATTCCCGGGACTTAATCCCTGAAATTGTTTTACAATTTCTAGGGGCCGCAGGGCCGACTAGTTAAATCTGCTAAGATTTAACTAAGCTTGTCGGAGTACTCAAATTTTGTATCGCCGTAGTACCTAAATTTACTAAAACTTTATCTCAAGTACAGTCTTTGCAATAAGTTGCCGCGGTATTACAATTTCTCTGTCATCCTTGAGAACAACTGTTATTATATCCGAATTATATTCTCTAAGAACTCCTATTATTACATTTAATCCCTGTATATTTTGAGAGGTAGTAACTTTGATTATTTTACCCATTACCCTTTTAAAATCCACATCGCTTTTAAGGGGCCTGTCAAGACCAGGAGAAGAAACTTCAAGTACATACTGTTCGTTAATAAGTGCTCCGTCATCCAAAAGCAATCCGAGTTCCCGGTTTATTGCTGCGCATTCATTTATAATTATGCCGTTTGGCTTATCAATGAGTAATGTCAGATTTAAGCCGCCCGGCCTGTAGCGGAGTGAAAACTCAACTAATTCTATCTCCCTTTGAGTCAAAAATGTCTCTATTATTTCTCTGACTTTTTTTTCAGTTTCGGTTATATCCATAGCATTTTCAACATGTTGGTCAAATTAGACAAAAAAAAGTGGGTAATTCACCCACTTTATGATGTATTCCTCCTTAGTCTAGTTTTAATAAAGATACTAAAAAAGGCTTAGAATGTCAAGCAAATTTTTATGAATAAACTGAGGTTAGGGTTTAGGCCAAGACTGAGAATTGCCCTTTCTTGACCTTAGCCTTATCCTCAACCTTTTTCTGTTATTTTTTCATCATATGGTAATCCTGCATACCTTCCGGTTCCATTATCCTGCTCTGACACATCCCTCTTTGTTCCTCTTCCATCATCCCCTGCTTCATAGAGCAGCCCATCTGGCGCATCATCTTCATCATAGCGCATTTGCCGGTTGATATCGTATAGATTCCCGCGGTTAATACCAGGAATGCGCAGCACCAAAGAAGCGTAGTTACTACATATCCGAAAACCTTAAGCGCGCTTGATTCTGCCTTATTTCGATTGGCAAATAATACAAAGAAGCTGATAGTAAGAAATATCGTGGCAGGTATAATCGAAAATACCCCCATCGCCCTCATCCCAAGCCCCCCTCCGTGCATCATCATAACAACCTCCTTATGTTAAAAGATTAAGGTTTAGGTCGAGATTAAGATTTATCTCTTGCTTAACCTTAATCTTAGCCTCAATCTTATTTTTGTTAATTATACCACGGGTGCGGCTGGCGGGAAAGTGAAATTTTAGAAGAGGCGTTAATCTTAAATTACATTAGAAAAAATAATTATATGTTTTTTAAAATCTATCACAACATATCTTTTAGCATACTCAAGCTTTTTTGCTGTTTCAGAAAATTTATAGTATTACCTCATAACATGAAGCTCCACGGCTTAACAGCCGTGGTTTCTGATGGTGTAGGAAAGTATAAGACCCCTCCTTTAGGCCCGACCTTTAATGGAATGAGGTCGGCCTATCCTTTCTGGATTAAAGGGTTAGGAGGGTCTATCCCTTCTGGA
>JAZDNB010000029.1:0-6601 GCA_043800345.1 Candidatus Omnitrophota bacterium
TATCGCACGTTATTGCAGAGGGCCTTGGTTTAATCGCAACAAGCGGTATCGGTACAAGCGACAATCCTTTGGATATTCAGGTTGAGTCCTTGCTTGCCAAAGCAGGAACAGATATTTATATTGATGAATTTGACGGAATAGGTATCAATACGCTCACTGCAGGCGGCTCGGCAGTTATAACCGCAAATGGCTCAAGCACCTTAGGCAGTGTTACCACAGGCGGAAACTTTAGCTTTACCACCTCTACAGGTGCAATTATGGTTCTATCAGGAACTCTTAACTCTACAGGCGGTAGCGTGTTTATGGTAACCGACAATGGTTCTATAATCGCCTTAGGTCCTGGTCCACACGTTAATGCTGCAAACGGTATTCAACTTGAAGCAAGCGGCGTAATCGGCTCGCTCGCTGTGCCGTTTAGTATTTCGGTATCGGGAGGTAATTTAGTCCTTACCATTTATGGTGAAATTGGCGGTATAAGCGGCGCATTTATAGGCCCAACCTCAACAATATTAATCGTTACTAATACGCCCCCGGGATCAATATATTTCAACGGTATGGTTTCATGGCCACCGTTCGCACAGCTGACAACATGGAACGAACTTTGTGATCTCTTAGTAGTGAGATTTATACTACCTATGTTAAACCAGATGGCCACCATGCAGATAAGCCACGTTGAACCTATGGGCGCGTATCTCTATAATCCGGTAACCGAGACGGACGTATCCGCCTTTAACGAAATTACCCTGGGAGAAGGTGCCTATGAGTTCCTTAACGGCGTGTTGGATATTATCGGTCATGAAGGGCTTCAGGAACAGATAAAAAAGAAACAACCGCCAAAGGTAAAATAAACATATAACGTTAATTTGAAATTAAGGGCAACTTTAACAAGTTGCCCTTTTTTATTTTGTAGTAATGATAAACCCAAATTTTGTAATAGCAAAATTTGCCCCGAAGGGGTTGCACGACAAAATCCAATGAGGATTTTATCGCATTTGCAAGGTAATCCCGGATTTTTCACTGCATTAATTTGTGCATGTGCAAAATTTGGGATACCCCGCAAAGCCAGCCAAATTCTACGAGAATTTGGCTATGCGGCCACTCGCTATCGCTCGTGGCGGATTTTCTATTGAAAAATCCGGGATAAAGGTATAGTATAATATTTTAAAATAGAGAAAAGGAAAGGAGTTCTAAAGATGAAAAGAATATGTCTTATTATGTGTATGATTATCGTATGTACCCCGGGTTGTTGTCTAAACCAACCCCCGCCTAAGGAAAAATCCGTTGCCCTTGCCACCGTCAATAATTACGTGATTACCTATCAAGAGTTTGAAGAAGAATTTAAAGATTCCGCCTATGGGACAGATGATACCGTAGAATCAAAAAAAGAGTTTCTGAGTCACCTTATAAACCGCAAGCTTATCCTCCAGGATGCCCAGAAAAATGGTTTGGATAAGGATAAAGATTTTCTTAAAATGATTGAGAAATTTTGGGAACAGTCTCTTCTTAAGCTTGCGCTCGATAGAAAGGCTAAAGAGGTAGTGGGTTCTGTTTCCGTAAGCGATCAGGAAATAGAAGAGGCATATAATAAGATGCAAAAAGAAGGTAAAACCGCTAAAACCCTTCAGCAGGTATATGGCCAGATCAAGTGGGAACTTATCTCGCAGAAGGAATCACAGAGTATGGATGACTGGCTTACCCAGCTTCACAAAAAAGCAACTATAACGACAAACGAAGAACTATTAACCCGGGATAATAAGTAGGGGGTGGCTTAAAATGAACGAAACAAAAACAACCAGAAGGCAAAGAAAAATTTATTTTATTGATAAGAACTTTCAGACGAAATTTATCCTTAAATTTTGCGCACTTGTGGCATTGGGCGGGCTATTTACCATAGGAATACTGTATCTATTTGCAATGCGCTCAACCACCGTTTCGATTATTAATTCCCGCGTGGTAGTCAGGACAACGGCAGATTTTATGTTGCCGCTACTTATCCAGACAGTGCTTATCGTAATGGTTATCGTGAGCCTTGCTACTATATGGGTGGCGTTACTTGCCTCTCATAAGGTTGCCGGCCCCCTCTACCGATTTAAAAAGGTTCTGGAATCGCTCAAGGAAGGAGATTTCTCGGGAGGTGGCTTTAAAATCAGGCGGCTTGACCAGCTGCAGTCTCTTGCGGATGAACTTAATACTATGATTGAAAAACTAAGGGAGAAAATAAAAACCATAAAAGAAAATGTTTTTGCTTTTAAGGAGAAATTAGACACAATAACTGAGCGCGAAGTGTCTGAAGAGAAGCGTTCGACTTTATCGGATTTAAAGAAAATATCAGAAGAGCTAAATAAAATAACGCGTTATTTTAAGATATAATGGCAAACATCAGGGCTATAGGAATAACGGTTTTAATAAGTAGTGTACTCTTGTTTATTGTAAAGGCAGAAGCCTTTGAAGGCGATGATACTTTCGGTCCTTCCTATAAAATAGAAGGAAAAAATCTTACGATATATTATTCCCCCGGCCTGGAAATGCCCAGCCTTGTTCAAGCACTTAATATCCGGCCGGCCGATAGACTGCTTGCCGGTAAATCGCTTAAAAGCGGTTATTCCCAGGAAGAGGAACTCGCGGATATTTTAGACACGCTTTTTATAGAGGTATGCGAAATACTGGATATGCGCCTTTATAGTTTTAAGGGAGATATCAAGATTTGCAAAGATCAGAATCAATTAAACAAAATATATTATAATCTGTTTGATAAAGAACTAAGAGGGACCTATTCGTTTTATGTGCGCGATAATAATACCATTTATATATCAGCCGAAAATTTTAAACGTGAAATTCTCGGCCATGAGATAGCCCACGCAATTATCTGTCACTATTTTGTAGTAAGCCCTTCAGTAAAAATACAGGAAGTGCTTTCAAAGTATGTAGAATATCAGTTGCGTAAATCAAGCCAACAAATACAGGTTATCAAGTAAGTAAATTCTCCATAAAACAGCATAATAAATCCTAAGCATAACTCCTTTATTAACAATAAATTATGGCTTTTCGTTTATAATATTTTATAAAAAATATATAAAAAGTTTATTGACTAAAAACTTTGTTTATTATATAATTTAGGTTCACTTTTTCTCATATTAAAATTATCAACACAGAGTATCGGGTATGAAAGAAATACGTTTACATGGTAGAGGCGGGCAAGGAGTAGTGACTGCTGCTGAGATACTGGCAACCGCTGCATTTTTTGATGGAAAATGCGCGCAGGGATTTCCTACGTTCGGAAGCGAACGGATGGGTGCGCCTGTTTATGCGTTTGTAAGAATAGATGATAAAAAAATAAGAATCCATTCCAAGATATATAACCCTGATTATATTATAGTGCAAGACTCTACCCTTATAGGCGCTACTGCCGTTGAGGTAGGCCTTTCTGAAAACGGCATCGCCCTCATCAATTCTGAAAAAAAGCCACAGGATCTTACCCTCAATACAAAAGCCAAAATTATTACCATTCCCGCTACGAAATTAGCACTTGAGGTTTTAGGAAAACCGATACCAAATACGGTGCTCTTAGGCGCCTTTGTCGCTATTACAGACCTTGTGAGTCTTGCGTCACTTAAAAAAGCTATTATGCATCGTTTTTCGGGTGAAATGGGTCAGAAGAATGCCTTGGCAAGCGAAAAGGCCTACGAATTTGTAAAAAATTCACGTTGAAATTGTGAGGAGGTTTTACATGGTTGTAAAAAAGTCGGTGTTGTTTAAACTCAACTCCCCCGGAGCACAAAAGGTCGCCATTGTGGGCGATTTCAATAATTGGGATACGGAGAGGCATCTTTTAAAAAAAGATAAGGCGGGCGTGTGGAGCATAAGGTTAAGACTTGCAGCGGGTTGGCATGAATATAGATTTATGGTTGATGGCGTATGGCAGGACGACCCTTATTGCCTTAATTTTATTTCAAATAACGTTGGCGGAAGGAACTGCGTAATTGTAGTAGAATAAAATGGAAAAACTTACTTTTGCGCTCATATCAAAACCGGGTTCATCAAAGGTAAATAAGACGGGTACTTGGCGTGTACGCATGCCCAAATGGAAACACGAGAAATGCGTTGGGTGTAAACTCTGCGCCATCGTATGTCCCGAAGGTTGCGTCTCCGGAACCGGAAAAATGAAAGAGTCCACTATGAATGCGGATTTCCTCTACTGTAAAGGTTGCGGTATATGCGCAGTGGAATGTCCCGTAAAGGATATAGACATGATAATGGAGACAAAATAATGACACTTCAGGTACTTGAGGGCTCAAAAGCGGTAAGTGAAGTTGTGGGATTATGCAAGCCGAATGTAATTTCGGCTTATCCGATTACCCCACAGACCCATATCGTTGAATACCTGTCCGAGATAGTGGCTGAAGGAAGGCTCAATGCAGAGTATATAAGGGTTGAAAGTGAGCATTCTGCTGCAAGCGCTTGCCTTGGCGCAAGTCTCGTAGGCGCCAGAACGTATACAGCAACTACCTCCCAGGGGCTTTTACTCATGCTTGAGGTATTATATAATATTGCAGGTTTAAGGCTTCCTGTAATCCTGACGTGTACAAGCAGGGCAGTATCATCCCCCCTCAATATATGGAATGACCATCAGGATTCTATCACCTTGAGGGATACCGGATGGATTCAATTTTTTGCCGAAGATACCCAGGAAGCGGTTGACCTGCATATCCAGGCGTATAAAATAGCCGAGGATAAACGCGTGATGCTTCCCATAGTGATTTCTATGGATGGTTTTTTACTTACCCATACGTTTGAACCTGTGGAGCTTCCTAAGGCGCAAGACGTAGATGCGTTTATTCCGAAATTTAACCCCCAATATTACCTTACGCCTAAAAACCCGATGACATTCGGTTCTTTTGCAGAGCCTGACAAATATATGGAGGCAAGATATACCCTCAATGAAATAATAAATAGGTCAAAATCGGTTATTATCGAAGTAGCAAAGGATTTTAAAAAGACCTTTGGCAGATTCAGCGGGGATTTACTAGAAGAATATAATACACAAGATGCGGATGTAGTATTGGTGGGTATGGGTTCTGTAGTCTCCGAGATGAAGGAAGTCTCCGATGAATTATATAAACAAAATAATAAGGTGGGCGTGCTGAAAATCAGATGTTTCAGGCCGTTCCCCGACAAAGAGATTATAAGTGCCCTAAAAAATAAAAAGACAATAATAGTTTTGGAAAAGGCCATATCGCTTGGCTATGGTGCTATTCTTGCAAATGAGATAAAAAGCGTCCTCTATAATTCCGGAGTTACCCCACAGGTACACAGTTTTATAGCAGGGTTAGGCGGAAGGGATATTTCGCTTGATACGATAAAGAAGGCTATTGAAAGGACAAAGAGATTGCCGGTGGTGGACAACGAATTTTTGGATCTCAATACGGAGATATTACCGGAGGAAATTGCATAATATGACCGAGAGTTTACTTTCCCCAGGACATACTGCCTGTGCCGGTTGCGGTGAAGCACTCGGCATGAAATTAATAATAAATGCTGCAGGCCCAAATGTGATTATTGCGAATGCAACAGGGTGTTCTGAGATATTTACCTCTCGGTATCCGGAATCTGCCTGGCAGGTACCTTGGATTCACTCTTTATTTGAAAATACCGCTGCAGTCGCAAGCGGTATCGAGGCAGCCCTTAAAGCCCTTGGCAGAGAAACCGAAGCGCACGTTATAGCCCAGGGCGGAGATGGCGGAATGGCCGATATCGGTTTTGGTGCCTTAAGCGGTATGTTCGAAAGAGGTCATAATATTCTTGCCATAACCCTTGACAATGAAGCGTATATGAATACGGGTATCCAAAGAAGCGGTCTCACGCCTTTGGATGCGCGGACCTCTACCAGCCCGCCCGGTGAGTTATCATGGGGTAATATTACGCCGAAAAAAGATATGCCCCAGATTGCCGTTGCTCACGGAATCCCTTATGTAGCAACCGCAACGGTAGGATATTTTAGGGATCTGGAGAAAAAAGTTAAAAAGGCCCTTGCAGTTAAAGGCCCGAAGTATCTACAGGTGCTTGTTCCGTGCCCTCTTGGTTGGCAGCATGACCCGTCGTTAACAATACGAATTTCAAAACTCGCCGTCGAGACTTGTATTTTTCCGTTAATTGAAATAGAAAATGGAAAGCTTACGGAGGTTGTTAAGGTAAGTGCAAAAAAACCGGTCGAAGAATATCTTAAGTTACAAGGCAGGTATAAACATCTTTTTGCAAAAGAAGGCGGAAAAGAGGAAATAACTAAGATTCAATCTATTGCCGATGAGAATGCAAGAAAATATGGCTTAGTCTGAAAGGAGGTTTTACGATGGCCCATATAATAACGGATGATTGCGTAAAATGCGGTTTATGTGCAACGGAATGTCCTAAAAAAGCTATAACCGAGGGAGAAGAAAAATATATCATAAGCTCTGCGCTGTGCAACGATTCAGGCAGGTGTGCAGAGGTGTGTCCTGTAGGTGCGGCAAAGGCAAATTAACGGGGAGGTTGATAACGGCTAAGATTGAAGAGGAGCTAATAAGACTGATTAATAAAGCGCTTACTCTGGAGCATGCGGCGAGAA
>JAZDNB010000030.1:0-66114 GCA_043800345.1 Candidatus Omnitrophota bacterium
TGATAACAGTGAATTTTCCCTGTGTGTTTGCGATTAAACCCTCAAGGTATGCCTTAAACCCAAGGGCTTCACCGAGCATCTGGGGCTCGAGGACAATGACCTTGCTTGTGCCCGTGGCAACGAGCGCGTCTTGTGCAGGGGCGTAGTCGAAGTCAAGGTAGGGGTCACGATTAACAATCATGACATCATCACGAGAATCAACCGGAATAATTCTTTCAACTTCTTCTTCGCCTCCAAGCTCAATACGGTGTCCTTTTGCAGCCAATTCTTCGGTCACTCCTGCATACCTTTGCTGGTTGGCGATTAAATCGTAATCTGTCTTACCTGCCACCGGATTACCTGCTCTATCAAGCACGGTTTGATCTGTTCCTTTATAAGGCAAAAATACATCTTCTCTTTCTGCAAGCTGTATATCCACTACCGGGTCCGGCAGTCCTTCTCTGGCTAAAAGACCTAGTCCGTTTACAATAAAATCCTGGACCATCTGTTCGGTTATAAATCCTGTCACCTGAGACGTCCCATCTTCGTTTGGAACTTCTTTAGAAGGTAATCGGCTAGCAGGAACTTCTTTGGCCTTGGAGAGAATCTCAGTAGACCATATCTGGGGATTTATTGCTTTAAGTTTATCGACAAGAGCGGGGTCATTTTCGTCTAAACCAAATATCCTTGCAACAAAAAGACGCATGTCTACTGCATAAAAAGCAACATTAAAAGCAACCCGTTTGTTCCCAAAAATATCTTCAATAAATAACCCTTTTTCTTCGCATAGTCTATAAAAATCAGAACCGGCTTCTTTTGAAATATCAATACCTTTAAAACCTTTTTCCTTGCTCCGCATAGGAAATTCGCTTATTTCGCGGAGTTCTATTTGCGTATATGTCTGACCTGTTTGTTTATTGCGATAGGTTACCCGTACGCCTATACCACCCTTTCTGTCTCCTGCCGATGGAGTGCAGATAGCAATAGTAGCCAAGGGCTTACGTTCCTGGCGCGCTTTTAAAATCCTTCCTACCATACCTGCTCTCGGAAAATTCAATACGTTATCGCCGTTACCTGCACATACCACGGCATCCGTATGTTCCAGCATATCAATCATCAAATCCTTATCCATCAATACGGCTAAGAATGCCCATAAATGATTTTCTGCACACGTAGCCACATGTCCATCGGAAAAACGTAGAGGATAACCTGTTTTTGGATCCAATACCAATCCGGCTCTTTGCATCGCAGGATATATCTGGTGAGTATCCATCTCTTGCTGGTACTGCTGAGCTAAAGATTCGCGTATGCTTCTATCGCTTTCACCTTCAATAGTCCCGCCGACGCTCGTCACTAACACTACTTCGGACCGGGGATTTTGGCCAAAGATAAATCCTATTCTTGCCTGTACTATGCTTATCCATTTTTGCATTCTTCTTCCTGCTCTATTGGTAATGACCTTCAGCGCCTTGTGCACAAGTTTATGCATACCTATAAGTTTTTTTACCGTGGTAGCCGCACCACCGCAGAAAGGCACTGACACAACCCTCGCATCTCTTATCGCCTCATCGCCCAACCCGACCTCTTCGGAAGTTGGTTCTGTGGGAATATAATCCAGATCTTTATCTCCTAAGGCCTCAACTTGTGCAACCTCCCAATTTTGAGGGTCATTAAAAGGAATTCTTGTCGGTTCAACGGGTAGCTCAAAAAGCGTCCTCGTACGAGAAGCCGGCTTAGCCTCAGCCGTTTGAACAGCTGCTGCCCTTGCCTCTTCCTGTCTTTGCCTGCTTAAGTCCTGCCATTTTAACCAATCACAACCTACGTATATAAAATAAAGATAATCGGCCAGACCTATAATAAGTTCCTGTTGCTGCGGATATATGTTATCTTTTATAACTCTATTTAACACATCCTGGACAACATAATAGTCTTGCCAGCTACCGTTCATTCCTAATATAGCGAGGTTGTGAAGCAATTCATATAAAGGTGCTTCTATTTTTTCCAAACCATATACTCTTTGAGCATATGCCCTTGCACCATCTACAGCTTGCTGGCTAACCCTTGCGGGTAAGAAATCTGCCTGCTGAATACGGTTGGCAGGAAACAGATCGACGGGTTTGGTCCTTTGCGGCTCATCAACCGGAAGGGCAAAACTAACATTTGCAGGAGCAATATTTTCGAGACGTAATCCAAAAAATTCAATGAAGGCTATATTGCCCAAGGGATTTATCGTAGAAATATCCACGGTCTGTAGATGATCCCGTATAATATACGTAGCATTCCCTATTCGCAGGCATGAGTTGCTTCCATAGGGTAACATCTCAATAACAAGATGCTGGCCGGCTGTATTAGTAAGCGTAACTCTATTATCAGCGGCTGTTACACTAGTTACCTTAGGTCCAAGATTTCCCAATACTATTGTTGCATTTCCTATTGATATAGTATCAGCTGTCCTAGCCTTTGCAATATCATCCAGGGCATCCAGCCCCGGAGCTTTCCTTCCCGCCTTTTTAGACAAACCATTGGTTAGCATCGGCGGGGCAAGTTTTGATATCGCTAAATCTGATTGGGATGAAGAAAAGTCGGGATAACTAAATAAAACGGTGGAAATAACAAAAAAAATAACTGTAAAAATTGTTAATGCCCTTATTATATTCTTTCGACTAAAGATAAGGAGATGCATTACCATACGCTTTCCTTTCCTTCCTCGTCTTCTTCAAGGAGTTTCTCAACAGGAACTTCTTTGTTCATCATCACAGAAAAATATAAATCTTCATCTAAGTTTGTTACATTCGGTGAAACCACTATATAGGATATCCCCTGCTCTTTAAAACGCTCTGTTAATCCTTTGGTATGAAATCCTCCCGCAATCAAAGCGGAAAATTTGTCGTCATTTACCCGCATTTTATACGCGGTATTTTTCATGAGGGCATCGTCCCTGATAAAAGCTATGTTATAAAACTCTTCTTCCTCGGGGATGCTGATATCTATCAAGGAAAGATTAGGGTCAAGAGAAACCCTTATATTATTTTTTTGAGCCGTTTCTTTTATAACATCGGAAAATACCTTTGAGACAAAGTCTCCCTTATTGGCTGTGAAATAGTCCATCTCCTCGTTCGTCATACTGGTATCAAAAAATTTCTTAAGAAGCTGAACATGTTTAGAAAGTTGGGCAACGCGTTTTTGTTCGCTGGTCGTCAACATTTTATCCCTGATTGCATCCGCGACACCGTCAAGTTCGCTAAATAACAGGATCTTGTTTATTTTTTCAGAATAATATACATAGTCAATATAGTTCTTTAAATTCGGGTAGATAGTTAAATCAACATTATTTTCCTCGGCAACTTCTTTCATTGAAGTAAAATATTCTAGCCCCGTAAGTTCGCCTGCTTTATAGGAAAGGCTTTTTTGAAAAAAGGCCGTAAAACTTTCCTTGGGGAGAACCTTGCTTAAATCATCAATAAGCTGAGCACGCTCTTTATCGACTCTGACAAATTCAATATTTCCTTCCAGGGATACCAGTTTTGTCAAAAAATAAAAATTCTCAAATTTTGAAATATCCACGTCTTTATCTTCCGCCATCTGTTTCAGATAATCTATATATTCATTAACCTCGATATCTTTATTGTCATATGCTGCATATTTTTCATCTAATTCAATTAGCTCATCAGGATAGAGCACTTTTTTAAGCTTAGAAAGTGCACCTAATATATTATCGCACAACCGCTTAAGTTCCTTTGATTTTTCGTATGTTTTTTTGAAGATCTCGATGTGCCTTAAATATGGCTCTTCATCTTCAACCCCCCAGAGTTCAAGCGGATATTCTCCTTCGTTATTTATAAGAAGATATTCAGCGCCTGTAAGCTGGCCCTGTTTGAGAAAAAATTTTGAGACTTTTCTTTGCATCTTTTTATCCTTAAAAACAAAAAGCGAAGGGTCTATTTCTCCGCTTGCCCCTTCGCAATTAACAAGTTTAAGGCCATAGTTTTTCATAAGATGCCGAAGAATACGCACAATGCTCATCTGACCATCATAGTTACAGTGCAGGTCTTGAAGATGCACTATGATGTTATCGGAATTACCTTGATTGGTTTCAATTACTTTTCCAAAACCTTCGGGAATTTTAATATCGGAAATTTTTAACGATTCATAGGAACCGGTAGCTCTGTCGGTAGGATTATCAGGAATGGCAGCAGATAGAAAGTTTCCCGCGGAAAACACCGTACACACTAAACCAATAATTAGTGTGAAATAAATACAAACAAATCTCCTGCGGTAGGTTTTCTTGTCTGCCATTTTTATAAGTAATTTAATTTTAAACTACTTTTTTAAAGCTTTTCTAATGCTATTTAAATATAGCATAAATAATAACCTTTTTCAAGTACAATTTCACAATCTCTTCTGTTATATAACTATATACAAATAATAATGTTATATAAAGAGTGCCTGAAAATCAAAAAAAATGAAAGCGCTACCTCTAAAAATATGCTATTTTAATTACCCTTAAAATTAAATTCACAAATATTCCACTTAAAATATCATCAAGCATAATTCCGGCGGAACCCTTCAAATTACCTATTTTATTGATAGGGAAGGGTTTAAGAATATCGAATATCCTGAAAAAAACGAACGAGGAGACTAGATTAAATATGGTGGGTTTTATAAAAAATACACTTATAAGCATTCCGCAAAATTCATCAATTACAACTTCCGGCGGATCTTTTTTGTTACTCATACGCTCTACTCTTCCTGACATAAAAAATCCCATTATTAAAAAGAGTATAAGAACAATAAAATAAAGGGCGGTTTTGGTACTCGTCAACATTACGACTAAAAGTCCGAAAAGGCTTGCAACAGTCCCTGGGCATTTGGGAAAATAACCGATAAGACATAAGGTTGATATGTATAGGGATAGAGTATCTTTCTTCAGGTTATAACCCTCCTATTCTTCCACAGATAACTTATCCCGGAGTAAAGGGTAAGAATTATCGTAACCGTCATCATGCCATATAGTATAGCGTGCGATATGGTTTCAAAAGTCAAGGTTTGGTAGCCCGATTTTAAGAAATGGCCCTTAAGTATAAGATATATAAGAATTGATATTACCACCACAAACTGGGAAACAGTCTTATGTTTACCTTCTTTTTGCGCCTCTAAAACCACGGATTTTGATGCCGCAAAAACCCTTAGCCCCGTTATGACGAGCTCTCTTAATATTATAACAACTACCATCCATGCAGGAATAATTTTTAGCTCCACAAATGCCATGAAACTTGCAAGTATCAATATCTTATCGGCGATAGGATCCATCAATTTACCGAAATTAGTTATCTGGTTTCTTTCGCGCGCTATTTTTCCGTCATACCAGTCAGTCAGCATTGCGGCTAAAAAAATAAATAATGCAACATACTTCCATATCACACCTTGCATAAAGAGAAATACCATATATATGAAAGTAAATACAATCCTCAATATCGTTAACTTATTAGGCAGATTCATCTACGGGGGCTCCTACTAAATCATACTCAAGCGTATCAATAATTTTTACTTTTACAAACTTCCCAACTTCTATTTTTGATTTTTGATTTTTGGATTTTGATTTTACATACACCATACCATCCACCTCCGGTGCGTCAAATTCTGTCCGTGCCAGAAATGTCCCAGGATCGTTGTTATTTTTTTCATCGATGAGCACGTTGAGGGTTTGTCCTAAAAATTTCTCGTTTTTTACCCTAGAAATTTCCTGTTGAACTTTCATAATTTCATCAAAACGCTCTTTTTTTATCTTTTCAGAAACCTGTCCTTTAAAACCAAACGCCGGGGTACCTTCTTCCCGAGAATATAGAAACACCCCTAGTCGTTCAAATCCAATTTCACGTATAAAATCACGGAGTTCTTGAAATTCAACCTCTGTTTCTCCGGGAAAACCTACTATCAAAGAGGTTCTTATCGCTAGCCCGGGAATACGTTTTCTTAACTTTTCAATAAGTTTAATTATACCACTTTTAGTTATGTTCCTATTCATGTTTTTAAGAATTTTATCATTTATATGCTGGATTGGCAAATCAACATATCGGCATATAACACGTGCACCTTGCATAACCTCTATGAGAGAATCCTCGATATGGGCAGGATGGGCATAGAGCAATCTTATCCAGCCGAAGGTGTTAAGGGCACTAAGTCTTTTAAGGAGTTCTGTGATTTTTGGTTTTTTATACAGATCCGTACCGTAGAGCGTAGTGTCCTGACCAATTAATACTATTTCTTTTAAGCACCTATCCTTTGACAGACTTTCGGCCTCCTTTATAATAGAGGTAAGATCTCTGCTCCTAAAGCTACCTCTCAGTGCTTTTATGATACAGTAGCTGCAATTATTACCGCAACCTTCGGATATCTTTATGTATGCATAGTGGGGAGGCGTTAGCATAACCCTCGGACTCATATGGTCATAGAGAAATGCCGGCCTTTTCTCGATGTTTATAGTATGCGCATAGCGTGCCGATACATTCTTAATTACATCTGCTATTCCCACAAAATCGGATGTTCCTAAAAAAGCATCTACTTCAGGTAGTTCTTTTTTAAGTTCGCCCTCATATCTCTGCGAAAGACATCCCGTAACAACAATATTTTTTAGATTGCCCTCTTTCTTTAGACGTATTACCTTAAGAATAATATCTATTGATTCCTGTGTGGCATCTTTAATAAAGCCGCATGTATTTATGATAGCGATATCAGAATTTTCCATGTTCTCTTCTATTATGTAACCTTTTTTTTTAAGAATGCCCATCATTACCTCTGTGTCCACAAGGTTCCTGGGACATCCGAGGCTCAAGAAACTGATTCGCTCTGCTTTATGTAGCATATCTACCGTCTTTCTATTAAGCATATCGTGCGGTAACTCAAAATTAACACAATTCCCTATCTAATATATACTAACTTTAAGAAACTTGCAAAGTTTAAATAGAAGAGAAGATGAAGCTCCACGGCTTAACAGCCGTGGTTTCTTGCTTTTTGGTCTCGTGCCATATGGCACAGGCTCATGGAACGGAATCCCGCCCGTCCCGCAAAGCGGGACTGGGTGCGGGATAAATGTGGGAAAGGCTGCCTACGGTATAACTTATTTTGGAAGTTTCATACCCTCGTGGGTAATGAGGATATTTTTCATCACGCCCCTGCCGGGCGAGCCAAGGTTGTGGCCATTTAAATTTAACTCAAGGCTAGCGGCATTGCCAACCCATAACACCATTTCTTCTTTTGCCTGCAAATTTATTGATGAACCAGCCTTTAAGATACTCTGATATACGATCTTCCCGTCACATTTGATATGCATCCAGGTATCCTGGCTGGCTTTTGCGGTAAGCTGCAATATTTCATTTTTTTTCACCAGAAGAATTGGCTTCTCCGCTTTTTTAACTGTCACAAAAGGAATTTCTGTTTTTATGGAAGGCTCAGAACTTTTTTTGCTCACAAAAATTTTTGACAGTCCGAACGCTACCAATGAAATCACGACAATTCCTGCTACAATAATAGTAACGAGCATAACGGGGGTTTTTTTCGGTATTTCAGAGTCGATTTTTTCATCTTCG
Organism: Candidatus Omnitrophota bacterium; assembly: GCA_043800345.1. Lineage (GTDB taxonomy): Bacteria > Omnitrophota > Gorgyraeia > VGKN01 > VGKN01 > JAZDNB01. The sequence goes on from JAZDNB010000030.1 coordinate 7,566, forward strand.
GTTTTTATTTCCAATTCCTGAGGAGGAACTTCAGGATTGAGCACGTTATATTCATTCAGCAAAGGTTCCGGGTCAAGTCCCACATACTGGGCATATTGTTTAATAAAACCCTTCACATAGGTTGGGTTGGGAAGCCTTTCAAACGCTTCCTCTTCAAGGCTCACCAGGAATTTCATTTGAATCTTTGTGGCACGCTGAAGTTCTTCGAGCGTTATGTTTTTTTCTTCTCTTGCTTTTTTTAATGTCTGTCCTATTATAGCCATTTTATTCTTCTTTATCTCTTTGTTCTATCTCTTCGATGTTACTAACCAGAATTTCACGCGGCTTGCTTCCCCTAAAAGGCCCAATAATACCTTCTTCTTCCATAAGATCTATGAGCCTGGCCGCCCTCGTATAACCAAGTCTTAGGCGCCGTTGGAGAATAGAGATCGAGGCCTGGCCCGTTTCTATTACCAGCTTGGCCGCCTCTTCAAAAAGTTCGTCCTTAGGCTGGTCTTTGAGAGAATAGGCCTTGCTCTGTTCTTTTAAAATTTCTTCGTCATATACGGCCTCTCGCTGTGCTTTAATAAAATTAACTATTTTTTCCAACTCCTTATCGGAGATAAGGCAACCCTGGGCTCTTACAGGCTTAGCCTGTCCCGGTTTTAAAAATAACATATCTCCCCTTCCTAAAAGCTTATCTGCCCCATTCATATCAAGGACCGTTCGTGAATCTACTTTTGATGCAACTTTAAACGATATCCTCGCAGGAAAGTTTGCCTTGATTACTCCCGTGACGACATCAACTGACGGCCGTTGCGTCGCCAGGATAATATGGATTCCCACGGCCCTTGAGAGCTGGGCAAGCCTCGTTATGGCTTCTTCGATATCACGCGACGCAACAAGCATAAGATCGGCAAGCTCATCTATAATAACAATTATATAAGGAAGTACCGACCATGTAATTTCCCCTTCTTCCTTATTTTCCTCATCTTTTGATGTTTTTACTTTTTCATTATAGATAGCTATATTGCGCACACCGAGTTTTGCAAATAATTTATATCTTTCCTCCATCTCGTTAACCAGCCATGCAAGCGCTCCGGATACCTTTTTGGCATCTGTCACCACAGGGCAAAGCAAGTGGGGCAGGCCGTTAAACATGGCAAGCTCCACCATTTTGGGGTCAATCATTAAAAATTTAACCTCGTCGGGTGTGGCATTGAATAATATGCTTGTAATAATACTGTTGACGCATACGGTCTTACCGGAACCTGTGGTGCCGGCTATTAAAAGGTGCGGCATTTCTATTAAATCGGCTATAACCGTTTGTCCCTGGACATCCATGCCAAGTGCCATCTGTAATTTGCTGGGCGATGCCATAAAGTCCTGTCCGCTTAAGACTTCCTTTAAATATACCAGCGTGGTAACGGTATTTGGCACCTCCACGCCGACTCGTGATTTTCCGGGGATAGGGGCAACGATTCTCACGCTCATTGCCTTCATCGTAAGTGCTATATCATCGTTCAGATTTGCAATCCGTTGAACCTTAACCCCGGGGGCAGGCTCAAGTTCATACATAGTAATGACTGGTCCCCTTTCTATATTTACCACTTTGGCTTCTATACCAAAATCCCCCAATGTCTCCTCTAACACTTTTGCACTATTCTGAAGATCCTCTTGTATTTTCCTCTCCTCCATAGGAGGCGGAGAATTAAGCAAATCCAAAGCCGGAAGCTTATAGTCTCCCGTATCGGTCCTTACTGAAACAACCTTTTTTGCTGCTACCGGTTCTTTTTTCTTAAACATTTCCTTTTTAATAATAACCGCCGGTTTTATTTTAAGCCTTTCTTCCTCATTGAATGGTTTTTCTTCCTTTTCTTCTTTTTTCTTTCCTATTCTAGGTCTCTCTTCTGTTGTAAATATACTTTTTTCTCTCGTCTTTTCTTCTCTTTTGGCTCTTCCTACCAGGTGCATAATCATCTCCCGAAGAATCTTCAATAATCTGTTTACATAAGGCAGAATAATAAATTCTGTGGATATCAGGACAGAAAGCACTATAAAGGTAACAGTTAATATATACGCGCCGGTACCGCCAAAATACTTAAGTAAAATATTCGAAACAAAAAACCCCATATAACCTCCTGCATCGAAACGCCGGATGGGATGTTGAAAAAACAAAAGGCTTAAAAACCCCGAGGTAAAACTTACAAAAACAACTGTCCCGATAAGTTTGATATATAACTTTTGCAATTCAGTCTGAAAAAATCTGCTTAGCGACCAGATAAGGCAAAGTACCGGTATAATAAAAGCTGCTTTCCCAAAGAGGAAAAATACACCGCCTGCAATATATGCCCCAAAGATCCCGATAAAGTTTTTGGCAGGTCTATTGGGGTGAGAGATATACAAGGAGAGATCATTAGGCGTATAGGATATAAAGCTCAGGAAAAGGAGCACTGAGAGTACAAACAATATTATTGCATAAATCTGTTGCAGATGTTCTTCTTTCATAGTATCAGAACCTGAAAATCGTAAATAGCCCTACGCCGATACAATAGAGGGCAAATATATACAGTTTACTTTTAATAACCGCCCTTCGTAATATTTTTAATGAGGCGAGGCCGAGCATAAACGCGCTTAAAAAACCAACCGCTGCCGGAAGAAGCTCAATATTTTCGCTTATGGGTTCAGAAAATTTTAAAAGCGAAGCACCGAGTATGGCTGGTATCGCAAGCAAAAAAGAAAACGTTACGGCCATTTCCCTCTCAACCCCCGCCAGTATTCCGGTTGATATAGTGGCCCCGCTTCTTGACAGGCCCGGGATAATGGCTATACCTTGAACTGTCCCGATTACTAATGCCGCGAGAAAGGAAGGGATTTTTCCGGTTTTGCCTGTAGTATTCCGTGCAGAGGTGGAAGGAAAAAATTTTTCTCTTGCAGCAGCTAACAGTAAAAATAAGGCAGTAAGTAAAAACATAAAGCCGACGATTCGCGGTTTTACAAATAAGGCTTCGATAGTATCCTTATAGATAAAACCGATAATCGCCGTCGGAATCGAACCAATTATTATTGTCAGTGCTAACTTCTTTTGTGTGGTGAACATCTTTATAATATCTGTTCTAAAAAAAATAAATATAGAACACAATGTCCCTACATGCAGTAATACATCGAAGGTAACGTGCGGTTTATCAATTCCAAACAGATGATGTAACAGTACAAGATGCCCTGAGCTTGATATGGGGAAAAATTCTGCGATACCCTGAATACAACCAGAGATAAACGCTTCTACGATTGTCAACGGTCTTCTCCGAGCCCTATATAATTATAAGGACATACATAGTGAGTAAAATAGCACGACGCACATTAAAAATTTCAGGTGCTTTCGCTCTGAGAAGATTCGTCCTTAATCTGTTTTCTGCTTAAATTTATTCGGCCCTGGGAATCTATTTCTATTACCTTCACCGATACTTCTTCGCCGAGCGAAACTTCGTCTTCTACTTTTTCAACAAACTTATTGGAAAGCTCTGATATGTGGATAAGGCCTTCTTTGCCCGGCAGTATCTCGCAAAATGCGCCAAAATTTGTAATACGCTTAATTTTTCCGAGATACACCTTCCCTACCTCAACATCTTCGGTCAGACCTTTAATAATATCGACGGCCCTGTTGAGCGCATCATTATCAGCCGATGCAACCAATACCCTGCCGGTATCTTCAATATCAATGGTAACACCCGTTTCATCGATGATTTTCTTTATTGTCTTTCCGCCCGGACCTATCACTTCCCTTATCTTGTCAGGATTGATTTTAAGTATTAAAATACGGGGTGCATATATAGAAAGAGTCTTACGGGGAGCGGAAATGGTTTCCAGTATTTTATCTAGTATATATAATCTCTGGGGCCTGGATTCCAGGAGGGCCTTCGAGATTAAACTTATGTCTACCCCTTCTATTTTTATATCCAGTTGGAGTGCTGTAACTCCCTTTTTTGTACCGATTATTTTAAAATCCATATCTCCGAAATGATCTTCAAGTCCTGATATATCGGTGAGAATCGCTATTTTATCATCTCCTTTTACAAGCCCCATTGCAACCCCGCTTACCGCAGCTTTAATGGGCACCCCCGCATCCATAAGAGAAAGGGTCCCTGCGCATACGGTAGCCATACTTGAAGAACCGTTAGATTCGAGAATATCAGATACCACCCGTACGGTATAAGGGAATTCTTCTTTTGAAGGCATAACAGGTTTTAATCCTCTCGCTGCTAATGCGCCATGACCTATTTCTCTTCTGCCGGGACCTCGCATAGGCCTTACTTCTCCGACACTAAAAGGAGGAAAATTATAATGCAACATAAAACTTTTCTGTGTTTCACCTTCCAATGCATCCACCCTTTGTTCATCATCGCTCGTACCTAAGGTAGCAACCGAGAGGCTTTGCGTTTGTCCTCGCGTAAACAGTCCCGAACCATGAGTTCTGGGGAGTAGGCTCACATCACATGTGATCGGCCGGATAGTAGTACAATTTCTCCCATCCACCCGGATACCTTTTTCCAAAATCTGTTTTCTCACTTCGGCTTTTTCTACCTCTATAAGTGCTGAGGTTATATCTGTTTCAAGATACTCCGGATTCTCGGCGGTAAGCTTCTCAACAATATCTTTGGCAATTGAATCCATAAGCTCTTCTCTGGCTTCCTTAGAGGCTATTCTGTTTACTTCGGAAAGTTTTTCCAAGGCAAGCACTCTTACTTTTTTTAGTAACTCTTTATCTATCGCCTTATATACCACATCGGCTTTCTTTTTACCGCATAACGAGATTAATTTCTCCTGAGCTTGAATAACTTCTTTAATTTTTAAGTGGCCGAATTGTATGGCCTCGACTATGAGTTCTTCCGATATTTCCTGAGCACCCGCTTCAATCATAATAATACTGTCCTTGGTGCCTGCCACAACAAGATCGAGCGTACTTTTATCAAGCTGGGCATATGTGGGATTTATGACAAATTCATTATCTATCCTCCCGATACGGACGGTTCCAACGGGACCTTTAAAGGGGATGTCGGAAATAGACAGGGCGCTTGAGGCTCCTATGCAGGCTAAAATATCAGGGTCGTTTTCTCCGTCACTTGAGAGCACTATTGCAACGATTTGGACTTCATTCAAAAAACCTTTTGGGAAAAGAGGCCTTATGGGCCTATCAATGAGGCGGGCCGTCAAGATTTCTTTTTCCGAGGGTCTTCCTTCTCTTTTAAAAAATCCGCCAGGAATCTTGCCTGCCGCATATGTCTTTTCTTGATATTCTGCGGTAAGGGGAAAAAAAGAAATGTCTTCTTTCGGTTCTTTTGACATCACCGCTGTTACTAATACAACCGTACCGCCATGCTGTATCATAACAGCGCCGTTGGCCTGTTTTGCGAGTTTTCCTGTTTCTATTACCAGATTTTTAACACCAAAGTTTATTTCAACGTTATGAGGCATATGGGTCACTTGCGAAGATTAAGTCTATCTAAGAGTTCTTGGTATTTTTTAAGATCATATTTTTTCACATAATCTAAAAGTCTTCTGCGACGTCCGACAAGCTGAAGGAGACCGCGTCGTGAGCTGTGGTCTTTCTTGTATGTCTTAAAATGTTCGGTAAGACTATTTATTCTTTCGGTGAGAAGTGCTACCTGGACACTTGCAGAGCCTGTATCTTTCTCGTGTACCTTGAACTCATTTATCACAGTTGTCTTCTTATCTTTTTTTAATGCCACCTTGACACCTCCTTAAAACTTTACTTTTAGTAATATACTTTATGTTGAGTGTTTATTATAACAGTTATTCTTTTTTAAGTAAAGAGATTTAATACAATAATTAAAACATAATTGCTTTTGCTATAATCCTATCTTTTTTTAACTGTTTGATAAGAGCATATGGATTCTTAAAATTTTTTTCCTTCCGTATTTTTTTTATAAGAGCGATTTCAATATATTTTCCATAAATAACTTTATTAAAACCAAATAAATGAGCTTCTATATATGGTTTTTTCTTTTTACCTGTCTTTAAAAACGTGGGATTGGTTCCTATATTTACCATTCCCGAATAAACACGCTTTCCGATGCTAGCCCTTATCGCATACACACCATACGGAGGAAATACTTCCTGCGATGTTTCTATATTTGCGGTAGAAAAACCGAGCTGTTCGCCCCTCGCAAATCCTTTTATCACTTTTCCGAATATGGAATAATCCCGCCCCAGCAATTTCGAGGCTTCCTGTAAATCTCCCTTAAGAATCCGGGAGCGGATATATGTACTACTTATCGGCTTAGCTTTCATTTTAAGTTCACTTACCGCATGTAATCTAAATCCGAATTGTTGCGATAGTTTTTTAAGAAAGAAGATACTGCCTTTTGTCTTAAACCCGAATTTGAAATCCTGCCCTAAAAATAATTCTTTAATCTTCAGGGATGTTACCAGTATATCTCTTACGAAAGACAACGCACTCATCCTGGCAAACGTCCTGTCAAATGGTATTACAAGGCAGGCATCAACACCCAGATCTTCTAAGAAGTTTAACCGTTGCGCAAGGGAAGAAAGAAGTAAGGGTTTAGAAATAGGTTTTATTATTTTTAAAGGATGCGGATAAAATGTAACTACTACGGAGCTGCCATGATTTTTCTTTGCCTTTCGGACACAGGCTGCTATGACATGCCTATGCCCCACATGCACTCCGTCAAAAATTCCCACGGTCGCAATCACCGGTTGCTTTAACTTTTTAATATATGTATAACGTTCAAATATGCGCATACTGTAATAAATGAGTGTGCAATGTTTCGGCGGTTAACTTTTTTAACATCTCAAAAGAAATGGCATCTTTAAGCATAAAATTTCCTACGGCCAATCTCTGTAAATCTTTTAAACATCCGCCGCATCCCAAGCTATTTCCTATATCCTCGCAGAGTGCTCGGACATAGGTACCTTTTGAGCACGACACAAAAAAATCAACTTCCGGAAGTCTAATGTTTTGAATTCGTATATCAAATATTTCAATCTCAACAGGTCTTCGTTCGATAACCTTGCCCTGCCTTGATAATTCGTAAAATCGTTTTCCCTGTATTCTCTTAGCTGAGACCATGGGAGGAATCTGAAGTAATTTACCCTTGAACGATGAAAACACTTTTTTTATTTCATCGGTTTTAATCTCATCGGCTGGTTTTTCCGCAATAATCTTTCCTCCTATATCCTGCGTATCCGTTGTCAAGCCTAAAAGAAGCGTGGCACTATAATCCTTTTTCATATTGGTTAGCCTGCCTGATAATTTGGTAAAATTACCGAGCAAGAGTATGAGAAGACCTGTGGCATTAGGGTCAAGCGTTCCGGTATGACCCACTTTCTTTATCTTAAAATGCCGTCTTACAAAATCCACCACGTCATGCGAGGTAAAACCCTTTGGCTTATCAAGCAAAAGCATGCCGTTCATGGAGCTCCGCGGGTTTATGCCCGCGCTACCTTTCTTTTCGGTTTTCCGTCCGCGGGGCGAAATCCCGCCCGTTTGCCGCAGGCAGACTGGGTGCGGGATAAGAGCGCGGGGCGAAATCCCGCCCGTTTGCCGCAGGCAGACTGGGTGCGGGATAAGAGTGTTTTTGTTATAACAAGGACTTTTTTTCTGGCTTCGTCAATCGTCCCTTCCAGTACACAACCACTTGCTGCAGGATGCCCGCCGCCGCCAAACTTTTTTGCAAGACTATTCACATCAAAATCGCCTTTTGAACGGAAACTAACCTTTACCCTGTTCTTGCCGATTTTTCGAAATAACATCGCCACCTTGACACCCTTGAGCGCCCTCGGATAGTTAATAAAGTCCTCCAGTCTCTCTGTAAGGTTACCACCGAGCTTTGTTAAATCTTCGTCGAGGGCTATATATGCAATCTTTCCCTCTTTTTTGAGGGTAGAGAGTATTTTGTTTAAAAATGTAATATAAGAAAGCGTGGTGTTGCCATAAACTTTTTCAAAAATGATATGCGGCTTTATATTATGTTTCAATAGTTCGCTTACTATATAATGTGTCTTTGAAGTAGTATTTGAGTACCTAAACGATCCGGTGTCTGTCAATATTGCCACATATATATTAAGCGCCTCTCTACGTGTAAGTGAAACGCCTAATGCATCAAACAATTCATATATAAGCTCTCCTACGCAGGAGGCATGGGGATCCACCCAGTTGGTAGTGCCAAAGTACTCATTACTTATATGGTGATCTATGTTAAGGAGGATCTTGGCTGTCTGTATAAACCTTTCTACGGTACCAACCCTTGAAAGAAGCGGACAATCTAATACTACCGCCGCATCAAAACGCAGCTTCTTATTACTACCATGCAATATCATACCTTTTTTTGACAAAAAACCAAATTGCCGGCTTGCATCATCATTAAGGATATATACCTTCTTATGGAGCCTTTTTAACAAAGAAGCGAGCGCTAATTGGCTTCCAATCGCATCGCCTTCGGGATTTATATGAGAGGATATAAGAAAAGTCTTATATTTTTTGATCGCTTCGACAATATGCTGTTTGGACATCTACCCTGACTCCTTAATTTTTTTTAATATATCGTCTATGTGCTGGCTCCGGTCAAGAGAGTCGTCTATTATAAACCGCAGTTCGGGGACAAATTTTATTCTTATCCTTTCTCCTAATTGACGCCGTATAAATCCTGTTGCACGTTCGATGCTGGCGATGGTTTTTTGCTTAGCGGTTTCATCGCCCATAATACTTACATAGACCCTTGCAAACCTCAGGTCACCTGTTAATTTCACCTCTGTGATCGTTACAAAACCAATATGAGGATCTTTGACCTTATCTCTTAAAATCAAAGTTAGCGCTTCTTTTATAAGTTCTGCGACCCTCTCCGGCCTTGTCCCCATCTATAAAATCTCCGTTGAATAATTTACAATATCCATATTTCTGTTGTCCCTGACTGAATCGACCACCTTGCATAATACTTTATGTACGAAGTTTTTATCGTTTCCTATAAAGGCAACGCCAAGAACCGCCTTTTGCCATTTATCCTGCTCATCGACTTCGCTTATAGAGATATTAAACTTATTTTTAAGGCGCTCTATGAGGCTTTTAAGCCTCATTCGTTTATCTTTCAATGATAACCCGTCCGTAAGGTAAAGCTCAAGCCGTAGTACACCTACAAACATTTTGATCTCGATAGCATATTGGTTAAAAATTCAAATTCTTCGGTCTTAGTCTTTAAATTTCTATCAAGCTTTGCGTAAAGGACTTTTTTAAGGATTGTTTTAAATTCGGGACCCGGTTTTAATCCAAGCGCCTTGAGGTCTTTTCCGGTAATACTGAGCTTTGTACCATTGTACGCCTTAAGAAAACTTGCGACCCTCTGCAGTACCTTTTTATTGCAATGTGACTCTGTGACAATATAGGCTATTGTTTCAAACGACAGGTCTTCAAGCATTTTAAATATTTCACTCGGTTTAAGAGCTGTTTTAGTAGACAATCTTTTATAACCCACCTCCGAACAGGCATTAGTTGAAACCAATCTTTTTGAATCCCCTTTTTTAAAAACAAATTTGGTGATTACTTCATCGAGTTGTCTTTTGGTCAATCCATTAATAAGAACCATAAAATAAATAAGCCATCTCTCAAGTTTTCTCTTGGCATAACCGGACTCAAACCACCCCACTACCTTGTGTGCAGAATGCAACAAACCAAGCATCTCTTTATTAAACTTAATTGCCGGGTGGATAAACCTTATTTCATTTAACTGGGCCATACGCCGTATAGCCTTGATGGGATTATCCTCAGACAGGATAAGTATCAGTTCTTCTCTGAGCCTTTGTTTTGAAATTCTCTCAAACATTTTTAACTCAATAGCATTCTTTATGAGATTCTCCGTATAAGGTTCGATCTTGAAGTTATATCGTTGTTCAAACCTAACCGCCCTGAATATTCTCGTAGGATCATCTATAAAACTTATCTTATGGAGCACTTTTACTTTTCTGTTTTTCAGATCCTTTAATCCGCCAAAAAAATCAAGGAGTTCGCCGAAGTTTTCTTTATTGAGCCTTACCGCCATCGCGTTTATGGTAAAATCGCGCCTGAATAAATCCTGTTTTATCGTACCAAATTCAACCGTAGGGAGCGCCGCGGGATATTCGTAATATTCCTCTCGTGCGGTCGCAAAATCAACTTTCGACTTGTCTTTCATAATAACAGTCGCTGTCCCGAATTTTTCATACGTTACAAGTGCCCCGTTAACCGTGTCGGCAAATAGACGGGCAAATCTTATTGCATCGGCCTCAACGACAATATCGAGGTCAAAATTCTTAACACCCAAAAGAAAATCTCTTACAAATCCGCCCACCAGGAAGCTATGGTAATTGGATTTCTGGGAAAGCATTCCTATTAACTTAAGTCTATTCATAATCACCTTAGGTACTTTTTTCAGCAATTTATCCTTTATGTTTAAGGAAGAGACGGGAATTTTTAATACCTCGGAAGAGGAAAGTTTTGCGTCCTTAAACGTATCTTTTAACAAATCGGAACGGCTTACAATACCCACAAGTTCATCTTCTTTGATAACAGCGATACTGCTTAGATTAGAGGTAAGCATAATAGTTCTTATCTCATGCAAAGGTACGTCGGGCTTAATACTGATAAGTCTGGGTTTCATATATCCCTTTACTTTTGAATGCAAAAAACCTCTTTTTTCCGCCTTAGCCACCTCGCGCCTACTAATCATACCTACTACCTTATCCTTTTCCATTACAGGAAGATACTGTATATCGTACGTTTCCATTATTTTTTTAGCTTTATCCAGAGGTTCTTTTAACTTGACCGTCTTCACGGGATAATTCATTATATCAGAGGCAAAAAGTCTTGGTTTAAGCTGCTTATGCAATATTTCAAGAAGTTTTTCTTTTAAGTTCTCAGGGTTTTTCTCCTTTATAAAAGCACTTGCCGCTGTTATATGCCCGCCTCCTTCAAAATGTTTCATTGTTTTATTTACATCAAGGCGCGGGTTCCGGCTTCGTGCGGTAAACTGAACCTTGGAATCGGTCTTTGCAATAATAAACAATCCTTCTATATCAAGAATATCTATAATTTTATTTGCAAGCGCACCTAAATCTTCGATATATTTTGGATAAGTAAACAAAATAATGCCGATATCTATTCCGTTAATACAATAGAGCCTAATAGAATTTATCAGGGCAGAGAGAATATTCAAATTTTCCTCTCCGATAGCATGTTTTAAATAATGAACGATGGTATTAATATTAGCACCTTTTGAAAGCAGAAATCCCGTCATTTCTAAATCAAGTTTTGTAGTCGTGGGAAAACTAAAAAATCCTGTATCTTCATAAATACCAAGGGACATAACAGTAGCCTCAAAAGGGGTAATATTAATATTTCTTTTCCGGATAAGTTCGACAAGGATGGAGGTGGTCGAACCTACATTTTTACTTACATCCTCCTTGCCGCGTATATCGTAGCGGGTCCTTGGATGGTGGTCATAGAGGTGTTTTTCTATCTTGGGGTTATCTGCAAGTTCCGAAAATTTTCCCAGTCTACTTTTAAAACGGGTTTCAACTATTATAAGTTTATCAATACCTTCTAATGCGCATTCCGATTCTCTTATGGAACCAAGTTCATCGCCATAAAATAACATAAATTCTCTCACGGACTTTTCCATGGAAGACGGTAAAACTATTCTGGCCTTCGGATATAGTTTTTTTGCCGCAACCAATGAAGACAATCCGTCAAAATCAAGATTACTGTGAGTGATTATGAGGTCCATGTGTCATAATAATATAGAATATTAAATTAGCATATAGGACATGTAAAGTCAATTTATATGCATATTGCCATAGTAGATTAAATCGGATATAATCTTAACACTATGTTAAACCTTCTATATGCAAACTTTAAAGGTAAAATCTTTGACGAACCTGGATATCTGATGCTGGGGGCTTCCGGTTTTAACTACGTTTTACCAAACCAAAAAGAAATTATAAAACTCCCTCGGTATAGCAAATTTTTCTTCATACTTGACTCACCAGCCCTTGGTATAAACAAAAAAACAAAAAAGGCGGAACTTCTTGATACTTATCATTACACGGTTTCGGTATTTTTACCGGCAGGGTACTTAAGGACACTTTTACCTTCTTTAGCTTTTAAGCGGTCAGGAAAACTGCTTCCTCTCTGGGCATATGCCGCCTGCGGTTTTAAAAATAATATAGTCTATGCCTGTGCAATTAAGCTGGACAGCTATGAAAAGTGGAACCCGCAAAAATACGACGACAAAGAATTGCTTATAAGGGCAAAAATCCTTGATAAAAAATTTAAGGTTAACTCGTTATATAGGCAACTTTTTACATGTGCAACTATATATCACTGTTTTACGGCTAAAAATTTTTTTATGGGGTTCTCCGAACTTGCCGTTCCGCTTTCAAGTAAATGTAACGCTTCCTGCATAGGTTGTATTTCTCTCCAAACCGACAACAATTTTCCTTCGTCTCAGAACCGAATAACGAAGACCCCTCTTTTAAAAGATGTTTTAGAACTCACCTCATACCATATAAGCAAAGTCAAAGAGCCAATCGTAAGTTTTGGTCAAGGTTGTGAGGGTGAACCCCTCTTAGAGGTAGATACTATAAAAAAGATACTTCAATCTTTAAAAACACTGCACAAAAATACAACCTTTAATATAAATACAAATGGTTCTTTGACAAAAAACTTAAAGCCCCTTATACGTGCCGGGTTGGATACGGCAAGGATAAGCATCAATAGCGCTATTAAAGAACGGTATGCGCTATACTTCAGGCCAAAGGGCTATGATTTTGATAATGTGGTTAGTTCAATCAAAGTTTTAAAAGACAGCTGTGTTTGTGTGATGTTAAATCTGCTTGTTTTTCCCGGTATAACAGACCAGGAAAGAGAGATCGAGCCCTTGATAAAATTAATCCAAAAAACAAAACCGGCTATGCTCCAATTAAGAAATCTCAATATAGATCCGAGGCTATACCTTGCTATCATTAAACCGAAAGAGAAATCGCTCGGCATTGTGGATTTTTTAAAAATTATCAGGAAGGTCTTTCCGTCTTTAAAGATAGGTTCTTTCAATAGACCTAAAAGCTATTTCAAATAATCCCGCAAAGTTTCAACGCGCAAATAGTCTTAGCATCAACGATTAAATTTTTCTTAAAAAGTTCTTTCACTTTTGCCCTACTAAAAACTTTGGATGTGATAATCTCATCCTTCTCATGCGCTGTTTTTACTTTTACAAGACCCGTTGCCAAGAATACATGTATCTTCTCGGTAGTAAACCCCGGGGTAGTAAAAAACCAGCCGACCTCCTTAAGCACCTTTGCCTTATAACCTATTTCCTCAATTAATTCCCTCTGAGCGGAGGTCTTTAATGTCTCATTTTTATTTAAGGTACCGGCAGGAAGTTCCCAGATATATCGCCTTATGACCGGCCTAAGCTGTTTTATAAAAATAATCTTATCGTTATCTAAAAACGGGACCATGCATACAGCTCCCGGATGTTTCACATACTCAAGTTTCATCGTATGTTTATTCGGGAGAATTTTATTTTCTGAATATATATTTAAAAACTTGCCTTTATATATGGGTTTTCTCATGCAGTTCAATTATAAAATAAATCAGGCAAAATAGAAATAAAATTATTACATACTACATAATGCTCTCTTTTGATAAATTACTAACATCACTTTCATTCATGGACTCACTAAATATAAGAGTCTATTCCGTGCCGGGCTTCGATAATCCTTCTAGCCCCACAGCTGGTTTAATATCTATTTCACCACCACCTGTTATTTCTCTAGTAAGTCTATCTAACATCTCTTCTGCAACACTTGTATTTTTAGCATCGCCGATTTCTCGGTAGATACTTCTAGCAATCCCCCAAATTTCTCTTGTTCTATCAAATCTACCAAGTCGTCGTTCAGCTTCGCCTTCATTTACTAAACTATCTGCCTGAGAACGCCTACTTTCCCTAACTACTTCAATCTCCTATACCGCTTTTTTAATCGCCTCTCTTAATATCCGAATAGTTTCTTTGGGCGTCAATCCTGCTTTATTGTTCAACACATAACTTCCAGATACAAAAATATTAGCTCCTTTTTTAACCGAAGGTCCAATTGTAGTATCATCTATCCCACCTTGAATCATAATCTCTTTTGCATATCCTCTTTTTCTAAGTAAATCCACCTTATCGAAAACGCTGACATCTGTTTTACCACCTACCTCAGCTGTTGCAACAGCAGTAACTACTACGATATCTACTTCTTTTAAAATTTCATCTGGAATATCTTTCACCTGTTCGTCCGATTCAATTACTAATCCAGCTTTTACGTTGACTGACTCTGTATATTTAAGAGTTTTTACATATTGGATTGCCCCTAAAAGACCTTGTGTATCACTACCAAAAGAATCAAATTGAATATCAATGCTACTAACTACACCAGTTTCAGCAAATGCTTTTAAATATTCATTAGAAGGTTTCAAATATAACAAATGAACATCAAACGGTATTTCAGCGCCTCTTTCTTTCATCTTGCTTATAAGTGCTGGTGTAAACTGTTCAGTGTTATCAGGATAATCGATATTGGCGTTAGATCTTCCGGTATTCTCAAAATAATTCTTATCTCGCACATCAAAATGAACACCATCTGCCTCTGCTTGAAATATTTCCATTGTACTTCCAATCAATACTTCATCATCTACTTTCTTTAATACAGAAAGAGGGACATAAATCTCAAACTTTCTATCCGTCTGTACGGATTCTGACATCACACCTACAGTATCTGGTGGCTGAGCGGTTGGCTGTGTGGCGGTTTTTGCTTGTGGCTCAGGTACTATAACAGGAAAATCTTTTCTTGAACAAATTAAAAACACTCCTTCGGTAAATTTAGGAGAACACGGATAGTCGGAAGGTAAAGATTCAAACCTCTTAACCTCGAAACCTTTTTTTTCCAGATCACTCATGATACTTTTATCCAAACCATCAACAACATCTCCGTCTTCAATGGTAATAAAAAGAATGCCATCTGGTTTTAAAATCCTTACTGCTTGAGGAATTAATACCCATGTTTTTGTGATATTGTTAATAGTAACGATGTCATAAGAAGAATCTACTATTCCAATCTTTTCATAATCACCGGCTTCGGGAGCAGCCCATATTACATTATTTCCATTACTTCGCGCCTGGTCGGTAAGGAATTTTAGAGTCTCTAATCCAACAATAGATACATTATCAAACAATTTTCTTAAAAGCATCCCGAAGCTTCCGACAAATTCACCTGTCCCCGTATCTAAATCAACTGCACAAATACTATTTCTATCTTTAAATCTTGCTCTTATAATCTCTTCTGTTGTAGAAGTTACTGAAGTCAAAAATCGGTCAACGTCATTAGTATCCGTAGGTTGATTTGCGGCTGGGGTCCCTGGTCCGAAGGAGGTTCCACTTCGCAAACTAGGAGCATATCTAATTATAATGTTATATTTATTCATATCGGGCATTCTTGGGGCATCAAAAATTAAGCTTGCATTTTTACCCATATGTAAAGATATAACATCCAACGGCCATGGATTTTCAAAGGTATCGCTCCAACGCAACCCTCTTACATCCATAAGCTGTTCTACCCACGCTTCACCTTTTAAAATAACGACTTGGTTTCCCGCTCTTTTAAGAGCATCCCCAAATCTCAAACCCTCTTCGGAGGAAAATTCAAGACCCGAGGTCGTGAATGTATCGGTCGTAATTATAAGTTGGCCTGATGAAAGATATGTGCCCAAACCTCTATACTGCTTCATGATTTCTAGTTGTACAAGTTGTGCATCATATCTCTCAATAAGGTCATTAACCTCGTCACTTAGCACGTCTTTTACCATATAAGGTCTGTCTTTCGCATATATAGTTACTTCTTTACCCATACACAATAAAGCATGAATCAGGATAAAATCACTAAATACCTCGCCAGAATTATCCGTGCATATTGCGATTCGCTTGGTTGCCGGATCCATCAGCCTATCCAAAATTTGCCTTCTATGGTCGATTAAATAGAATAATTTTGCCCTTGCAGCTTCATCTAATTGACCACGGAACTGATCAATAGCATTTCCAAGGGCTGAAATCTCTATTGCCATCGACAGCCTATCTCTTTCGTCTGGGATGCCAAAAACCTTCTTTAAATTCTGTACTATATCTTTGACATCTCTTTCATTCTCTTCTTGTTTTACATGATAGAATGGGTCAAGATAAGGATTTATCCCAATAATATTTTGATAATCTTCTTCGCTTTCTCTCCTTACTTCCTCAAGGCAATCTTTATAGATTCCGTTTAATTTAGTAAACAACACATGCCAAGCATAACTTTTTATATACGGCTTGAATATATCCTTTTTGGAAATGATTTCGCTTTCAACGCGTGCCTTAACTCTGTCTAAAAGTTTGGCCTTAATCCCATCATTTATAGGTAACCCCTGTATACCTGCATAAAATTTAGAAAGGTTTGAATCTGGATGGGTTGCATCTAGCCAACGCCCAATGCCACCATCCCAAATCTCCCCCATAGCTACTTGACCCCTAGAAGCAAATCCTAATGATTTTCCCTTTGTGAATTTTAATTCATCAACAACGTTTTCTTTTGAAACTGATTCAACGATTCTTTGTTTTTTATGAACTACTAATAAAACTTCAAGACCGTTTCTTCTACAACCATCAGCCTCAATAATTGTTTCAGTCCCTATTTGCATGAATGTATCTTTCCCGTTAGCCCATAGAAAAATATCTTGCGCGCCTTGTTGTATGAGCGCATTGGCCAGATCTAAAAGAGTGGCGCCTTTAAAGTGTGTTATGCCCGTGACGGCAGATGTTATAATCTTTCCGTCTCTTGTCACGCCAAAACAGGTATGGGGGTGTATACCCGGTAAAAATACTACGGTAACAGTATCTGTTGTTGTATCAATAATATATTCGCCTCCCTTAAGCAACGGAATATCTTTCTCCTCTGTCACATTTTTGTAGCCCCATTTAGTAAAAACCAATTCCCTTTCTTCATCAGAAATACCTTTTATTCTTAGGGGAGACAGACTAAGTGTTACGGGTTTATCCTGCAGAGCCTGTCTTATTTTTTCTTTGTCATTATACAATTCGCCCACCCCATCGCTAAAACCAAGATGAAACTGGTCAGTGCCGCGCTGAAACATGGGGAAACGGAATAAATGCCTTAGATCATCGAACTGTTCATATAGGGCTTCGATATTAAGCTTTCCATTTTTTACTATACGTTGTCCATACACGCCGCATTTGATCTTATTTGAAATATCAAGATCTTGTTCGTCAAAAATTCCTTGTTCGCCTTTGGAATTAAAAAATTTAACAGTCATCGCCAAAACCCTGCCATCATCCTGTGTAACCAGCATATCATAATTTCTTCCAAGGAGAGGTTCATTAGAGATGTGATAAACTATACTGTTATTAATAGCAATAAACCACTCATTAAAACCTAAATTGCCGTTCGGTAAAACCGCCAAAATTTCATAATCTGGATGTTCTGCTTTATATTGAGCGACAAGGGAATCAACATCTATGCGCATAGCGCTAACTTGGGAAATTTTTGCAAAGGGTATCTCCGTCCCGTCTAATATTATCTTGTTGCGAACTCGGTCAAAAAAGAATCTGCTTTCTCCCTGTAGATCAAACGCTCCTCCTTCAACCACCAGCGCTATTTCTACGTTCGTATCATCAAATGTTTTTACGATTGGCTTTTGGGATTCAAATTGTAATCTCGCGTTCTTTAGAGCCGCCTCTTCGGAAGGTTTTTGCTTTAGAGATTTTGTTTTTAATTTATTCAGTTTAAGCGGGGGGGATAAAAAGTAAGGAATCCTCTTTGTATGAATACACAGAGAAAAGTCATTTTTAACGGGCAGGGTTGATTCGGGAAAAGTCTTACTTTTGGCAAAAGAGGGGTCTTTGTCAAAGAGAGAGTAATATAAAACTACGACCAACTGCATGGCGAGAACTAAAATTAACTTTAGAATAGGTAAATAGTGGGGTGACCGAGAGATTTTCATAATAGTATCTCTTACTGTAAAAAGTTTTTTTATCAAACTTCATATCTATTATAAGTATATATAGTAATAAATGTTTTTTCAAGAGGCCTTGTTTTTTATTAATTTAGGAGGAGGATTTTTGCATAGGTGACGGTAGAATCGCCGAAGCGTTCATTTATTGAATCAACGGCACGGTTAAGGAGAATATTTTTTTTATCACATTCAAAAAGTAACCCCTGCTGAGGATTTACTATTAAACCAGAAAGGCCAACCCCTAAAAGCCTCACGGGAGCCTTTAGTTTTATATAAGAAAATAAATAAAGAACGTTTTTATAAATAGACTCGGTGGAGTACATGTAATCAGATAAAGTTTTTTGTCTGGAAAATGTGCTTAAATCTTTATAGCGTATGGTAAGTTGTATAACTTGCGCCGAAAGGTTATCTTTTCTTAATCTCGTTCCCACCATTTCAGATAACATCAAAAGATACCCCGATATAACTTCTTGAGAGTATACATCTTTCGAAACCGTTATACTGTGCCCTATGGATTTCTGTGTTAAACCATCACTGCTTGAAACAACCGAATCATCTTCCCCTCTGCACACATTGTATAGCCAGTTCCCTAGTATGCCGAAATATCTTACCAGTAAATCGTTGGGTAACCCCATGAGTTGGCCACAGGTATATATGCCGAGTCCGTTTAACCGTTGCTTAGTCTTAAGACCGATACCCGCAATCTTCTCTACGGGCAGATTATGTAAAATAAGCGGCGCATTTTCTTTTTTTATTATTAAAAGACCGTCGGGTTTTGATAATTTTGATGCGAGTTTTGCAAGCATCTTGTTTGGCGCAATACCGATGGAGGCAGTAATATCGAAAGACTGTTTTATTGTTTCTTTTATGCGATGGGATATTTCTTTTATAAAAATTACATCACTACCGCTTACGTCAAGATAGAACTCATCAATAGAAGATTGTTCCAGCTTTTCACTATAAGACTTTAATAACTCCGATATGCAATGTGAGGTATGTAAATATTTTGCGGTATCGGCAGGGATAAATATTGCCTTCGGACAAAGTTTATACGCCATCCATGAGGACATACCGGATTCGATACCGAATTTTTTTGCTTCGTAAGATGCCGAACATACCACGGTCCTCTGCCTATCAGGCCTTCCCCCTACAATTACCGGTTTACCTTTAAATCGAGGATTAACCGCCTGTTCTATGGAAGCAAAAAAAGCATCCATATCTAAATGTAATATGAAATTGTTCATAGCGTAGGGATAAGATTCCGACGGATAATTCTATGAAGCTCCACGGCTTAACAGCCGTGGTTTCTTGCTTTTCGGTCTCGTGCCATATGGTACAGGCTCATGGAGCGGAATCCCGCCCGTCCCGTAAAGCGGGACTGGGTGCGGGATAAATAACGCCTATTTCACAAAAACAGGACACTTGCAATAAAAAAGAAACTCGTGAGTACATATAACATTATTCTACCCATACTTCCTCCATATACCATGTTAATTCCCTGTCAGAAAAATATATCTGATAAATGGTGCCTCCTATATCAACAGAAAAATAATGCCTCATGCTATCTCCGACCCTATCTTTCCAGCGATACGTAAGATGCTCTATCTTATGAAGAGTCCCCTTCCATTTAAACCAGACTGGTTTTGGGCCCTTATCAAATACAACACCCACGCTTATAGGTTCATTAAGCCTACCGCTACTGGCGGGTAATTTTCTATCCCACCTGGAGTTTTTGTTAAACATATTTCCTCACAGAAGATATTACTTTTCCAATTATGGCACAATCCTTATTTGCATAAATAGTTTTATAATCCTTATTGGCGGGCTCAAGCTTTATTCTCTCTTTTTCTTTATAAAAATACTTGATGGTTACCTCATTGTCTATAACCGCTACCACTATATCTCTGTCATGTGCTATGGGATTTTTCTTTACTAACACAAGGTCTCCTTCCAATATGCCCGCATCCTTCATACTGTCCCCTTTAACGCGCAGTGCAAATATATCATCGGATACAGAAAATTCCTTGAAATCCATATAGCCCTCTACATCCTCATGCGCAGGATGAGGCGCTCCTGCTCTGACCCTTCCCAATATCGGGATTGCAAATAGGTTGGCGTTGATTATTTCAAGGCCCCGGGCTATGTTAGGGGTGTGGCGCAGGAACCCTTTCCCCTGCAGACTACGGATATAATCTCGTACGGTACCCGTAGACTTAAATCCAAAACGGCCTGCTATTTCTCTTATAGTAGGAGATGAGCCCTGGTTTTTTATCCTTTCATAAATAAATCTAAACACCTTCTCCTGTTTTTTAGTAAGAACATTTTTCATCATATTTCATATATACCACACATTTGTGTGGATGTCAAATAAATTTTTAATAATAAATTTAGTTTTACCTTCTATAGTATTTGACAAATGCCTTCTGACTATCTATAATATGCCGCATGAATATTGAAGAAAAATGGCAAGAAGCTCTAAAAAGTACCGAGATATTGCGGTCAAGGTTTATGAGACTGCATACCTTTAACACCACCGAACTCCCTTATATCTTCTTAGCAGAATCCACCATAAACCAAGGAGATACCGTCGTAAGAAAAGGCAGCATATCGGTTGACAAACCCCTGATTATGCTTCCTAAAGACTTTCCCATATTTGAAGGTTTCGATTTTAAAGAGGACCTTCATTTAGATGAGGACATCGTAAGGTCATTTTTTCTCGTGAGGGGGGTACGGTTTCCCTCTCTTAAATATCAAAATCTCACTTTTAATCTTGATGTATACGAAGGCTCGCTTAAAGAAGCAATAAAATTCTATGGAGAAATTTTAAAAAGAGGGGAAGATATAACCTCTGGCCTTATTATAGGAAATGAAGAAAGTTGGCAGTTTTCTATTTTGATCTATATAGCTTTCATGTTTTCAAAATCTGCCGATGAGGATATGCGAAGGCTATTTGAAAAGTTTAAGAGAGATCTCGGATTCAGTTAATCTATTACTTATTTAAAATTTCGAGTGCCATATCAAGGTGGTTTGTCGCAAATACAAAAAGCGAGTCCTTACTGTCCCCTGTCGTATTGTAACAATACTCAAGGTTAATATTCGAGGTAGCTAATTTTTCGGCAATGCGTTTTGTTTCTCCGGGCTTATTGGGAATACTAAGCACGCCAACATCTTCCTCTTTTACTACTTCATAATTTTTAGCCTTTAGTGCCGCAATGGCTCTCTGGTTATCCTCGGTGATTATCATAAAATTGGCTTTATCGATCAGGCCATATGCACACAAGGCAATAATATTTATACCGTTAACTGCTATTATGGAACTTATCTCTGCAAGCATACCTACCTTATTAGGGGTAATAACCACTATCTGCTTTACCTTTCTTGCGCATCCCATAGTATGCACCTCCTCTCTGTTACGAATAGTATAATATAATACAACATATAGATAATCAACAAAATAATATAACTGTTTTATATTCGAGATTAAAAATTTTTATAATTTCTTTTATGGTGTCACTGAGTTCTTTGGTATATATACCCATGTGTGTTGGATTTTTTAATGGTGCACAGTGCATTCTAAAAACATCCGGATATTTCATTCCTAAAGAGTTTTTGATATCTTCATAGAATGAAGTGGAGCCCCCTCGGCCTAAAGATCGAGGCTCCCTCCCTGAAGCAGAAATAAACTTCCGCAACCCCTCATCCCCGGTCTAAAGACCGGGGATTTCTGCGGAAGGGATTAAAATAATTTAGTTTATCTACATAAATTTTTGAGACGTTTAGCGAAGAAAGAGTTTTGAAAATACTATGCAGATTTTCTTTTATATCAGAGAAACCCGGTATCAGCGGCCCTATAAATACATATGTTTTTAGTCGCCTCTGCGCTGCCTCACGTAATATCCCAAACCGTTCATCGGTTGTTGAAGAGCAAGGTTCTATAAGCGTCCTGAGTGCCTCATCAACAGTAGTTATTGTACATCCTATGTTCACCCTATCTCTGAAATTTTCTACAATATCAAAATCTCGCTTTATTAAAGCATTTTTTGTCAAAATTGATACGGTAGATTTTGATGCTTTCAGTAAGAGTTCAAGACACTTTCTTGAGAGCTTAAAATGTTCTTCCTGTTGTTGCCATCCATCACAGACAGAAGACATCATTACTTCTTTGCTACAATTAATTTTCTGAAGCTGGTTTTCCAATACTTCTGCGGCATTTATCTTTACATCCACAAAGGTACCCCATTTCTCTTTATGATGAGTAAATTTTTTCATAAATCGCGCATAACAATATACACAATTATGCTGGCAACCTACATAGCAATTCACTGCATAGTCGGTAATACCGGATTTATTCAGAATTGACTTAGAGAATACCTTGTTAATAATCATAGGGGCCATGCAGAAGTTTAGGTTTTTTTGGAGGTTACTTTCCAATTAAAATATTGGATTGTCCAGATACAAAAAATAGTCCTGCTACCGCGCCTGTCATAAGACAGGCGAGCGTTGCTGCAAACAACGCCCTGAATCCCAAAAGAGCAAGTCCCTTTGCCCTCTTGGGCGCAAGGGCCGGTTACACCACCCAGGAATACGGCAAGAGATGCAATGTGAGCGAATCCGCATAATATGTATGTCGTAATCAAAACAGAACGGCTATCATAGATAACTCCGTCGCGTATATATTCTGCCAGATGTTTATAGGCAACTACCTCCGTAACGACCATCCTTTCTCCTAATAAATTTGCACCTAAAGGAATATCTTTTGGTGCAACGCCACAAAAAAATACAAGCGGCTGAAATGCATAGGACAAAACACTCTGAAGCGAGAAAGAAATATTCACATGCATACTTTTATGTATTACATTCCCTACTGCATACAAAAGACCGTTAAGTATCGCTAAAAGTCCCAAAAAGGCAAGTAGCAGCGCGCATATCCCGACACAGAGCTGTACTCCTTCGTTAGCACCTTTAATAATAGCCTCTATCCAGTTTGCCGAAGGAAGATAGTCTCCCCGTATATGCTCCCCCAAGGTTTTTGGTTTATGGGTTTCCGGAAAAAGAAGTTTTGACATAACAATAGCCGCCGGTGCACTTAAAATTGATGCCGAAATCAAATGTCCTGCGATCGTAGGGAATAAATCCTGCAGAAACGTTACATAAATACCCAAAACCGTGGATGCGACGGTGCCATGCCGGCAGTTAATATTGTGCAGAGTTCTGATTCCGTCATTTCTTCAATATAAGGCCTGATAGTAAGCATTGATTCAATCCCCATAAATATATTGCTTGCCGTACATAACGACTCTGCTCCGCTTATTCTCATGAGTCGGGTGAACAACCTCGAAAAACTCCTCACCATAACTTGCATAAAACCTATATGATACAAAAGTGCAATAAGGGATGAAAAAAATACAATTGTAGGAAGCGCCTGGATTGCCATGATAAATCCTATGGATTTTTCTCCATCGGGTCCTTTCATTCCGGGAGATATGGCAAGGGGTCCAAATAGAAAATATATGCCCTCCTTCGCAAAATTGAATACTTTAATTACTATATTATTTATATATATAAATAATTCAACACCCAAAGGAAACTTGAATATCAGATATGCAAACACAAGCTGTAATAACACACCCCACACTACTACATGCCAATTAATCACCTTCTTATTTACAGAACACATCCAGGCAATTAACATAAAAACAAATATTCCTATAAGGCTTATTAGATTATAAAAATACATTTTTACCCCATTATACTAGTCTGTACAATTATGCCGTATCACTCATTTATAAAAATTAAAAATGCGGACCCGGGCGTGTATACCTTTTTATTATACAATAAGCTACATGGCTTACGCCTTATAAACTTTATCATGCACATGAACTTTTTGCGACAACTTTAAACCAATAATATCCCCCTTCTTTGCCTCCTGTACGCTGGCGTGCTCTACCTGCATAGATGCTACCATTTCCATAAAATCAGAACTATGACCTTTTATATGGATAGCATCACCTACTTTTAAGGCCTCCGTCAATTCGACAATTCCCACCCCTAGATGGTCATAATAATGCGCTATGATCCCTATCTGTTTTTCCTCCATCTTCCACCCCCTTTGGTTAAATTCAAATATCAAATTCTAAAAATCAACATTATTTCTGAAAGAAATAAATAATCCTTAAAAACTAACGATAATTTATTTTTCTTCCTTATGAATTCCAATTTTTGAATTTTTATGGCCTTGGGTGATATTTCTGATGAATCATCTTGAGCCTCCCTTTATCTATATGCGTATAAATCTGCGTGGTAGAGATGCTAGAATGCCCGAGCAACTCTTGTATTATCCTTAAATCCGCTCCGCGCTCAAGAAGATGGCTTGCAAACGAATGCCTAAGCGTATGAGGGCTTAACTGTTTCTGTATACGTGCTTGGGCTGCATATTTTTTTAGCAGCTTCCAGATGGTTTGTCGCGAAATATTCTTGCCATATCGCGTAACAAATAATTTTTCATTCTGTCTGTTTTTCAAAAAAACAGGTCGCGTTTTATCCAAATATTTTTTCGTGGCATCCAAGGCAAATTTCCCGACAGGGACAATTCTCTCTTTTTGCCCTTTACCTACACATTTTATAAAACCTACGTCAAAATTTAAATCCGATACCTTTAAACTCACAAGTTCGCTAACCCGCATTCCCGTTGCATATAAGAGTTCAAGCCATGCACGGTCCCGTACACCCTGAGGCTTTCTTACATTCGGTGTTTTTAAAAGTTTCGCAACCTCATCTATGCTGAGCGTATCGGGTAATTTTTTCCAAAGCTTTGGTGCTTCAAGCACGCTTGTTACATCTTCTCTTAAAAAATTCTCACGCAGTAAAAACCTATGAAATCCCTTTATCGCAACAAGTGTTCGGGAAATTGAAACGGGAAGCAATCCTTTATCTTTAAGATATAATAAAAAATTAGTTATCTCCTGACGAGTCACCTTTTCCATCAAATCGATGTTTCTGCTCTGAAGATGTGTCACATATTTATTAAGGTCATTTCTATAAGAGATAAGGGTATTATGCGAAAGACCTTTTTCTACAGAAAGAAAATTTAAAAATTCTTCAAGGTATGCTTTCATAGAAATGGATTATGCTTCTTTTCATGGCCTATGGTAGACTCATGACCATGGCCGGGATAAATCACCGTAGTATCCGCAAATAATAATAACTTCTCTTTAATAGATACAAAAAGCGCTTTTTCATTTCCCGCAGGAAGGTCAGTCCTTCCTACTCCTTCAAAAAATAACGTATCTCCGGTAAAGATGGCTGTATCGACTTTAAGAGAAATGCTCCCCGGAGTATGACCGGGCGTATGAATCACCTTAATCCTTATACTCTTTTTTAGTTCGAGCACATCACCGTCCTCAAGGAGCCGCGATGGTTTTAGTAATGCCTTAGAGTCTTTGTAACAGAAAGAGAGGTTTTTGGCAGGATCATGCAAAAATTCGCTATCTAATCTATGAATATATACGGGGACTTTAAAATCGCCATCTGCCCCGATATGGTCTATGTGACCGTGCGTATTTATAATAAACTTCGGGGTAAGTCTTAATCTGTCTAAAATGGCTTGTATATCTTTATAATCGGCACCGGGATCTATAATAAGGCATTCCGAATTTTTAGATTCTGCGAGTACATAGCAATTTGTCTGCATTGGGCCTACTATGACCCTCTCAACTATCATATTCTGCCTCTTATTACGTTGCTTTTTTAGGCACCTTACTTACTCGTAATCCTGCTCCGGAAGTTTCTCGCTGTCGGGTTTTATAGACCTCCATACCTTGCTATATTTAAATTGCTTATCGGTAACTCGTTTGTGCTTTTCCATATTACTTTTTAACAAAACAGAATAGCCGGGAGTAATATCCTTTTTAATTATGTCGCTTGAGATATTCTCTAATTGGACTATAAAGGGTTCAAGTTCTTTCTGTTTTTCATCCGTTAACCTTTCTCCCATTTTTTTAAGATTATAGAGCGCTTCAGTCACGCAACGTATATGTTTTTGTGAATTATTGGACGTAAGGCTACCGATCAACTCTTCTTCCCAATATCGCCAATATGTATAATGTGTTTTATACCACCACCCGTTAGAATGCATCCTCGGCACGGGCACAGGACTTTCCTGTTCCGATTTCGCTAGGGCAAATTTTTGTTTGATTGTGCCGCACCCGGCACATGCAAGACACAACACGAAACTTATAAAAATATATACTATCTTTTTTACCATCACAGCCCCCCTACCTTTAATAATACCAACTGCTTGAATGTTGCTTCATCAATAACCTCTATGCCTAATTTTTGTGCCTTGTCAAGCTTTGATCCCGGCTGTTTTCCTTTAACAAGAAAATTAATCTTTCTGCTCACCGTCTCAGCAACTTCACCACCCAATCGCCTTACTAACGTACCTGCCTCATCCCTTGTAAGGGAATCAAGTTCACCGGTAAATACAAAATATTTTTCCGAAAGCTTTCCTCCTATCTTATTTTTTTCTTCCTTAAAACGAAGTCCTGCCTTCTTTAATTTTTCTAATACCTTTTTTGTATGTGAATTTTTAAAAAAAGTATACACGCTTTCCGCCATAACGGGGCCTATCTCGTGAATGCCCGTCAATTCTTCTGTCTTAGCATTCGCTAGCAGCTCAAGCGATTTATAATACTCTGCCAAGACGTGCGCGGCATGAATACCTACATGCCGTATGCCCAGCG
Source organism: Candidatus Omnitrophota bacterium (assembly GCA_043800345.1). Classification (GTDB taxonomy): domain Bacteria; phylum Omnitrophota; class Gorgyraeia; order VGKN01; family VGKN01; genus JAZDNB01. Next base: position 34,392 of record JAZDNB010000030.1, read on the forward strand.
CATATATTAACCGAGTAAGTTCGTTATCCGTGCTTTTGCTTATTGCATCAATAAGATTCTGGGCGGACTTATCGCCCATTCTTTCTAAATTTTTAAGTTGCCCAAACCGCAAAGAATAAATATCTCCGCAGTCTCCGATAAGCCCTTTATCGACTATTTGTTCTATTATTGCTTCTCCCAAACCTTCTATATCCATAGCTTCTCTTGAGGCAAAATGTTTTATCCTCATCTTGAGCTGAGCGGGGCAAACGATATTGTCGCATCTATAGGCAACTTCACCTGATTTTTTTGTTACTACTGACGCGCATACCGGGCAATGTTGCGGCATACTGAATCGCTTTTCTTTGCCGGTGCGTTTTTTCTTTACGACTTCTACCACCTGCGGTATTATCTCTCCAGCCTTCTCTATAAGCACGGTATCTCCAATACGGATATCCTTTCTTTTTATCTCATCAATATTGTGGAGTGTTGCCCTTGAAACAGTTGAGCCTGATAATATTATCGGTTTTAATAGGGCAACGGGGGTGAGCGTACCGATCCTGCCCACCTGGATAATAATATCCTCCAATCTGGTCTGGGCACGTTTTGCCTGAAACTTATACGCTATCATCCAGCGAGGGCTTTTTGTAGTATGTCCCAGGATTTTTTGCTGCATAAATGAGTTTACTTTTATTACCATGCCGTCTATATCAAAGCCCAGACTATCTCTCTTATTTTCCCAGCTGTTACAATAATGTATTACCTCGTCTAATGTATCAAACTTTTTTACATAGGGGCTTACTCGAAAACCAACCTCCCTATAAAATTCCAAAAGTTCATACTGCGAGTTGATAGCAGCTCCCTCTAAAAATCCCACTCCGTGAACAAAAATATTCAAATGGCGCTTAGCCGTAAGTTTGGCGTCGAGTAATTTTAGAGAACCTGCTGCCGCATTCCTCGGATTGGCAAAAAGCTCTTCTGCCCTTTGTTCCTTTTCTTCATTTAAAAGCTCAAAAGACCGTCTATCCATATACACCTCTCCCCGCACTTCGACAGAGGAGGGAAGCTTGTATTTTTTAGAGGGAGTTATCCTAAGGGGGATACTTCTTATCGTCCTTAAATTATTTGTTACTTCATCGCCCTTAACTCCGTCACCTCGCGTAGCACCCTTTATAAGCAAGCCATTTTCATATGTCAAAGATACTGAAACGCCGTCTATTTTTAGTTCAACTACATATTCTATTTCTTCGCCGGATAAACTTTTTCTTACCCTCTTGTCAAATTCGACAAGTTCGTCCGGAGCATACGTATTATCCATACTCAACATAGGAATCTTGTGCGTTATAACAGGAAAAACCTTTAAGGGCTCACCGCCGACTCTTTGGGTAGGCGAATCGGATGTTATAAGTTCAGGGTGAGTTTTTTCCAGCATACTTAGTTCTTTTAATAATACATCATAGTCAAAATCGGAAATTTCGGGATTATGCTCCACATAATATTTATAGTCATGATGCCTTATAATCTCTTTTAGCCTTTCCATCCTGCCCTTGATATTATCCTTGGACATTTATCTGCCTTCCGACAATCTATATGCCAAATGTTCCGGCAATTGCGCGGTTAAGATTTTTTTTTGGGCTTTTGCTATGTCGTATCCGGTTCTCTTTAAAACAATGTGGCGGTGCTCAACGTCATAAATTACATAAGAAGCCCTGTTATCGCCATCTCTTGGCTGGCCAACGCTTCCCGTATTAATAATATACTGATTGTCTTGTTCCAAAAAAATCTCTCTCTTGTCTGTCAAGGTATGAATGTTTCCGTGCTTATCTTTTATAAAAAATAATGGATAGTGGGAATGACCTACAAAACATGGTCTGTTATCCATTTTTAAAAATGTCTTACCGGCTTGATAAGCATCAAATATATAATTAAAAGACTGAGGGTCTGTAAGACTGCCATGAACTGCGATGATATTTACATCTTCACATATTAAGCTAATTTTTTTTAAAAATTCTTGCTCTGCTTTGTCTAACAGACCAGCGGTCCATAGTACTGCTTCTTTAGCATCACGGTTAAACCACTCAGGATCTAAAAGACTAGCTGCTGCTCGGTCATGGTTACCGCATACAACCATATCCGTTACAAATCTTGTCCGCTTTATACATGCCTTCGGGTCTGCACCGTAACCTACGAGATCACCTACAATAACAATCTTATTTATCTTTTCCTTTTTTAGAGCACCTATTACAGCTTCGTAGGCTTCAAGATTAGCATGTATATCGCTTAAAATCCCATAGCGCATAGCACAAAAAAACAAAAAAGTTATAATCGCATTTCAAAACCCTTGAACTCATCGGTTGCCTTTGAATACTCTATATCCTTAAATGAAATGTAATATCGCATATGTTCATTTATCATAGTAATAAAACGTAACAGCACCGCTTCATTCGCCTCTGCCACCACCTCAACCCGTCCATCCCTTAGATTTTTTACATAACCGTCAATGCTTAATTCCTGCGCTATCGATTCTGCACTAAAGCGAAACCCTACTCCCTGGACTTTGCCTGAATAGAATATATGCACTCTTTTCTTTTCTATCTTCTGAGTATTCATTGCTCCTTATATTCTATATTTTGAGTACTGCTCGTATGTAAAAGCTTCTCGGAAAATTTATCTAATCTTTTTTCTGCCTCGTCATATTTAGATTTTGTGTTTGAAAGGTGTTTTCCGACCAGTTCAAAATCTTCTTTAAACTTGCCGAGTTCGGTGTGTAAACTTGCTAAACCGCTTATAATCTGTTTTGCCGATTTTTCTATTTTTAAACCCTTTAATCCGAGGAGTATCACCTGTAGATATGCATAAAAACTATTCGGAGAAACCGGAATAACTTTCTTAGAAAGCGCATAGGAGTAGAGGCCCGAGTCTTCCGAAGACGTTTCATCCTTCACTATGGTTTCATAGTATACGTTTTCGGCAGGGATATACATAAGGGCAAACTCAAACGTCCCCTCATCGGGAAGGATATATTTCTGGGCTATGCTATCAATATGTTTTTTTACGTCTTGAATAAACTTTCTCCGTAAGGGTTTTTTTTCTTCCTCAGACTTTGCCTCTAAGATTCTTTTAAAGTTTTCAAGCGGGAATTTTGAATCAACGCTTACGAGGTATTGGCCTACTTTTATTACCGCATCCACTTTTTCTCCCGACTTAAAGGCATGCTGAGACGCAAAATGTTCTATCGGCAAAATCTGGGCCAAGAGATTATCGAGTAAGAATTCTCCTATGCCACCTCTAAATTTTGGAGCACGCAGTAAATCCTGAAGGCTTGATATATCCTTTCCAACGTTCAAAACTTCCTTCACTCCCTCTTCAAGCCTTCCGAGACTTTTGTGAACATTGCCGATAACATTTGTCGCCGAGTCCAACCTGTCTCCTATTGTCTTATGGGCAGTCGATACCACCTGGGCTGTTTCTTTAAGCCGTTCATTTACCTGAGTTGCTACTGCATTCAGCTGCGACTGGACCATATTTGAAACCTGATCAACCCGCTGGTGCAGCATTATAAGCGTTTGGTCAGATTCTTTTGACTGGGTTATATCTTTTAATTTCTTGATAAACGTTTTTATAAGAAGAAGCAGTGCCACTAACACGAGTAATAACAACAATACCGCAAAAAGTAAAAAAAGAGACATAAGGCTCCTTTGTAAAATAAAGACTATATATTTTGTTTAACCACTATAGATTGCATTCACAAATCCTCTAATTTTGATATATTCACCGTGCAGAACCTCGGCTGTTTTGAGTATAAGCATACCGATTGGTTTTTTTCCGCATAACGCTTCCATATCCTTGAATGTCTTTTTACCACCAGCACCGCCCTGCGTACAAAAAAATGCTACAAGTTTAAATTTTTCCTTGTGCTGAATAATATACGTCCTCATAGCAGGGGTCATAGTGAAAGCCCAGACGGGAGTACCCAGTATAACAAGATCATATAGACCAGGGTCTTTCTGAGGGTTTTTTATAACGGTAAGTTTTTTCGATGCGGCATCTGTGCCGGATTTTACATATCCTATAACACCGCTTCTATCTTTTGTATCGACTATTTCTTCGCAGTCGCATTTAAGAATACCGGCAATTGTATGTGCAACTTTTCTCGTCACACCTGTCCTTGAATAAAACACGACCACGTACTTCATTTTTAATTAAATGAGGGGTGAAGTATACAACCTTAGGTCGACCAAATAATGTTCCAATCTCAAATTTTATTACATCACAATAACCATGGTCGGGGCGGACAGACTTGAACTGTCGACCTCAGCGTCCCGAACGCTGCGCTCTAAGCCAAACTGAGCCACGCCCCGTCATACTCATCTTGAAAACTAAGTGGCGTCTCGTCCCCTTGTTTTGTGCATGTATTTTTTCTATGCACTGAGGGGAAACTGCGTCTCGTCACATGATAAATCAACCAGAGAAAAATTGATTACTTTTTCGCCCTGTGAGGTTTTCCTGACATGCGTTTTCTGCGTCTTCTATTACGAATTTTCCGTGTCATTAGTATCCTCCGTTTATACCCAAATAATATTTTCTTAGATTTTTTCTAATGTAGCGATGGCACTTTTAAGAGCCGCCTTAACATTCTTATTTCTTTCCCTACCGAGCTGTTTGTTTAAATAGGGGAGTGCTTCTTTAAAACCGAGTTCACCCATAAGCTTTGCCGTACTTTCTCTCGTCGCCCAGCGGTTATCATACAAACGGCTCTTTAGCAACTCTATAACGCTTTTGTCTGCTAATTCCTGTATCCCTTTTGCCGCCTCATTTCTCACCTTTATTTTGAAATTCCGAAGCGCCTTTACAAAATAAGGAACCGCTGATTTTTCTTTTATCTTCCTTAGCGCAGAAATGACCTCAACCTTTATATATTTGTCATTAATCGATTTTAACAAAAATGCTGAGGCATATGGGTCAGCAAATTTTCCCAATGCAACGGCTGTTGAGGCACGCACGGATGAATCTTTATCTTTTAAAAGTTTGACGAGCGCAGGTAGACAGCTTTTATCTCCGATAGCACCAAGCGCTTCAACGCTTGAGCCCCTTACATGAAAATCTTTATCTTTAAGTAGGCGCATAAGATGAGGAACCGCCTCTTTTGAGCGTAACGCCTCTAATTCATTAACTGCATGCCTTCGGATATATGCATCTTTATCATTCAGCAGGCCGATAAGCACAGGCAGCGATTCGTTTCCCGTGAGTATTCGCAATGCGTTTGCAGCATTAATCCTAACCTGAGGATCGGTGTCTTTCAAGGCCTCAAGGAGATACGGGGATGCCTCTTTTCTTCCAAGCATGGTAAGTTTTACCGCTGCAAGCGCCCTGATATTTCTGTCTTTGTCTTTCAGATTTTTTACGTATTTGGCAAAATTAGCATCCTCTTCATTTTTTATTTCAGCAAGCGACTTGTCTTCCTCTGCCACCTCATCTTTGGAAAGCCTATAAAAAAATTTCCTTTCATCCCGTATCTGTTTCGGATTGATATTATCTGAGATAAAATCAATTGGAAAATATTCATATTTCGGCGCTTTTACTTTTTCAACGGTATATAATTCCCGATAACCTGCCTTGGCAACCCTTACAGACATATATCCGTAAGACGTAAATTCAAAACTGACAGGAGTGATTCCCTTGTCAGCTCCGTTAAAATATACCGTTGCACCCCGGGGATTGGAATCAATTGTTATAATTCTTTTGACACAACCGCTACTTAGGAAAGTTACACCCAAAGCAAATATTAGAGCTAAAGTAAATCGTCTTGCCATCAAAACCGCTCCTAATTATGTTATCCTATCGTTTTCTTCTTAAATCGCCATATGGGTCTAATTTGTTTACTACGAACAATGCCTCTGCCACTTGTTTTTGTAAAGCCGCGACATCTTTTTTTAGTGCCTCTATTTCCTGGGTATGTTTCTCAAGCAAAGGTCTTGCTTCATATTCAAAAGGGGGTGTATATTTGATATTTTTAGTTTCAGCTATGGAATTTCTTTGATACACAAAAAAACTACATATAACTACCGTCATAAAAATCAAAATCAGAAATTGTTTTATACGCATAACAAACCTCCTTCAATCTGTGTCAAATAAAAGCTGTTTTAAATATAAGGCATTATGTACTGCATATGCATTGTTATCGTTATTAAAATATATATACGTAGCGGATTTGTCTTTTAAAAGAAAATGTTGAATTTTTTTTGCAAACCAACAAAGTTCTTCTTCACTATAACAGGAACCATAGAGGGCTTCCGAACCGTGAAATCGCATATATGAAAAATCAGCGGTTTTTTCAAATACAACGGGGAAATTCGGCATGCTCACCGTACAAAATGCCACATTGTATTTCTTAAGAACTTTAAAAACTTCATTACAAATCCAGCTTTTTTCTCTGAATTCTATGACTTTTTGCAATTTATCAGGAAGAACGGTAATAAACTTTTTTAGGGTAGTTATATCTTTGGAAAAAGTAGACGGTAATTGAAACAGTACGGGACCTAATTTATTTTCAAGTAAAGACATTCTTTTTAAAAATGATTGCAGTACATTGTGTGAATTTTTAAGCCGTTTATAATGTGTTATCAGGCGGCTTGCTTTTACGCTGAATAAAAACTCTTTCCCGGTATTATCTCTCCAACAATTCACAGCATTTTCGGAGGGTAAACTATAAAAGCTATTATTGAGTTCAACCGTATCAAAATGGCGACAATAATAAGAAAGCAGCTCTTTCTTTGCTAAATCAGTTGGATAAAATTTGCCATACCAGTGCTGATAATACCATCCGGACGTGCCAATATACACACTTCCAAATCTGTGCATCTAAAAAAAGATATTAATTTCTAATAGTCTACCACTTATGAAATTTGGAGTCAATAGAAACGTTGTAACTCTAAATCCTTCTTTTTGATATGTACACATAGGTAAAAAATATAAAAGCATGGATAAAACCATGCTTTTATATTAATATTATCGTAATAGTATTGATTATAATAGGATTTTTAGAGCACTGCTACTTTTCTAAGACAAAATGCCCTATCGCAGCGCCGGTTGCTGCGCCCACAGCACCGCCTATTGCAACTCCTGCCTCAGCCTCTCCAGACTGATATCCTATTATTGCACCTGCGCCTGCTCCAACAAGGGTACCTATAGCCGTTGCCTTCTGCGTGGTAGTGCAACCTGTCATACATAACAGGCTTATCACTACGAGAGCTATTACAACGTATTTCATCTTCCCTCGCCGCCTTTCCTAAAATGTAAAACCCACCATTTCGAAATGGTGGGTTTTATCCCCTACTTCTGCGGTAGCCCAGCCGTCCTTTCCATGAGGACCCGAGGCTTTGCCCCGAATGCAACCTGTATCCCGGCTACGCTTCGGGGTCCCTAAGCACAATATCTAAAAACTTTTGCTTGTAGGACGTCCCATTCTTTCGAAATGGTTTGCCTTTATCGCATCATATGAAGCTCCACGGCTTAATGGTTCGACTCCGCTCACCATCCTTCGAACCATCCTGAGCTTGTCGAAGGACAGCCGTGATTTCTAACTTTTCGGTCCGTGCCATATGGCACAGGCTCATGGAGCGGAATCCCGCCCGTCCCGTAAAGCGGGACTGGGTGCGGGATAAACTTTATATCTATTATTAATATAACATGAAATTTTAAAAACTCAAGGGAGGGCAATGTTTCTAGGCGTGTGTGTATTACCGCGGAGCTATAGGTAATATGCGGTTTCACATCACCGCTTTGATGTAGTGATGGGGTTTTTACAATAACCTTTTAAGAAGCTATAGATTTTTTATACATATGTTCTACAATCCGCCGCGCCACCAGGTCTATTTGAGTACACATCGGTAACACAGAACTAATAAAAAATATCTGTTCTGACACATTATGGCGATCTTCAAGCTGAGATATTTTATGCAAAAAATCATCCAGAGGAACAACAGTCTCTAAATAATGTTTAAAGGTATATAATGTTAAAGAAAATAAATATTCTCCCATGGCATTTTTGCATAAATCGGCCTGCATACTAGCAAGTGTACAATCAATATTCATTTCTGCCTCAGTTGGCAACTCTTGTTTTAAAACGTGAAAGATTCTACATAGTATAATACCGCTTATCTCTGTCTGTGCTTTGTAAAGAACTTCCCGATATTTATCCTTGCTATGGCTTTTTTGAGCAAATTCCAGCTCCAGGTGCAAAAGTTTATTTTTTTCTATATCCTCAAATTCAGTATATGACATAAGGCTTATTTTCTCTAATTCTCTTGTGGAAATTACACTGTTTGCCTGTTGTTGTTTTTTTGATGGGTCTATGTTCGAATAATATGCTAATAGATAAAGCTCTAAAAAGATACAATAGAAACGTCTGCTAAATTCAAAAATATATTTATAAGACCTTTGGAATTTCAGCAACGCCTCGTCTTTGAGTTGATATTTTTTTATCATCTTCCCGGAGACATATTTTGCAAGGCTTGCCTTTTCTAGCATCATTTTCTTAAGCACTTCGGGATCATCTACTATATATTCCATTTTGCGTTCTTGGCTTATATGCATGCAAGATTAATCTTTGGTCAATTCTCTGATTTTTTTCTCTATCAATTTTTGATGCTTCATTTCTTCGTTTAAAAGAAATAAGAATATATCTGATGCCTGTTTAAGCTTGGTTTTACTAGAAAACTTTACATACATATCATATGCCTCGGTTTCTTTTTCAAGAGCAAATTGCAGCGCCTCAACCGGACCGAATGGATTAGCCATATAAATCTCCTTTTTTTATGAAAACCCGTGTTCTTTCAAAAACGCTTCGGTAATAGTTTTTTTTCTCGGTATTGCAGAAAGGATGTTTTTTACATATTTACCGATACTATCGACTTCTATATTAACTATCTCCTGCGGTTTTCTTATACCTAGGGTTGTCATATGCTTTGTAAGGGGAATAATATATACGGTAAAAGTACTTTTATTGTTTACCTCTGCTACGGTTAAACTTATCCCGTCAATCGCTATGGAACCCTTAGGTATAACGAACTCCTTAAATTCCTCCGGGATCTTTACGGTAATCCCGATGCTATCTTCTTTTTTTATCTTATCTACAATAATCCCGGTGCAATCGACATGACCAGTCACGAGATGACCGCTTAAAAAACTCGATATTTTTAACGGCCTCTCGAGATTAACCTTATCGCCGACGGTAAGGAGTGGTAAATTTGTTCTCTCGAGCGTTTCTTTCATAATATCACAAAAAAAACTCTGTTTTTTAAGTGCATTTACTGTTATACAAACACCGTTTAACGAAATACTATCTCCGATTGCAATATCTTCTAAAACTTTATGGGCTTCGACTTCAAGAAGAAGCGCTCCTCTGGAAGTTTTTAAACTTTTAATGCTTCCTAATTCCTCAATTATCCCCGTAAACATATCATTATCCCCTATACAAAAGCATGGATAAGAACATCATTATTAAACCGCTTTACTGTGACATTATTAACTATAAGAGCATCTTTAATCTTCTTTATACCGCTTCCTTCAACCGGGGTGGGTGCATTTTTTCCCCCTATTATCTTCGGAGAGATAAAAAGATATAGTTCATCAACAAGGCGCTCCTTGAAAAATGACGCTATGGTCGTACCGCCGCCTTCTACCAATATATACAACATCCCCTTTTGTGCAAGTTTTTTCATAAGGTCCTTTAAATCAATAACACCGGATTTTGCTCTGCAATAGAGCAATTCCACGTTTGTCAAACGGGTAAAATACGTTGCACGTTTATAAGATGCTTTCTTTGTAGTAGCTATAATCGTCCTCGCCGGAGAGTTGGATGAAAAAATGTTGGAGGATAGCGGTATTTTAAGTTTTTCATCAAGTACAATTTTTATGGGCTGTTTTAACAATATGCGCTCCTTAGCTCTGCAGTCCAGCAACGGATCGTCCCGCAGTATCGTAGCGCGCCCCACTAATATTGCATCCGCAGAACCTCTTAGGCGATGAACAAAAGAACGTGAATATTCATTTGTTATCCATTTTGAATCGCCAGTCTTAGTGGCAATTTTTCCATCCAAACTTGCAGCAATTTTTACGGCCACATAAGGCAGTTGTTTCTGAATAAATTTTATGAAAGGGAGGTTTATCTTTCTTAGTTCATCCTCTAGTATGCCAAGTGTAACGTTAATTCCTGCTTTTTTCAAAACAGCAATACCCTTTCCGTTATTGAGGGGATTCGGGTCCTTCATGCCTATCACAATTCTTTTTATGCCATTCTTAACGATAGCATCCGTACAGGGCGGGGTCTTGCCAAAATGACAACAAGGCTCAAGGCTTACATACATAGTAACATTTGTTAAGTCTATGTGCTTCTTTTTTGCATCGTTAAGAGCCTCTATTTCGGCATGGGCACAACCTGCTTTCCTATGATAACCTTTAGCAACAATTTTACCATTTTTAACAAGGACACAGCCCACGATCGGGTTGGGACTCGTCCTGCCTAATCCTTTTAAGGCAAGTGCCTTCGCCAATTTCATAAACGCAATGTGTTTATCGTATAACATCTTTTATTTTTTTATACTATCTACTCTATCTTTCAGTTGTTTGACTAATTCATAGGGAACCTTTATAACTCCTATGGTTACGCCTTCTTTTCTATGTCCATGCCAATCAGAACCGCCCGTAACAAGAAGTTTATGTTCAGCGGCAATTTTAAGATACCGTTTCGTGTCGGTAGATACGTGGTCGGGATGATAGACCTCTATCCCGTCGATTCCATAGTCAATCAAGCGGTATAATAAGTGTATGTTGGATAGCGTGCCGGGGTGTGCGCATACGGCTATCCCGCCAGCTTTATGTATCATCGCAATCGTATCTTTTAAAGATAATTTAAATCCTCCGACATAACAAGGCGATGCGGCTCCTATATACTTTGTGAAGGCATCTTTGATATTAACAATATAGCCGCGGTTTAACATAACCTGTGCAATATGCAATCTTCCCACTGAACCGCACCCGCTTATCTTATATACGCTCTCAACATCAATTTTAATATTATGCTCGTTTAGTTTCTTTACCATCTTTTCTACGCGGTCAATACGGCACTGTCTTTGTTTTTCAAGCTCACTAAGAAACCATGGATTCTGCCAGTCTATGAAATATCCCAATATATGCACCTCGCTCGTATCTTCTTCAGCACTTAATTCAACGGCAGGGATAAGCTCTATATCATAGGACTCTGCTATGGTAAGAGCTGACTCAATAGCATCTACGCTGTCATGGTCTGTGATAGCAATAGCTGAAAGCTTATGCTCGTGCGCCTGCTTAATAACTTCTTTCGGTGAGCATGTACCGTCAGAAAAGGTTGAATGGATGTGAAGATCTGCGAATTTCTGTATCATAACGTGTCTGTGTGAGAGCTAAAAAGGTCATGATTACTACTCTTCCGATATGGAAGGGTCATTTTTAGGGTATCTATCAAAACAATGTGTAATGTGCTAAATCTTTTTCTGATTCTTCAATTCTTCTTTTGAGATTTTATCAAGTATGCCATTTACAAATTTTCCCGAGTTGTCATCTCCGAATTTTTTCGCCAGTTCAACCGCTTCATTTATTGCGACCTTTGCTGGAATATCTTCCATATACAGCAATTCATATGTTGCTAATCTTAAGATATTCCTGTCGACCACTGCCATCCTCCCAAGTTTCCAGTTTCGGGTATATTTGGCAATAAATATATCAATAACACTTGCGTATTTGGCAGTTCCTTCTACTATTTTTTTACAGTACGCCTTGATATCGCTTGAGCCTTCGCAACTCATAAGAAAATCATCTACTGCATCCTGAGCGCAAGACCGCGTGATATCTATTTGATATAAAAGCTGAAGGGCATATTCGCGTGCTTTTGTACGTTTTCTCATTATTTCCCTGTGTCAGACTATTTACCCAGCATAGAATCTAAATTTGCCATTTCAATTGCCGAGAGTGCAGCATCCGTACCCTTATTACCATCTTTTGTACCTGCACGCTCAATCGCCTGTTCAATAGTATCGGCTGTTATGACGCCAAAAATTGTCGGCACTCCCGTTGCCATATTAGTATGGGCTATCCCCTTGGCAACTTCGGACGCAATATAATCAAAATGAGGAGTAGAACCCCTGATAATCGTTCCAAGACATATAACTGCATCAAAGTTTTTTTTCTTGGCAAATTTAAATGCTACAAGCGGCAGTTCGAATGCCCCGGGTACCCACGCTACTTCAATATCAGATTCCTTCACGCCATGCCTTAAGAGCGTATTAATACAGGATTCGAGTAACCTTTTTGTGATAAAATCGTTAAATCGTGATGCCGCTATAGCAAATTTTTTATCTTTTGCTATCAAGTGAGCTTCATGCACCTTAACCATATGACACCTCCCCTTTTTTTATATATTTACTTTATTTAACGTATGGCCCAGTTTTATTTTTTTTACCTTGAGATAACGTCTATTCGTCTTATTGGGTTTAACTTCAAGCGGAACCCTTTCGACAACTTTAAGGCCATACCCCTCTATTCCGACTATTTTTTGAGGATTATTAGTAAGAAGCCTGATGTGCCTGATACCGAGATCCACAAGTATCTGGGCACCTATACCATAATCCCGCAAGTCCGGCTTAAATCCAAGCGCCTCGTTTGCCTGAACCGTATCTAATCCTTTATCCTGTAAGGCATAGGCCTTAAGTTTATTGACAAGGCCTATGCCGCGACCTTCCTGGCGCATATACAACAGCACGCCGCTACCCTCTTTTGATAATTCCTTCATAGCAAGTTCTATCTGCTGACCACAATCGCAGCGTTGTGATTTAAAAACATCTCCGGTAAGGCACTCTGAGTGGACCCTCACCAGTACGGGTTCTCTCAGCTTATTGAGAACCAATGCGATGTGGTGCTCCTTATCAATAATAGACTCATAAAGAATTAAGATAAATTTGCCGTACATAGTCGGAAGATTCGTTTCGGCTATCCGCCGTATCAGTTTTTCTGATTTTCTTCTGTATTTTATAAGAGCGGCTATGGTACATATTTTAAGGGCGTGTTTTTTCGCAAATTCAATAAGCTGGGGTGTCCGTGCCATAGTTCCGTCTTCATTCATAATCTCACAAATAACCCCTGCCAGATAAAGCCCTGCTAAGTGCATAAGGTCAATTGATGCCTCCGTATGTCCGGCCCGTACCAGCACGCCGCCGTTGTGTGCTTTTAAAGGAAAGATATGACCCGGCTTTATAAAATCTTCTGGTTTAGTTTTAGGGTCTATCAAGACCTGTATGGTATGGGCTCTATCATGAGCCGATATTCCCGTAGTAACGCCATGCATCGCATCGACAGACATCATCCAGGCGGTGCCGTAAGGGTCTTTATTTTCTTGTAACATCGGTTGCAGTTTCAATGTTTCGAGCCTATCGGATTCCATGGGGACACAGATAAGCCCTCTGCCGTGCTTTGCCATAAAATTAATATCCGATGGCGTTACATATTCGGCCGCCATCACAAGATCACCTTCATTTTCCCGGTCCTCATCATCTATAACGATGACCATCCTACCTTTTTTTATATCTTTAATAATATCTTCTAAACAATTAAAGCTCATTTTTCAATCCAAAAAAAATTCCCGAAGGTTATCTTCGGGAATTATATTATAAAGTATACACCTAGTCTTATCTTCTCCCCTCTAGACTTTACCGCACAGAAGCGGTTCTACAGTAATAGTAGAAACTATTGGCCCTGGAATTTCACCAGCTCTGTTCCGAAGAAATCTCGCTCACAAAATCTCTTCATTCGGAACTCGCAGGCTTTCACTGCCAGTCGGGAATTTCACCCGATCCCGAAGATTAGAGTATAACTATAACAGCATAAAATTACCTTGTCAAGGCAAAATTTCTTGATATAATATCACACAGATGAAGCTCCACGGCTTAACAGCCGTGGTTTTTGACTTTTCGGTCTCGTGCCATATGGCACAGGCTCATGGAGCGGAATCCCGCCCGTCCCGCAAAGCGGGACTGGGTGCGGGACAAAAGAAGAAAATTTTTTAGGTGCACTGAAGATCAACTCTAGGGAAGTATAATTATCCCGCATCAAAATAGAGGAAGCATACAAGCATATGGAAAATAATCTGGATAGGTCAAAGGCAGGCCTTATTGTGCTCTATGAAATCTCTTGTGCAATGAGAACCACGCTTAAACTAGAACACATACTTTATATTATACTCACCGGTGTTACATCGCATGAGGGACTTGGGTTTAACAGGGCAATGCTATTTCTGGTTAACGAAGACGAAAACTTGCTTGAGGGAAAAATGGGGATTGGCCCTGATACCGGGGAAGATGCAAAAAATATATGGCAGCAGATAGAGGCCGATAAAATGACGCTCGAGGACTTGATAACCGCATATGACAGGCTTAAGGCACAAACCGATCCCCAGCTTAATAATCTGGTAAAAAGTATTAAAATACCCTTGAATGAGAGTTCCGGCATCCTTGCATTAACCGCTCTTGAAGGAATGCCCTTTGAAATAAGCGAGGATATCTCGAAAGAAAAGGTTGACGATGCTACGCTAAGGATGCTCCAGGTAACCGAATTCGTAACGGTCCCCTTAAAGGCAAAAGACAAGGTAATAGGGGTCATACTTGCCGATAACTTATATACAAAACAACCCATCGCCAAGGAAGATGTAAAACTTCTTACTATGTTTGCAAATCAAGCAGGTCTTGCTATAGAAAATTCGCGGCTTTATGAACAGACGGTATTTCTATCAAACGTTGACTCTTTAACCGGGCTCTTTAACCACGGGTATTTTCAGACGACTTTAAGTAAAAAACTCAAAGAAGCCGAATCGGAAAATAAACCGCTTTCACTTATAATGTGCGATATAGATTTTTTTAAAAATTTTAACGATTCACTCGGTCATCAAAGCGGAGACAAGGTCTTAGCCAGGGTAGCATATCTCATTAAACATTCACTGCGGGAGACCGACATCGCCACGCGGTACGGAGGAGAAGAATTTGCCGTTATCTTACCCGATACTGACACAGAAGAAGCATATCGCTTAGCTGAGAGAATAAGAAATACCGTTGAAAAACACAATATTATAAACCCGGATAACCCTTCTATAAAGGCACCTACCATTAGTGCCGGTATCGCCAGTTTCCCGAAGGATGCGCGCATGAAAGAAGAACTTATAAAGGCAGCTGATAGTGCGCTCTATAAAGCTAAAGAATTCGGAAGAAACAAAATAATTTGTTTTAGTAGTCAGTGAAAAATTACCGTGAGAGGCTATTTTTTCAGGATGTGATCATCCGCGGTACCTTTTTCCCCGTCTAACCCCGCACCAATACTACAGGTAGGATCAGTTCCTATGCAATTATAAGTGTAGGTACCGCCAGCCGGACAGACCGGAGTTCCTCCTTTTATATATGCCTCTATCTCCATAATATCATCTGGCAGGGGAATTGCTTTCGATATATCACTTCCCATTGCCCATTGTTCTTTAGCAAAGGCTATCGAATGTAAATTTTCAACACAGATACGGGCATCTTTAAATACCTTGGCTTTTTTAAAATGCGGTAGAGAGATAAGCGTCAATGTCCCGAGGATTACCGCAATCATTGCTGCCTCAATATATACAAGAAAATTTTTATTATCCATTTAGGGCTCGTACTAAATATCCGTGATACCTGATTATCTAAATACCTATGAGCGCTTTATTAAATCTATGAAGCTCCACGGCTTAACAGCCGTGGTTTCTTGCTTTTCGGTCTCGTGCCATATGGCACAGGCTCATGGAGCGGAATCCCGCTCGTCCCGCAAAGCGGGACTGGGTGCGGGATAAATAAAATGTATGAAGTAGCCGGATAAAAAGATACTGACACATATGCCATATATTATGTGACGGTTTCTTTGAGGGGTTCTTTCTGATGAGGTTTTCTATCGCCGAATTTTACCGATACGATTTGAGAAATACCTGACTCCTCCATGGTAATCCCATACATCACATCTGCGGTAGTAATAGTCTTCTTATTATGAGTAATGATTATAAACTGCGACATCTTAACAAAGTCTTGAAGCACTTTACTAAAACGGTCTACATTGGACTCATCAAGCGGTGCGTCTATTTCATCAAGTACACAGAAGGGACTTGGTTTTACTTTAAAAATTGCAAAAAGAAGGGCAATGGCGGTTAATGCCTTTTCGCCGCCTGATAATAACGATATATTCTGCAGTCTCTTCCCTGGGGGTCGTGCTACTATTTCAATACCGCTTTCCAGTACATCTTCGCTGTCAATAAGTAAAAGTTCTGCATCCCCTCCACCAAAAAGCAACCTAACAAAATTCCTGAATTCTAGCTGTATCTTCCGGAATGTTTCCATAAAGAGGTCTTTGGTAGTTTTGTTTATTTTGGCTATCGCCTTAAGAAGGGAATCTTTTGCATTTACAAGATCCTGTCTTTGGCTTTCAAGAAAATTATACCGCTCCAGAAGTTCCTTATGTTCCTCAATAGCTACAAGATTCACCGTACCCATAGATTCAAGTTTTGCCTTTAGGGTTTCTATCTGAGCGATTGTATGCTCTTTATCAAAATGTTCGTCTATTGTATCAAGCACCAGTTCTGTTTTATATACTTCATTTATACGATTTTTCATATTTTCGCATCGTAAATTCAACTGTGCAAGCTCTACCTCAATACCCTGCAATCTCTTACGTAGGGAATCAATCTCTGTTTCTTTAGACGTAAGAGAATCTTTTAAAGAAACTATTTCTGAACTCATATATTCCCGCAGAGAGACCTTTGCGGTTAAATCTTCACTTAACCTGGAAGTTGTCTTGGTTATGTGCTCATTATAGTGAGTAAATTCCTCTATTTCCTTTTTTAAAATCCCTAATTTGTTATTATATTCGACTGCCGCCTGCGTTTTTAACTCCTGCGTAGTCATCTGCTCTGAAAAATCGAGTTTTAATTTTTCAAGTCTATCCCTGCGACTGCTTTCCCTGTCTGATACATTGCCAAGTATGGTTCTATCTTCTGTAAGCTGAAGCAAGAGCCGCTCTTTTTCTTTTAAATTTTGTTCTATCACTCCTTGCAAATTCTGCAGCGTATGCTCCGAATCTTTTTGCCGGCTTTCCGTCTGAAGGAGCACCGTTTGGTCGCTTAGCTCTTTTTTCTTAAGCGCTTCTTCCTCTTCTATAATTTCCTCTATCTCTAAATTCACAAGAGAGAGTTCTTCTTTAAGTCTTTCCATGCCCGCAGTTATATTTTCATGTTCTTTTTCCTTGGTGAGAAATCTTTGAGACTCTCTTTTTAAATTCTCTTCTTCCGCTTGCAGCGCGGTGCGTAATACTTCTTGTTCCTGCTTAGCCTTTAATTGCTCTTCTTCCAATATCCCGTTTTCTCTCTTAAGTTGGGTAATAAGCTCAGACAATTCCTTAATCTTTGATTCGCGCGCCAGGATGCTCGTATCTTCGGTAATAGCCGCATAACCTGCCGATATAAACCCAAATTCAACCATTTCCTTTTGTTCGGTTATAAATTTGGTATGCTTATCTTTACAAAGGGCGAGTGCCGTATCAATGTCTTTTACTAGGTAAGCATTTCCTAACAAATGCTGTATTAAATTATCAAGTCTTTCTTCGTTCTTAACAAGGCTCAAGATGGGTACTGTCGTCGCATTGTCGTACGGGAAAGACGGCTCTAGAGGGCCGGTAAAGGTGCTGAGTATAAGAAACTTTGCAAAGCCGACTTGTTTATCTTTTAAAAAATCAATAAGCCTTTTGGCATCTTCTTCTTTTTCAACCACGATAGCTTCAAAGTTACCGCCAAGCGCACGTTCTACTATAAGTTCAAAATTTCTCTTTGGCTCGATAATCTCAGAAAGTACGCCGAGAACTCCGCGCGAATTAAGTGCCCCTGTCTGGAGTGCCTCAAGAAGAATCTTCGTACCGGCAGAAAAACCCTCATGTCTTTTTTTAAGATCAAGCAAAAACTCAATCTTAGATTCATACCCTGCGAGCTTCGTATTATTCTTATTAAGGGAGGTTTCTCTATCTCTGATCTCTGCCTCTCGCGCATTGTTTTTTCCCTGAACTTGACCGCAGGCATCTTCAATTCCTTTGACCAGTTTCTTTAGTTCGGCGAGTTCTGCCAAAGATATGTTGAACCTGCCTTCCAATGCTGCGTATTCCTTAGATACATTTTCTTTTTCAATATTAAGGCGTCTGCGACGAGACGAAATATTCTGCAGGTTTGCCGTTAACTTCACAAGCTCATTTTTCACATTGGCATGTTGTGCGCTCAGCTCTAACAGAGAGGTCTTATCGTACACTATTTTTTCTGTACTTTGTTTAATCAGAATATTTGTTTCGCTGAGCTTACGTTCATTTTCTAAAACTTTCTGCTGTTTCTCTTGCTTTTCATCAATAATTTTCTGGAGTTCTTCCGCTGCTTTTTGCGTTTCGGATTCCAACACCCCTATTTTATCTTGTATGGAGGTAACTTCATTTTCTATCGTAGCAATGTTAGCCATATATTCGGCTATTCTTTCCTGGTTACTTGAAATTTTATTTATATTCAGCGTATACTGGTTTTGAATATTGAGGTCCTCTCTTTCGATAGTATCAATTTCTTTCTCCAAATTTGCAAAATCAGCGTTGAGTGATTCGGCATTCTTTTTTAGCTCGCCGTATGCACCTTCGGCCTGGGAGGTTACTTCTAAAAGACTTTTCAGCTCATCTTCCAGCTTTACTTTCTGGCCAGAAAGTTTCATATATTCATAGGAACCCACTTTCACTTCAAGATTTTTCAGTTCTTCAAACCTTCCTTTATACACTTCGGCTTTTTTAGCCTGACGTTCGATAGAATTTATCTGGCGCTTTACTTCCGTTATGATGTCATTTATCCGCAGGAGATTTTGTTCGGTCTGTTCTAATTTTCGCAATGCCTCTTTCTTTTTTGATTTATATTTTGTTATACCCGATGCCTCTTCAAAAACAAAACGCCTTTCTTCGGGTTTAGAGCTTAGGATAAGGTCTATCTTACCTTGTTCAATAAGCGAATATGCCTCTGTCCCGATACCCGTACCCATCAAAAGCTCATTTACATCTTTAAGTCTCACAAGGGTTTTATTAATAAGGTATTCCGACTCTCCTGAGCGGAAAAGTCTTCTCGTAATCATGACCTCATCAAAATCAATAGGCAGTATTCTTTCTTCGTTTGAAAGGGTAAACGAAACTTCCGCAAAATTTAAAGCATCTTTGGTATCGGTGCCGTTAAATATTATATCTTCCATGCTCGAACTTCTCAGTGCCTTTACGGATTGTTCTCCCAAAACCCACCGTATCGCATCGGCAATATTGCTTTTGCCGCATCCATTCGGACCAACAATGGCAGTCACTCCGGGTTCAAACATAAGCTCTGTCCGCCCGGCAAAACTCTTAAATCCAAAAAGTTCTAACTTTTTAAAATACATGGTATTATTTTTTAAGTATCTCTTTATATTTCTTGGTAAGCGCAGGGACTACCTCAAAAAGGTCACCCACAATACCGTATGTGGCGACTTTAAATATCGGCGCATATGGGTCTTTATTTATCGCAACGATGATATCTGAGGACTGCATCCCCGCAAGATGCTGAATCTGACCGGAGATACCGCAGGCAATATATAATTTCGGACAGACGGTTTTACCGGTTTGGCCTACCTGATGGGAATAAGGTATCCATCCGCTATCAACCGCAGAACGCGATGCACCCACTGCTCCCCCCAGCACCAATGCAAGTTCCTGTAGTAAGGTAAAATTTTCCGCTTTCTGTAACCCCCTGCCGCCGGATACTATGATATCCGCCTCGGCAAGGTTTACGGTAGATTCGAGTTCTTCTATTATATTCAATAATTTTGTCCGAGCGGCATATGTCCTATCGGGATATTTCTTTATAATAACGTCGCCCTTCCTGCCATGGACAAAGAGGGCCTCTTTCATAACTTTATGCCGTACCGTTGCCATCTGAGGACGAACGTTGGGGCATATAATAGTTGCCATAATATTTCCGCCGAATGCAGGTCTCGTTTGAAGCAAAAGCTTCTTTTCTGAATCTATGTCAAGTCCGGTACAGTCAGCGGTGAGACCCGTACCAAGCGTTACCGCAACGCGGGAAATAAGACTCCTGCCCATAGAGGTCGCTCCGCAGAGTAAAATCTCGGGTTTATATTCTTTTATAAGATTTACAAGGGCACTCGTATAAGGTTCATCTAAATAGTTCTTAAGCAGTGGTGAGTCAATGACGTATACTTTATCGGCACCCCGGCCTATAAGTTCATCGGCCAGACTACTCACCTTATCCCCAAGCAATACCGCACCCAGATGTACCTTAAGCTTATCAGCAAGTTTTCTTCCTTCGCCCAACAATTCATAAGAAATAGACTGTATGACGGATTTTTTCTGCTCGCAAAATACCCATATATCCTTATACGCACTTATATCTTTTTGTGTTTCTATTTCTTTTACCAGTATAATTGCCTTAAATTTACAACTTTCGACACAGGCGCCGCAGAGCGTACATTTTTCTAAATCGATTACGGCGAGTTTATCGGTCATTCTGATTGCATCAAAGGGACATGCCTTAATACACAAGGTGCAACCCGCACATTTTTCTTTTACCACTCTAATATTTTCAAGAGTCATATAGTGTACGCCTCAAATTTCACTTAAATTGCACTCCGTCTTTAAGTAATGCTGCCAATTTTTCAACGATCTCAGTTGTCAAGCCGTGAAGGGTTATTCCTCCGGTGCGGACGGGTGGGGTAAAAATTTTTATAACCTGTGTGGGTGAACCTTTTAGTCCGATTTTATCCGGGTCTGAACTCAAATCGTTTGTGGTAAGTTTTTTTACAATATACTTTTTAGCTCTTAATTTTCCTTTCAGGGAGGGGAGTCTTGGCTCATTTATCTCTTTCACCACAGTGATAAGACACGGTAGCTGTGATTCTATGACCTCATAACCTTCTTCGACCATCCGCTCTGCTTTTATATAACCTTCTTTAATTTCCTCTATTCTCTTTACAAAGGTTATCTGGGGGATATCAAGCCATACGGCTATACCCGGCCCAACCTGTGCCGTATCGCCGTCTATTGCCTGCTTACCACATAGTATCAAATCAAATGGATTTATTTTTTTTATTGCACATGAAAGCGTATAACTCGTTGCCAGCGTATCGCTTCCCGCAAATGCCCTATCGCTTATTAAATAAGCTTCATCGGCCCCAAAAGAAATGGCCTCCTTCAGCGCTTCTTCTGCCTGGGGAGGCCCCATACTCACTACGGTAACCGAACCACCTATTTTTTCTCTTATTCTTAACCCCTCTTCGATTGCATACATATCAAAGGGGTTTATAATGCTCTCTACTCCCTCCCTTACCAGGGTATTGGTTTTAGGGTCAATCTTAACATCTGTCGTATCCGGAACTTGTTTTATACATACAATGATTTTCATGAAAATATACTAATGTTCTGGCTCAAAATCAAGGTTGGTTATGCAAAACGTATACCCGGCTCAATCCGATACAGTTACTGTGCAATTTCCTTTATCAGATTTAAGGCTATTATGTTTCGCTGTATCTGATTTGTCCCTTCATAAATCTGTGTTATCTTTGCATCTCTCATATATTTCTCTATCGGATAATCCCTCATATAGCCGTATCCGCCAAAAATCTGAAGCGCATCCGTAGTGACTTTCATCGCAACATCAGAGGCAAATAATTTTGCCATGGCTGATTCTTTTGCCACTTTGGTGTTGCCTTTATCTATCATACGGCTTACGGCATATACCAAGGCCCTTGCGGCTTCAACGTGCGTCGCCATATCGGCAAGCATAAATCCAACGCCCTGAAAAGAGGAGATGGGTTGTCCAAACTGCTCGCGTTCTTTTGAATATTTTACGGCTAAATCCAGCGCACCCTGGGCAATACCAACTGCCTGTGAAGCAACGCCGGGCCTCGACACATCAAATGTCTTCATAGCAACAATAAACCCCATACCTTCTTTGCCCAGCAGATTTTCTTTAGGCACTTTGCAGTCCGTAAACACAAGTTCTCTTGTAGCAGAGGCCCGTATGCCGAGTTTTTTTTCTTTTTTCCCGAAACTAAAACCTTCATATCCTTTTTCAACTATAAATGCACTCGCACCTCGTGCGCCTTTCTTTCTGTCGGTGATAGCTACAACCGTGTAAATCTCGGCCTCTCCGCCGTTGGTTATCCATTGTTTTGTGCCGTTTAAATAATAGTAGTCCCCTTTTAATGTCGCTGTCGTCTGGATGGCACCTGCATCGCTACCTGCTCCTGCCTCAGTTAAGCCAAAGGCAGCAAGTTTTTTACCCTTGGCTAAATCGGGTAGATATTTTTTCTTTTGCGCTTCGTTACCATACAGGAGAATGGGATAGGTTCCGAGTGCGCTCGCCGCAAAACATACCGCAATGCCCCCGCAGGCCTTCGAAAGCTCCTCGGTAACCAGCACAAGTTCCATTACGCCCCCTCCTGTTCCGCCGTATTCCTCAGGGATATATACGCCAAACAGATCGGAATCCGACAGTACCTTCATCACCTCCCACGGAAATTCTTCTGTCTCATCATGATGCGCGCTTACGGGACGAATTTTCTCATCTGCAATCTGTTTTGCCAAATCCCTTATCATTATTTGTTCTTCAGTCAGAAGATAATCCATAAACAACCTCTCCTTATTAATCATTAAGAAAAATGTTTCAATAAGAGTACGGCATTATGCCCGCCAAAACCAAATGTATTGGAAATAGCGGCTTTTACTTTTGTTTTTCTTGCAACGTTAGGTACATAATCCAGGTCGCACTCGGGATCGGGATATTCATAGTTAATCGTAGGAGGAATAATTGACTCATATATGGCAAGGGCTGTTGCTGCGCACTCGACCCCTCCCGCAGCACCCAATAAGTGTCCGGTCATAGATTTTGTGGAACTTACCGCCAATTTTTTTGCATGGTCACCGAAAACTTTTTTGATGGCAGAGGTCTCTATTTTATCGTTAAGTTGGGTAGAGGTACCATGGGCATTAATATAATCTATATCGTCTATGTTAAGCTTGGCATCATCTAACGCCATTTTCATAGCCCGTGCCGCGCCATCGCCGTCTTCGCAGGGAGCGGTAATATGGTAGGCATCCCCTGTCAAACCGTATCCGGCTATCTCCGCATAGATACGGGCTCCTCTTTTTTTAGCGTGTTCAAGTTCTTCTAAAATCACGATACCCGCACCTTCTCCCATAACAAACCCGTCTCTTTCCCTGTCAAACGGCCTTGATGCGCGCTCAGGCTGGTCATTTCTTGTGGAGAGTGCCTTCATGGCACAGAACCCGCCAAAACCAAGCGGTGTTATGCAACTTTCGGTGCCACCGGCAAACATTATATCCGCGTCCGCTCGTTGAATAATCTTAAAGGCATCGCCTATGGCGTGATTTCCTGTCGCGCACGCGGTTGCAACGGAAGAATTCGGCCCTTTTATCCCAAGCGATATCGCAATCTGCCCGGGGGCCATATTTATTATCAACATAGGGATGAGAAAAGGCGATATTTTCGATGGTCCGCCTTTTAAAAAAGCGCTGTGCTGTTGTTCTATCGTAGGGAGCCCCCCTATGCCTGAACCCACAAGAACGCCTATTCTATGCGAATCTTCCTTGGCAAGGTCAATACCTGCATCATGTAGAACCATCTTGCTACAGGCTACGGCGTATTGGACAAACCTGTCCATCCGTCTAATTTCTTTTGGAGTTAAGAACGGGGTAGGATCAAAATTTTTGACTTCTGCGGCTATCTTTGTGGAAAAATCTTTTGTATCAAAGGAACGGGCTAGTCCGACACCGCCCTTTGATTCTACCAGGCTTTTCCAAAATTCATCTTTTGTATTGCCAACAGGAGATATAGCAGATAGGCCGGTAATTACTACGCGCCTTTTCATTTACTTAATTTGGCTTTCTCCTCTATATACTTTATGGCCTGACCCACGGTGGTAATCTTTTCGGCTTCCTCGTCGGAAATCTCGATTCCAAATTCTTCTTCAAATGCCATAACTAACTCTACAGTATCAAGAGAATCAGCTCCCAGGTCATTCACAAACGAGGATTCAGGAGAAACTTCTTCAGCTTTTACCCCCAATTGCTCAACAATTATCTCTTTTACTCTATCTGCTACCGATGACATTCTTCTTCCTCCTTTTTTAATAAACCCGACTTTGCAAGCTAATTTTCTTACATCGCCATACCGCCGTCTATCCTGATAACCTGGCCGGTTATATAACGAGCGTTTTCTGAAGCGAGAAATAATGCTACGTTTGCGACATCCTGGCTTGTTCCAAATTTTCCAAGCGGTATAAGGGCCAGCATCTGCATCTTTATTTCTTCGCTGAGCGCGGCAGTCATATCAGTCTGTATAAATCCCGGCGCAATTGCATTCACCGTTACGCCGCGCGGGGCAAGTTCTTTTGCTATGGATTTGGTAAATCCTATTAAACCTGCTTTCGACGCCGCATAGTTTGACTGGCCGGCATTGCCTATTATACCAATGATGGAACTAATATTGATTATGCTTCCGCTACGCTGTTTAAGCATAACCTGTGAAACTGCTTTGGTGCAGTTAAAGGCTCCTTTAAGGTTAATACTTAACACCGCATCCCAGTCATTTTCTTTCATTCGCATAAGGAGCGCGTCTCTGGTTATGCCTGCGTTGTTGATTAGTATATCAACCCTTTTAAATTTGTCAAGGGTTTTATTAACCATCTCTTCGGTCGCAAGGGCATTTGTTACATCTACTTTCAATGCAAGGACTTCGATACCTAAACTTGTAAGTTGGGCTTCTGTCTCCGACAGCATCCCTTCGTTAACATCGCATATCACCAGATGTGACCCTTCCCGTGCAAACGTAAGTGCCAACTGTTTTCCAATACCTCGCGCACCGCCGGTTATAATTGATACCTTATCCTTTAACAACATATATACCTCCTTACTGAAATAATACCTATCTATGGTCGATTTATAACATTAAACCATGGTTTTGGCTAAACTTTTTTACTGGTTCCCGGCCGCATCCTCTGCGTGCGGTTTTAAAGATTCGTTTTCTACCTTTTTTATGTTTTCTTTTATCAAGGTAACGAGCGCATCGTTCGGATATTCCTGAAGTAATGCATTATATTCCCTTAGCGAACCGGTATAATCTTTTTTCAGAAAATAGAGGTCCGCTATATATATTTTCAGTTTGATAATAGCGGCATGTTTCGGGTAGGTATCAATAAGTAATTTGATTTTATGCATTGCGCTATCAACGCCACTGCTTAATGCATTCATATAATATACTCTTGCTAGTTCCGCATATGCCTTATTTGACCATTCATCGGAAAGACCCAAGTTCAACAAAACTTCGTATTCCTTGCTGCTTTCTTCAAAACGTGCTTCCGCTTCAAAGGTTTTTGCTATTTTAAAATGGGCATAATTGGCAAGGGTATTTCCCTTGGGAATATATAATAATAGTTTTTGATAAAAGGCCCTGGCAAATTGCCATTTGTTATTAACATAAAATTTATCGGCAATTTCTTTTAATTTCGCGTATGCATCTGCGGCCGGACGTTTCTGCAGGTCAATATCAAAATAAAGCTCATAAAGACCGGATGATTTTCCGTAGTCGCCTATTTTAAATTCTTTTTCCGCTTCTGTAAATAGCATATCTAATTCGCGTACGGCTGCCTCGCCCGTAGACACCCTTATGAATTCTTCTTTTAACTTCAAGGCATAATCTTCAAGTCCGAAATTCTTTAACGTAAAACAAAACTCATTTAATTTTGCGCTATTTATGGAAGGATCATCCGAATAATCCGATAATCCGGCAATAAGCTCTTTTAAAGATTCATGAAGTTTACTAGATGTAAAATTCCTAATATCTATGAGCACCTTGATAAATATCAGATTAGTTTTTAATTTTGTATTTATATCTTCCCCCAAAAGCCGGTTTATAGCTTCCCCTGCCTCCTGATAATAGCCGGGTTTGTTTTTCAAAAATTCCCTAAACGAATCAAGCGAGGCATGCTTTCTTAGATGCTCAATTTCATTTACATAGGTATAGGCAAGCAGATACCTGAGAAATTTTGTATTTTGATTTTCTTTTTCATCCGACAGGTATTTCTTAAGGCCAGTAATAAAAATATGGAATTCCGATTCTTCTTTATCCAGGTCCCATATCCTGCTAAAAATCGCAAGTAGTTTTTCTTCGGACTCTGCCTTTTTTATTTCTTTTAAAAATCCCGCGGAATCAAATACGGGATGCAATGAAGAGATTGTCTCAATATTTTTAAAACCTGATAACTTAAAGGCACGCTTGATATAGGAATTTTTCATAACGTTATTCCACACAAATGACGTCCTTGCATTTTCAATCATAATAAGCGCTATCCCTAAATCAAGACCATAATAAATACCGGGGCACCAGTTTATATCCGCATTTAACGCATTTTTAATTCCGTATCTACCCCACAGGTCGGGATAGGTATATATCAGATAGCGGAGCGAATCAAGCGAAAGAAAGGGCGTAAAGGGCATTGAACCGGCAGGTGCAACGGGAGAAATAGTGCCGTCAAAGATAGGCTTTTTTGAACCGCAGGGAGCAGCCCCATGATGCATCGTATATTCATCAAGCAACCGCATCGAACTAATACCCCAGCTATAAGGCCCGAATGTTTTATACCGGTTTGAATTGTCAATACAAAAATTGCGGTTTGCTAAAGTAGCGCTTATAGAATTCTGCCACCAATCTATGCCTTCCTTATCAACCATTCCCTTGAAATCAAAAAAGCCATGAGCATACTGATACGTAAAGAGTGAACCGTACCAGGAAATTACAAAAGGTTCTCCCTTGGCATAAGCCGCCTTTTCCCTTTTAAAAGAATAAAAAACCTCTGGACTAACCGCATGAACGGGAGAACCGATGGCTAGCAAAGATATAATCATGGCTTCATCCGTATAATAATCCCACCAGGAATCTAAAAACTTACCATCGGGAAACCATCCCAGGTAAAAATGATTGCTATGATTCTTTGAGGCCGTATCCAAAAACTTATCCCACATAATAGATTCATATAATGCAGAGGCTTTTTTCTTGACTTCTCCGCCGAAATACTCCCCCGAGCACAGTGCACCGCTTATAAGTATTGCCGTATCGATGGTGGATATCTCACAACCTCCGGTTCTTTTGGCAGTCTCAATATCAAGAAAATGGCAAAAACCGTTTTTTCCTTCCGCTACAACCTTGGCTTTATTCTTGGGGTCGGTTAAAAAAGTATCTATGGCCCTATACGCCCTCTGATATGCCGTTTTTTTGTCAATCCATCCGTGTTCTGCTCCTATAGCTAACGCAACAAGACCGAATCCCGTAGTCGCTATGCTCGAATACGTATCGACGTTATTATCTAAAAATAGTCCCGTGGCTAGGGACTGGCTATCTTTAAAAAAATTAAATGCCTTTTCTTCAATACGTAACAAAAATTCATCATCGCTTAAGGTTTTAACATGAAACGGCCCACATACAGCTGTGGGCGATTCCTTGCCGTTTATATATGTCGCAATACTCCGTATATAATAGGGATGCTCGGGACTAAGGGGAAACGTATCGAAATCAGCCTCATAATATGTATCGAATGTATCATAATCAAATCCTATAATTTTCCACGTCACAGCATCTGTACTGTATTCAAACCTCACGGATTCAATGGCAGGATTAGTAACAACAGATTCTGCTTCTATCGATAGCGCAATCGTACCGTTTAAAAAATCTGTTTTTGTAATTTTATTTTTATTTATCCTGAAGGTCTCGGCGTCGGGGCTGTTTGTCCGGATTATTTTTTCTTTCGATAAATACACGGGGGCCGTATAGCCGAATATCAATTCGTCGATATATATCGTGCCTATTTTATCCCGCTGGTTAGAGTATTCGAATAAAAACCCAAGTTCCAGCACTTTTGAAAAATCCCGAATTTCTTTAAACGCCAATAAAGGAATAGTTACTTTTTGCCATTTCTTTGAAACCCCGTTCTTTAAAAAATCTTTTAAAGAAATAACCGAGGAAATATCTTCTCTGATATTAAATTTTCTATCACGGTTTGTATCTTGATGCAGCTCTATTTTTATATCCTCGCCTTCATTTTCTCCCATTATCCAGAATGAAACATAATTACAGTTTTTCAGATATTCTATATCTTCGACTCTCCCGAATGTATCTGTTTTGGCAAGTCTCATCCAAAAGAAAGAAAAACTGCCCTTTTGTGAAACATCAAAGGAAATCTTAAGACTGTTGCCGGAATTTCCAAAGGTAACGTTTTCTTTATTTACAAAATCCAGCAGACAAATTCCGGGTGGATTTTTTTTGGAATTAACATCACCTCCCAGCAGATTAGTAAAGACGGCATTATTAAAATCGTCGACTACCACCGTCTTATTTACTGCTGAAAAGACGGTAGGCTGAGGAAAAAGCGATAAAACCAGTATAGAGAGGATGACTATGGGTTTACGTCCGGGCATATATCTTTAAACGCATTCTTAAAATCGTTGAGGGATTTTGCATCGTCAATATTATATACCACCGTCCCTGGGTCTATTTTTCTGATAAGCCCTTTTAGAACGTTACCGGGGCCGATTTCAATGAAATGGGATATGCCGTTTCTTATGATGAAACGGATTGATTCTTCCCATCGTGTCGTATGATTCACTTGTTTAACAAGATTTCCTTTTATAACCTCCGGGCTTGAGGAGGCATCCGCTGAAAAATTACCCACCACAGGAATTCGTGCATGGGAAAAATTAAGCTTATCAATATACGATTTCAATAAATCGGCTGCCTCGTTCATGAGAGAACAATGGAATGCCCCGCTCACATCAAGCATAAGTGCTCTCTTGGCATTATATTGTTTTGAAAGCGCCGCGGCATGTTCTATATCGGCATTTCTTCCTGAGAGGATAATCTGCCCGGGGGAATTAAGATTTGCTATTTCGGTATTTGTTTCCTTGCATAGTTTCTCTGCATCATCAACCGACAATCCGATAATAGCAAGCATTTTTCCCGGATTCTTCTGGCTGCTTTCAGCCATAAAGATACCTCTTTTTCTCACAAGCATAAGGGCTTCGGAGAATATAAGACTTTCGGACGCCACTAATGCGCTATACTCTCCGAGACTTAGCCCTGCAGTAAAGGAAGGCGCACCGACAAAAGCACCGTAGATACCTTCAAAAACCCTTAACCCTGCTACGGAACATGTCAAAATAGCGGCTTGACAGTTCTGGGTTTTTACAAGTTCTTCCTGTGGCCCCTCAAAGCAGAGATGGGCAATATCATACTGTAGTATATCGTTTGCCTCGTCAAAGATGTATTTTGCCTCTGGAAAATTTTGATACAGATCTTTCCCCATTCCCACATATTGGGCACCTTGACCCGGAAATACATACGCACATTTCACCATTCTAGAATAACCGCTCCCCAGGTAAGCCCTCCGCCAAAGCTAACAAGCAGCACCTTATTGCCTTTTTTAAGTTTGCCGCTTTTGACAGCTTCGTATAAAGCAACCGCAATAGAGGCGGACGACATATTGCCGTATTTTTCTATATTGAGAAATGCTCTTTCCTTGCTCATGTGTAGTTTCTTTAACGTAGCATATATAATCCTCGTATTCGCCTGATGAGGGATAATCAGGTCTATATCGCTTGACGTGAGTCCCGCCTGAGTCAAAACCTTCCCTGCAGCACTTGCCATAGAATTAACGGCGAGTTTAAATACTTCATTGCCTTCCATTTTTATGAAGTTAAGTTTTTCATCCAATACTTTATGGGTTATGGGGATTCGTGAACCGCCTGCGGGGATTTTTAAAAGATCCGCATGCGTACCGTCAGAACCCATATACGAGGAGAGTATGCCTCCGTGTTTTAACCGTCCCACAATGGCAGCACCGGCACCGTCTCCGAATAAAACACACGTAGAACGATCCTGCCAATCAACGACCCTTGATAGTACCTCGCTTGCAATAATAAGGGCGTACTTGGAATTATTCTGTGCAACGTATTGACTTGCGCTCACCAGTGCAAATATAAACCCTGAACAGGCTGCATTAAGATCGTAACAGGCGGCATCTTTTATGCCGAGTTTGGCTTGAACAAAACAGGCCGTGGAAGGCAGCATTGTATCGGGGGTTATCGTAGCAACGATAATAAGCCCGATATCTTCCTTTTTTATCCTTGCATTTTTTATAGCAGCGGTTGCGGCATATGCCGCCAAATCACTTGCTGCCATCTCGGGAGAGGCAATACGCCTCTGGCTGATACCGGTTCTCGTTTTTATCCATTCATCGCTTGTATCAATCATCTTCTCTAAATCAGCGTTGGTAAGGATTTTTTCAGGAAGATATACGCCAAGTCCTATAATACCTATACGGGCTGATGAGTCTGTAGTATGCACCGTTAGTTTACCTCGTTATCGGCGGATGGGACACCGCCTCTGTAATTTTTTCATTTATCCTGTGAGAGACAAATTCAGAAGCAACGCGTATAGCATTTTTTATTGCCTTACTCGATGAACGGCCATGGCTTATAATACATATACCATCTATACCCAAAAGAGGTGCCCCGCCGTATTCAGAATAGTCTATTTTTTTCCGCAGCGTTTTAAATGCAGGGATGGTAAGTAATGCCCCGACTGTGGTTATAAGATTCTTCTTGAGTTCTTTTTTTAACAACGTACTGATAGTTTCTGCAAGGCTTTCTGAAACCTTCAACACCACATTTCCTATAACTCCGTCGCATACAATCACATCGCTTTTCCCGGTAAATATATCCCTTCCTTCAACATTGCCTATAAAATTCAATTCTGCTGACTGTAAAAGCCTGTAACACTCTTTTAAAAAATCTGTCCCTTTTGTCTCTTCTTCCCCTATATTGAGTAATCCCACCTTCGGCCGGGTCTTATTCAATATGTGTTCTACGTATATTGCCCCCATCACGGCATATTGATAAAGATGTGTCGGTTTCGGGTCTATATTGGCACCGACATCAATGAGCAAACTCACGCCTGTAAGATTTGGCATGATTACTGCTATGGCCGGCCTCTCGATTCCCTTTAATATGCCGAGCATGAGCATCGTTGCGCACACCACCGCTCCCGTATTTCCCGCAGAAACAAACGCATCTGCCTTTTTTTCTTTTACCAGACTAACTCCCACATTTATCGAGGAATCTTTTTTTCTCCTTACGCTTACCGCAGGCGATTCATCCATTTCGATAATCTCGCTGGCATGGACAATTTCTATTTTTTCTTTGGGGTATGTGTACCTTAAAAGTTCCTGCTCTATCCTGTGGGCATCACCCGTAAGGATGACGCTGAGGTCATATTCTTTTACCGCCTCAACAGCACCCTGTACGGTAACAAAAGGGGCATTGTCACCACCCATACCGTCAACGACAATTTTCAATATATATTCCTCCTTATACAAAGAGCGCGTTATGCGGTTACAAAAAATAGAGTGTTTTACTTAAACCTATTGTTTTTTTTCTTTTGTTTCGTCTTTAAACTCAATATACTTGGTCTTTTTATAATACCCGCAGACAGGACACACCCTGTGCGGCATTTTAGGCGTCTTACATTGTGGACATA
>JAZDNB010000013.1:0-2923 GCA_043800345.1 Candidatus Omnitrophota bacterium
GGTGGTAAATGGTTAAGAGATTAATTGTTCTGAGCTTGTTAGCCTTATCCATTTCTTTATTCAAGCAGGGTATGCTCTGTGCGCAGAAAAGCTTTGTTTCGCTGCGCTGCGACATAACCGTAGAGCATGCCGGAATAAACAAATATCAAGGCGAGCTTTTTCTTAAGGGTAACAAGAGCCGCACGGAGATGAATATGTCCGGGATGAATACGGTTACTATCATGGACGGCTCATCTGCTTATGTCTATATGCCCGAACAGAACATAGCGATGAAGGTCCCCGTTCTTGAGGCAAGCGAGCATGTCCCTGCCGTGGATAATTATAGAAGGGATTGCCAGCCCTTAGGAGAAGAAGAAGTTGCAGGCAGCTTATGTTCCGTATACAGTTGTTCAAAGTCGGGGAAAAGTTTTAAAGTCTGGATGAATGAGGATGTCGGTTTTCCCTCGAAGATAAGCGGCATGGGAGTGGTTACCTATTATCAGAATATAGATTTCAATAAGCCCCTGGATGATTCGCTTTTTATACTGCCCGAAGGCGCCCAGGTGCAGGATATGGGCAATATTTTAAAAGGTTATGGCGGCCAATAATAAGCTTATACTAAAAGGCAGGGTACATAAGTTTGGTAATAATATCAATACCGATGATATTATAGCCGCTAAATATCTGGTTTCGAGCGATGCCAAGGAATTAGGCCGGCATTGCATGGAGAATATTAATCCGCAATTCGTCGGCAGGGTTAAGCCCGGAGATATTATAGTCGCGGGAAAAAATTTCGGCTGTGGTTCTTCGCGTGAACACGCGCCTCTGGCGATAAAAGGCTGCGCTATTGCCGCAGTGATAGCTCAAAGCTACGCCGGAATATTTTTCAGGAACGCCATAAATATCGGACTGCCTTTTTTGCAATTAAAAGAGAGCGATAAAATAATGGATGGCGATGAGCTTGAAATTGACATTGGCAGTGGTATAATAAAAAACTTAAGCAGCAATAAAACTTTTCAGACGCAGCCTTTCCCGGAATTTTTACAGGGGATCGTGACGGCTGGCGGCCTGATGAATTACATCAAGAAGCATAAGAATAAATCACCAAATAAACCAAAGGGAAATAAAAATGTATAAAATAGCAGTTATACCCGGAGACGGGACCGGCCCGGAAGTAGTGCGCGAGGGCCTGAAGGTATTATCGGTTGCGGGCAAAAAATACGGTTTTAAATATGAGACAAAGGTTTTTGATTTCGGGGGAGAGCGTTATTTAAAGACGGGAAAGACGCTCGAGGATAAGGACATAGCCGAACTTAAAGGTTTTCATGCCATCTATCTCGGGGCGATAGGGCATCCTCAGGTAAAGCCCGGGATACTGGAGACCGGTATATTACTTAAAATAAGGTTTGCGCTTGATCAGTATATCAATCTTAGGCCGGTTAGGCTTTATAATCCTCTTTTTACTCCTATTAAGGATAAGGTTGCTGCGGACGTGGATTTTGTGGTAGTGAGAGAGAACTCCGAAGGTTTATATAAAGGGATGGGTGAGTTCAGGAATAAGGGCAGCGAGGATGAAGTAGCCATTCAGATTTCCTATAATACCAGAAAGGCAGTGGAGAGGTGTATAAGGTATGCCTTTGAATACGCCCGCAAGCGCAATAAAAAGAAAAAACTTACTCTCTGCGGAAAAACCAATGTTTTAACTTATGCCTGGGATCTTTGGGAGAGGGTTTTTAATGAAGTTGCCGGGGAATATCCGGATATAAGCACGGATTATGCCCACGTTGATGCGACTACGATGTGGTTCGTAAAAAATCCGGAGTGGTTTGATGTGATCGTCACCGATAACATGTTCGGGGATATCATTACTGATTTGGGTGCTATGATCCAGGGGGGGATGGGTATTGCAGCGGGTGGTAATATCAATCCGCAGGGTGTATCCATGTTTGAGCCTATCGGCGGAAGCGCGCCTAAATACACAGGTAAAAATATAATTAATCCTCTGGCAGCTATCTGCGCAATGGGAATGATGCTTGAGGCCCTCGGAGAATCCAAGGCCGCAGAAGACGTGGAGAATTCGGTTATTAAAATCGTAGGTAATAAATTAAAATCCCTTGCAGCAGGTAAAATGGGTTATTCAACCAGTGAAGTGGGTGATCTGGTAGTTGAAAATCTCTGATATTTGCCATGGCAGAAAAAATACCCCTGACTGTCAGCGAAGTAAAAAATAGCTACACGGATTTTCGCGTTTTCCACGTTTCTCTCGAGGCCCTTTATCTTTTAAAATACACCACCTTCGATTTAGCCGCCTTTAATAACGCAGGTTATCTGACGAGGTTATTAAAAAATTTCAAGCAAGCAGAGAAAGTATGCTACCTTCTTTTTTCCTGTCTTACCTGGCCGGTTGAGGGAAGGAACGCTGCAAACACAAACAACGTGCGGGAGGCGATTAAGAGTGCGACCAGCTACCTTACGATATATGAAGAAAGCCCCGTAAGCGGCAGATTAAAGAAGATGCTCGGGCGCTCGATTTACCTGCTTATTCTCGATAACACAATGATGCATAAAATACATAAGATACTTGAGGCAATAGAAAGCATGGGCACGTGGAGTTACTTTATCTTTGGCGATGAGCCTGATAAGGACAGCTTATTTTCAAGAATAGAAGATTTTTATAAAAATAATTCACTCGGGAAAAAAAGTATACTTGACCTGCGGTTTGAGACGATCAAGTACGGTTCGGAAGGGTTCTGGGAGGGGTATGAATTTGAGATTTATACCAAACGGTTCGACCTTGAAGGTATCTGTGATTTGCTATCGGCTTCGTTGGATAGAGATAAAATCGAGGTAGTCAAAAAATGAAAAAGAAAAAAAAATATAACGTCGCTGTGGTGGGGGTCGGTGCCGTCGGTATCGAGATGCTCAGGGTGCTCAGGCAGCGCAG
>JAZDNB010000016.1:0-53263 GCA_043800345.1 Candidatus Omnitrophota bacterium
ATAAATATTCAAGCTATAATTATTACGCCTATGGTCAAAAAGACGATCTTTTAGATATAGATCCGGTATACGAAGATATGGCATCCACGGAAAAAGGGAGGCAGGAGGCATATCGAAATCTTATGCTTGATGAAAAGCTAGACATAACAGAAAAGACATTTAAACAATTATTCTTCGGAACAGATGATTTTATTTGTACTATGGAAAGACGGTTTAGCGTCAAGAATACGCGATTAAACGTAGGAAGACCCAAAGGAAAATAGAACCGTCCCCATTACACACTTGTATTTTGCGTTTATCACCATGGCGCAAAAGAATATTTATATTGTTTCCCCTTATTTTATTCCTGATTCAAGTTTATTGGTGGCTCTGAAGACAGCGGCGATGCGAGGCGTCAAAGTGACCGTGTTAATGGCGGGTGTTCACGATAATCCAATACCTTATTGGGCCGCATTTTCTTATTTTGAAGAACTGCTGAAATCGGGCGTGAGGATCTTTCAATACCAAAAAGGATTTATGCATGCCAAGATTTTATCCTGTGATGGCCGCATGTGTTCCATGGGGACGGCCAACTTTGACATTAGAAGTTTGAAGTTAAACTATGAAGTCAATGCTGTGTTCTATGATGAGAAATTAACTTTGGAGACAGATCAGCAGATTGCCAAAGACTTGGAAGGTTCAACGGAAATCACTTCAGAGGATTTTAATCAAATTTCATTATTGGTTCGTCTCAGGAATTCCCTTATGAGGCTTTCTTCTGCGTTGCTTTAATATTTATTTAACTACCCTGATTTTGATTGCACGAGTAAAAAAATCAGGGGACACAATACTAATTGTCAAGAGATTTAGCAAAGAACATAAGCTCTATAAGGAAAAAAGGGGTTAGTGGCCTGGAGATTGCCTGAAACACGAAGGACGAGAGACGATACCTACTTCTAACCGGTTGAAAAATTTGGTGAAGAAATACACACCATATTTTTCTAACCAGAAGTAGATATGCAAACTTGAAAAACAAGTTTGCTAACGGTTGAAAATTTCTTACGATATTTTCATAGCCAGAATCAGGCGTACTCATTATAATAACGATACCGAATTCAAGACGGCGGGAAAATCTGAGCAAAGCCACATTTTCCTCGCCAGAATTCGGTATGCTTCGTAAAAGACACTTCGCAAGATGAAGAAAAGAAAACAGAACCCAATATATTACGAATATAATCT
Organism: Candidatus Omnitrophota bacterium; assembly: GCA_043800345.1. Classification (GTDB taxonomy): domain Bacteria; phylum Omnitrophota; class Gorgyraeia; order VGKN01; family VGKN01; genus JAZDNB01. The sequence continues at coordinate 1,219 of JAZDNB010000016.1, forward strand.
TCTTGTTTCCTTCAAGGACCGTAATAAGAAAATGACGGATAAGACTGCCGAGCACTTTCTAAAAAAAATTCTAAAATCAGCAGACAAACTCAAATTAGAAATAGCCGGAGGATGTTACCCTTTTTATTCAAAGCGAACGGTTAAAAGCAAATAATGATTGGGCAACTTAAATGGTTTTTGGGTCAGAGAAGCTATGAAAAAGGACGCTGTTCTTTTTAATATAAATTAAAGATGGAAATTTTAAGCGAGAAAATAGCAAATAATTCTAATGAAGTTAAGAAAATCATGCAATTTTTAGAATGTTCTTGGCTTTTAGAAAATGGTTATCAGTATAACGAAGCAGATGGAAGATGTTCATTTAAAATAAACAGGTCAATTAACGAAAAGGCGATTAAAATTCTTTTCATTCACATTAATTATAAAAGAACAGATTGCCTTGTTGAAGTATTTCCGGTTTTAAAAGTGGAAGAGGTGAAGGCTGATATTGATGGTGATGATTTTTATATGGAACTTAAGATGGAAAGTAATATATTAAAAGTTGAAGCGCCTCCTGAAAAAACATTTTGCTTAACTATAACGTCTGAAACAAGAATACATGTTTGTGATATTGATAAAAGGTAATAATCTTTCCTTCCAACACATAAAATTGCGAGAGGTTTGATTTTTTATATTTATTATGTTAACATAAGGTAATAATATTATAATTAATCCCGCATCTAAAAATATGGCCCCTGCTGATTTTGCTCGCTAACGCTTGCTAAATCAATACACTGGGGGTGCTTCGCTAAAATCTAGACATCTGGGGCGTTAGCTCAGTAAAAGACACTTCGCTAACAGGGAGAAACTGACACCGAATTCAATGCGGCGGGAAAATCTCCCCCGAGGAATTCTAAAGAATTCCCGGTCCCGAGAAATTAGACTAATTTCCGGGATTAAATCCCTGAAATTGTTTCCCAATTTCTAGGGAGACTTAAGTCCTCGGAATTTCGCAGAAATTTCAGAGGGTGCGACATTTTCCTCGCCAGAATTCGGCCAGATTGCTTATATAATCATTATCCCTGCAGCTATGCACTTCGTAGATTTATTCTAAATCTACTCGTAGCTGCAGGGATAAATTCGCGCAGATAACTTACGTTTGCTATCGCTCCGTAAGTTATGCGCTCATTTAGGAGGGAATATGAAAAAACAGGGGCAGCAGGTAGAGAAACAAGAGCAGAATGAACCGGATATTATAGTTTTAATTACCATGGTAAAACAGCAGCTTGCTTCGTTAGAGAAAAAGATTGATACGTTGCTTGGTCAGTCTTTGCCAAAGCCGGCCGTGGTAAAACCTTTTTATAAACCTTTTCAACAACAGGTCAATACTCACCACCAGGGCGAAAGAAGGCAAGACAATCGTCACAGTGAAAGGGTCATGTATAAAGCGATTTGCGCGGCTTGCGGGAAAGAATGCGAGATTCCTTTCAGGCCTCGCGAAGGCCGTCCGGTATATTGCAAAGAGTGCTTTTCGCGCCACAGGAGCGGCGGTTCATTTAAGCCGCATAGTGATTATAGGCCCAGAGAAGCAGTGGCTGCGCAAGTACCCCATATTGATAAACCGCAGGCTAGTGAAAAGAAAAAGTCTTTTGGAAGGAAAAAACCCGCTGAAAGGAAAAGACCGGTTTTCAAAAAGCGGAAAAAATGAAGTTTAGCTGCGCTACGGCAGTATTATTAGTAGTGCTCGTTTTTCCTTTTTGTGTCTGCCGTGCTGATTGGGAGACTGAGAAAATAATCAGCGATCTGATAAGCCGGATGACCGTGGAGGAAAAAGTTCACCTCATCGCCGGCAAAGACATGGATACTTTTCCCATCACACGGCTCGGTATTCCCGCCTTAAAGATGGCCGACGGCCCTGTCGGAATAAGACTCGAAAAATCCGTCAGTTTTCCGGCCTCCGTATCGATGGCTGCCAGCTGGGATACCGATTTAATAGAGAAGGTCGGGCAGGCGCTTGCCCGAGAGGCCAAAGGAAAAGGAAGAAATATGCTTTTGGGCCCCTGCGTAGATATACACAGGGTTCCCATGGCTGGGAGGAACTTTGAGAGTTTCGGTGAAGACCCATATCTTTCAGGCCAGATGGCGGCCGCTTATATCAAGGGCGTTCAGGAAGAACATGTCATCGCTACCGTAAAACACTACGCCGCCTATAATCAGGAATGGGACAGAGGCGCTATAAATGTCATAGTAGATGAGAGAACGCTACGGGAAATCTACCTGAGCGCTTTCGAGGCGGCGGTAAAAGAAGGCGGTTCATGGTCCGTCATGGCCGCTTATAACAAGGTAAACGGTTATCATTGTACGGAGAATAATCATCTTATAAACGAGATCCTCAAAGATGAATGGGGATTCAAGGGTTTTGTAATTTCCGACTGGCACTCCACGCACTCCACCGTGAATGCAGCCAACTGCGGCCTTGATGTGGAGATGCCTAACATGGAGTTCTTCAATCAGGGTTTGGTAGCGGCACTCAGGAGCGGCGGGCTAAAAGAATCCGTCATCGACGACAAGGTAAGGCGCGTATTGAGGGCGATGTTCTTCGCCGGGCTCTTTGATAAGAACGCCTCTTTGACAGACAGTGCTCTTGCCGGTTCTGCCGAAAATAAGGAAGTCTCCCTGCAATGTGCCAGGGAGGGCATCGTTCTCTTAAAGAACGACAAAAATATTTTGCCCATAGACTTAACCAGGATAAAATCTATCGCCGTGATAGGTCCCAACGCGAATACCGCCAGAACCGGAGGAGGAGGCAGTTCCGAGGTAGTACCTGTATATTCAGTAAGCCCTCTTGAGGGGCTGAAAGAGAAGATCGGCAATAAAGCGACGATTAATTACGCGTTGGGATGTAACTTGGACGAGGATATGATCGTGCTACCGTTATCCAACCTCCTTACGACGTATAACGGCGAAAAAGTAAACGGCCTTCTCGGTGAATATTTTAATAACGTAACGTTACAAGGCGAGCCCGTCTTACGAAGGGTCGATAGCCAGATTAACTTTGACTGGCAGGACAGGTCTCCGGGCGAGGGCGTAGGCTATGATGATTTCTCGGCCAGGTGGACGGCTAAATTCGTTCCCACCGTAACCGGCGAGATAAAGCTGACCATTATAAACGACGACGGCCTGCGCATATGGCTGGATGATAAGTTGATATTTGACGACTGGACTGACCATGGTGCGGAATTTAAGAAAATCCCACTTAATATCGAAGCAAACCGCGAGTATGGCCTTAAGGTGGAATATTACGAAAGAAAAGGGTTGGCTGTTGCAAGGCTCGGATGGATTAACCAAAAGGAACTTTTAGATGAAGCGGTGGCTGTTGCCAAAAAATCTGACCTTGTCATCGTCTTTGCCGGTCTTTCCAGCGGATACGAAAAAGAAGGCCTCGACAGGCCGAATATGGACCTGCCGGATAATCAGAACCTCCTGATAGAGAAGGTCTATGAGGTAAATAAAAATACCATAGTAGTCTTAAATACCGGCTCGCCTGTTATGATAAGGTGGGCGGATAGGATTCCTGCTATCGTTGAGGCGTGGTTTCCCGGTGAGGGTTGCGGCTGGGCGATAGCCGATGTCCTCTTGGGAAATTATAATCCCGGCGGAAAATTACCAACCACCTTCCCTATTCAATGGGAAGATTGCCCTGCGTATGGAAATTTTCCCGGAGCAAACGGTAGGGTTAATTACGCAGAAGGCATATTCGTAGGCTACCGCCATTTTGACAAGAAGAACATCAAAGTCCTGTTTCCTTTCGGATACGGTTTATCTTATACGACTTTTGGATATAGCAATATAAAGATACTACCCGGTACGCTGCCCAATAACGAGTTGGTTGTTGATGTCAGCGCCGATATAACGAATACAGGCACAAGGAAAGGCGCCGAGGTAGTCCAGCTTTATATAAGCGATAAAGAGGCAAGCGTGGAACGGCCTCCCAAGGAATTAAAAGGATTTGCGCGCGTCGTCCTAAAACCCGGCGAGACGAAAACCGTGAATTTCCGGCTTGATAAAAGGTCGATGGCGTTTTATGATCTAAAGAAGAAGGACTGGGTCGCCGAGCCCGGAGAGTTTGAAGTCCTTATAGGCAGTTCTTCTAAGGACATACACCTTAAAGGGACATTTGTACTTACTAGCTCGTAGCTCATAGCTGATAGTAAATGCGAAAAACGATAGACGATACCTACTTCTAACCGGTTGAAAAATTTGGCATATGAGTAAAAGCGCCATATTTTTCTAACCAGAAGTAGGTATGCAAACTTGAAAAACAAGTTTGCTAATGAAGCGTCTAATTTTTTGATAGGAGTTTAAGATATGGATATCTTGGCAGGTTTTTCTTTAAGTAAACTTATCGCTTGTCTTGTTTTTAGCGCGGTTGGTTTTGTTGCCTTTGTCTACGGGAAGAAACAAGGGACTTTCAAGCCGCTTTTAATCGGCGTAGCCCTTATGAGTTATTCATATTTTTTATCAAGTACTTTTTGGCTCTACGCCGTAGGAATAGGGTTATGTGCAGCGCTGTATTTTTGGCGGGATTGACGATTTTAAATTTTAAAAAACGCGATAGTTTCTGAACCAAAAGGGGAACAGCGCCCTGCTGATTGTCCCCTGCTGATTTCTCGTGTTCCACTTTGAAATCAATGCGCTGGGGACCTTGCCCCCTGTAGATTTGTATAGGAATAGGGTTTGATATGGTGATCAAGATAAATTTATTTTTTAGTACCTTTTCAAATTTTGTGATATTTTTCGTGCTGTTTATCATTGGCAGCGCCTGGGCGTATCACTGTTTTAAAAAAGGACATAAATATGTTTTGACCCCGGCTATATGCATTTCTCTGTTGCTTTTAGTTATCTGGGGCATGATAGCGGGGATAGATGTTGACGAGATTGAGCACCTCCATTGTACCTGGATGGTCTATTCCGGATTCGTCCCCTTTAAGGATTTCTGGCAGCATCACGCGCCAATATTCTGGGTAATATTGGCCCCTATTTTTGGCATATTAAAACCCTCGGTTTCAGTTATTGCCTTAAGCCGTATTTTTTCCGCGTTCATATTTGTACTGATCGTTTTTGCCGGCTGGAAAGTCGCACAGAAAGCTTGGCAGGGACAGGCCAGGCTTTCTGTGTATCTACTTATCGCGTTTGTGTCTAGCGTCGTAGGGGACTTTCTCTGTTTTAGGCCCGACCTGTTTACCACTCTTTTTCTGTTACTCTTTATTTATCTCTGCCTGGAAATACCGGGCAGGAAGTTATCGCCTTCGTTTTTTGCCGGCGTTGCTTTTGGCATAGCCGCCTCTTTTTTATTTAAACAGTATCTTTTGTTTTTTTTACCTTTTTTTATTATCCTGAAAGAGAAATCCGGGTTGCGCATAGCTAAGTCAAGTGCATATCTCCTGGGGGTGTGTTGCGGGGTTCTGCCGTTAATGCTCTATTTGTTTGATAAAGGTATCGTCAGGGAATTTGTTTTTTGGGTGTTCGCCTATAACCGCAAGAGAATAGTTTTTTCCGTGGATTTCCCCGTAGCAATAGGCGCAGTCGGGGTGTATGGAGTATATCTGCTATTGAGGCGTTACCGTGATTTCAGGGATAGCGGGGCGCTTATTTTATTTATCGCTTTTTGTCTGAGTACTATCAGTTCCTTTACTCACACGCTTACTCCTTTCTATAATTACAATATAGGCCTATGGTTTATGCTGTGTGCGGTGACAGGCAGCGGCCGGAGTCTTTATGACCTGACAGGCAGGTTATCATCATTGTGTCAGAAATCTTTGGCGGCGGGTTTATTCTTAAGCCTGATACTATCGCTTAGTATCGTTGCTGTGGGTAGTCATAAAAATACATATTTCAGCACCGATAAGAAAATAGTCTCGCAACTGATTACATACAGCGCGCAGGACACGTGTCTTGCGATCCTGCCGTATCATCCCGTATTTGCCACTGATGTCTCAAGGTTATATGCGTTCTGGCAATTCCATCTTTCAGACCGGTATCCGGAGGTCAGGGATGATATAATAGGCAGGGGTATTGCCAAAGAGATTATGCGCATAAAACCGGCAGTAGTGCTATTCCATTTAAACGGCAGGGACTTCCTGTTGGATTTGTTCCAAAAGAGGCTTATTTCAAAAACGGACTACAACAATATGATTATTTTTTTTAAATCCGGTTATACGCTCAAAGACATCGAAGGGAACAAATATTTTATTAGGAACGATAAGTTATAAATGATACCTCAATGAAACCTTGGCTATATTTTGTGATGGGGCTGGGTGCACTCAGGGCGAACGTGTTCTCCGAAAGCGCTCCTCTTAGCGTGATGCTTTCGGTAACAGACCGCTGTAACTCCAAATGCTGGTATTGCGATATTCCGCTACGGAGGCAAAAGGAAATGGCTACCGGGGATGTGTTGCATCTTATCGATGAGATGTCAGCAGCGGGGGTACGAAAGTTGAGTTTTTGGGGAGGAGAACCGTTGCTCAGGGATGATATAGGTATTTTAATATCCCGAGCAAAGGAAAGAATGATGCATGTAAATATCGATTCAAACGGTTATCTTATCCCTGAGAAGTTCAAAGAGATACGGAATCTGAATTTCCTCATTCTTAGTTTCGATGGTGAAAAGGAATTGCATGATAAAAACAGGGAGCCGGGATCATATGATAAATTTTTCCGTGCGGTTGAATTCATCGGCGGCAGGATTCCTATATGGACGTTGACGGTATTAACCAAACACAATATACATTCAATCGATTTTATTGTTCGCAAGGCGCGGCAATACGGTTTTAAAACTTTATTCCAGGTGCCTTACCATCCGTTTCGTCTGGGTTCATCAGATGATTTGATGGCTAGGCCAGAGGAATATGCTAAGGCGTTTGGTCATCTGTTACGTTTAAAGAAAGAGAGGGCTTCCATCATATCATCGACGAGATATTTAAACGCTGTGGCGCAATGGAATCTTTTTCCGCAAACAACAAGCGAATCACGTCCTCTAACTTTCCCAGCGTGTTGGGCAGGGAGATTGTTTTGTAATATAGATACTAACGGCGATATGTACCCCTGTTCACCGATGATAGGTTCCTACGAGCGTCCGCCAAATGTCCTAAAGGATGGTTTCGCCGAATGTTTCAGGAAATTAAAGAGGCCAAACTGTCAATCGTGTTTAAGCGGCTGCAGCCTTGAAGCTAACTTCGTATTTTCTTTTGACTGGAAGTCTATCGCCGAATGGATGAAAGTGTTATAAAGAGAAAGGCCAGTAGAGAGGCAAGTCGCTACGCTTCCCTACAGATTTGCATAAAATCACAATACGATTTCTAGCAAATCTAAGAAGTAGGGACAAGTCGCTGCGCCCTATACCTGATTCTAATCGGTTGAAAAATTTGGCATGTGAGTAAAAAATTCACTAAAAACACGCCATATTTTTCTAACCAGAATCAGGCATACTCCGCTTATGCTTCGTAATTGACTTTTTTGGGAAATACGGTATACTTACTTTGTCATTGTTTCAAATTATGGAAAGGAGAAAAAGATGAAACGAAAGATATGGCCGTTATGCGGCGTCATAGGGTTATGTTTTTTAGTTTTGTCTATAAACGCGGTATTCGCTCAGGAAGATACTTCTTCAACACAGGAAAACGCTGCCTCTGTCTCAGGGGAAGGCACCGCGGCAACTTCCGAAACCAGCTATAAAGACCAGATAAATGCCGACCGGCAGCAGATGCAGGCGCAACAAGAACAGATTAAAGAAAACGCCGATGCAGCTAAACAGGAAGAAAACCAGTTACAACAGCAGATACAGGAAGCGCTTAAGGCGGGTGATCATGAAACAGCAAGACAGCTTAAGGACCAATTAAAGGCTATGCGCGAGGAAAATGTACAACAGAGACAGCAGGATAGGCAAGGCCTAAAAGAAACGCGACAGGATTTAAAGGGTGATGTTAAAGAAGCGGGACAGCAGGCCGGAAATCCCCCGGGCCAGGGTAACCCTCAAGGACAGGGTAACCATCAAGGCCAGGGTAATCCTGCGGGATATAATCCTCCGGGCTATAATCCTCCAGGGCAAGGCCCCGCTAATCCACCAGGTTATAATCCTCCAGGCGCTGGTCAAGGCAATCCCCCTGGATATAATCCACCTGGGGCAGGTCCAGCTAATCCACCAGGTTATAATCCTCCCGGTGCAGGTCAGGGTAACCCTCAAGGGCAGGGTAATCCTGCGGGATATAATCCTCCTGGATATAATCCTCCGGGTCGAGGCCCCGCTAATCCACCAGGTTATAATCCTCCCGGTGCAGGTAAAGGAAATCCCCCTGGATATAATCCACCAGGTGTAGGTCAAGGCAATCCCCCCGGTTATAATCCACCAGGGCAAGGCCCCGCAAACAAACCTGGGGCAGGTCCCGCAAACAAACCCGGGATAAACCAAGGAATGCAAGGTAATAGACCTGCCGGCGACAAGCAAGGTGGCGGAGCTCAGGGCGGCGGCAAGCAAGGTGGCGGCAAGCAAGGCGGCAGCGGCGGCAAGCAAGGCGGCGGCGGAGGTAAGCCTGCTGGCGGACGCAGATAATTTTTATGATTGAAAATTATTTGAAGACAGAGGCGTAAAAAACCTCTGTCTTTTTGTTATGCACTGTGCCTTTGATATTTTAAAATTTACCGTTGAAAAATTCATAGCGAAGCAGTAAACTTATATAGTATGAACGAAGATAAAGAAATAAACGATACACTTAGCACTATCTATTCCCGTAAGAGCGTCAGGCGCTATAGCGGCGAAGCGGTAACCAGGGAACAACTGATGGAACTCGTAAAAGCCTCAATGGCCGCTCCTACTGCGGTCAACAAAAAACCCTGGGCTTTTGTAGTTATTACCGATAAAAGCGTACTTGCCGAACTGGAAAAAGAATTGCCCCACTCACGGATGATTGCTCAGGCAGGAGCCGCCATTATTGTGTGCGGAGTCCTTGAGAAGGCGCTTGCGGGAATTGAGCAGGAATTTTGGATTCAGGATTGCTCGGCTGCTACGGAAAATATTCTTCTTGCTGCCGAGGCGATGAAGCTCGGCACAGTCTGGACAGGTGTGTATCCCCTACCCGAACGAATAGCATATGTGCAGAAAACCCTAGGTCTACCTGCTGACGTCATCCCGTTAAATATAATAGCGGTAGGCCATCCCCTCGGCGCTGACAAGCCGAAAGACAAATTTGATAGCGCAAACATCCATTGGGACAGGTGGTAACCTTTCCCGTAAGCGGAATCATTTTTTTATTGCGTATTGCGAGAGTAACTTTTCATTAAGAGGTTAGTTATGGATAAAGCAGGCAAAGAAAAACGCCGGTTTGAAAGGATAAATGTCTCTTTTATCATAACGTACAAAGTGGATTTGCCTTTAACGGTGCGCATAAAGGTCGGAGACAAGTGGTTTGATAGCGTAGCGTTAGATTTAAGCGAAGGCGGAATGGCGATGCTCATTAATCATGAGTTTCCCGTAAAAACACTGGTTACCGTGAAATTTATCCTGGTAAATGATAAGGCAATCCTGCGCATAGACCGGTATCGCTCAATGGAAGTTGAGGCAGAGGTGTGTTATTCTGTTTTGGTACAGGGAAGGTCGTATCGGACAGGACTTTGTTTTGTCAGTATAACCGAAGAAGAGCGCACTTTCATCGCTCATTTCGTCAAAGGAATGCTGCCCGCATAGAGATCCGATAAACAGGTATAACCAGAAAATGATACTTAAGCGTTGCATATTGTTGTATCCCTTATGTAGCGTTCGAAAAGAAATGCATATTTTTAACTCAAGCAACGCCTATTGCACTAACGGGGAGAAATAGCTATGGATAATAAAATAGGTAGAGAGAGACGGCAATTTGAAAGGATACAGGCATTCTTTAATATAATATATAAAATAAATACCTCTTCAGCAGTGCATATAGAGGTCGGAGACAAATGTTTTGACGGTGTAGCATTGGATTTAGGTGTAGCATTGGATTTAAGCGAAAATGGCATGGCGATTTTAACAAATCATGAGCTTCCGTCAAAAACGCTGGTTACCGTGAAGTTTGTTTTAATAAATGATAAAGCCATCAGCAGCTTAGACAAATACCGCGCAATGGAAACAGAAGCCGAGGTACGTTATTCTCTTTTGACAAAAGGAAGAGACTATCGAATGGGAGTCTGTTTTACAGACACAACCGAAGAAGAGCGTGCCTTCATCGCTAATTTTGTCAAAGGAATATTGCCCTCGCAAAGATTCGATAAGTAATTATAGAGCTGGTGCTCAAAAAAGAACTTATAATTTAACTTAATAAGGAAAAAGCGTGGATAATAAAGTAGGTAAAGAGAGGCGGCAATTTGAAAGAATAGAAGTATCCTTTATTGTAGTGTATAAAGTAAATACCCCTTTAGTAGTGCGCATAAAGGTCGGAGATAAGTGGTTTGACGGCATAGCATTGGATTTAAGCGAAGGCGGAATGGCGATTTTAACAAATCATGAGCTTCCGTCAAAAACGCTGGTTACCGTGAAGTTTATTTTAATAAATGACAGAGCTATCAGCAGCGCATACAAATACCGCGCAATGGAAACAGAGGCCGAGGTGTGCTATGCGCGTTTGACGAAAGGAAGAGGCTATAGAATAGGAATCCGTTTTACAAACGCGGGCGAAGAGGAACGCACCTTCATTGCAAGGTTTGTTAAAGCAGAGTTACCCGCTCAGAAGAAGCTTGATAAGGAAATATAAGGACTAACCAAGGAAAAAAATGAAGAAAATAACAATACAACCCAATGTATTTCTCCATCCTATGCCGGTAGTGTTGATCGGGACCGTCGTGAGCGGAAAAGCCAATTTTATGGCTGTAGGCTGGGTGAGCCGGGTGAATTATAATCCGCCGATGATAGCATTTTCCTCCGGAAAGGCGCACTACAGCAATCAGGGAATTGGGGAAAATAAAACCTTTAGCGTAAACATCCCCCATGCAGAATTGATAGAAGAAACGGATTACTGCGGGATGGTATCCGGAAGGGAAACCGATAAGTCGAAATTATTTACTATATTTTATGGTGACTTAAAAAATGCGCCCATGATCGAGGAATGCCCCGTGTGCATGGAATGCAAATGTACTACTACCGTGGATATGGCAACCAATATCTTATTTATCGGCGAGATTGTAAACGCGTACTCCGAAGAAAGGTACCTGACCGAAGGGAAGCCGGATATAAAAAAAATAAAACCGTTTACGCTTTCTATGCCCGATAATAATTATTGGGCGGTCGGTGAAAAGATGGCGGATGCCTGGAGTGTCGGGAAAATATTAAAAAAGAAATAATGAGGTGACGGGATGAAAAAAGAACTTATCGTAGTGGGTGACAGAGTATTGATACTGCCTGATGAAGGAGATGACCGCACGGAAACAGGCCTGTATTTGCCTGCAGGGATAAAGGAAAAAGAAAAGGTGCAAAGCGGCACGATAGTGAAAACAGGGCCGGGATACCCTATCCCCGATACCAGTACCGATATAGAGCCGTGGCAGTCCCACAAATTTGAGAATAAGTATTTTCCGCTTCAGGCAAAAGAGGGTGATTATTGCATCTTCTTAAGAAGCGCCGGGATTGAAATAGAATTTGAACGGAAAAAATACATGGTGGTACCGCATGCGGCGATCCTCGTCTTATTAAGAAACGATCACATCGTATAACGAGCGTAGCTTCGTAGAATATACAGTGTTGTGTTTTCATCCCGCATCCAGCAGACCACGGTTGTAAAGCCGTGGGGCTTCATATACTACATCACGTCTTAATAAGGAGCGGACTCTTATGAATATTCTGCATATTTCCGAGATCGTTGATTTAGGAATAGAAAAAGAAAAAATGAGAAGAGATTTTTACGCGCGGGCCGCTAAAAAATTTAATGACAATAAAGAACTTAAAACTCTTTTTAATGAGTTGACCGGCTGGGAAGAGATACACATTAAAAAATTCACCGATATCAGAAATGCTCTCGGCAAGGATGAAGCGGCGCAGGCTTACCCGGGCGAACTCAACGCCTATATGCAGACCGTAGTGAACGAAAAGCTCTATAGTAATATATCAGTAAAAGAGTTTGATACAAATATTACAACGGCATTTGATGCCATATATTACGGCATAGAATTTGAAAAAGAGGCTATCCTGTTTTTCAATGAGCTCTTACGCTACACTACTGAGGGACAGAAAGAAGTAATTCAAAAACTTATCGATGAAGAAAAGCAGCATATCGTATTTTTAGCCCTTCTTCAGCAAAAACTGATAGGCCAGAAAAAGGACAAGCTTTAAGGCGCCCCATAGCTAAATCGCTCCATCCTAATTTCCCCGTGAAATAAGTATTATTCCCAAAATTTGTACGCTCCGCAGCCAAATTTTGAGATACCTCACACCCTGGTCAATATGAAAATATTGCCCAGGACTAGTCCTGTGAAATTCTGCGAATTTCTCAGGGAAGGCCGGCCAAACTCTTATCGAATTTGACCGTACGGCTCCTCGCATTTGCTCGGAGTGGATTTTTCACGCCGAAGCGTGTAAAATCCGGGTTACCCTACAAGGATACCCCGCGAGCTGGTCATATTCTCATAGAATTTGACCATGCGGCCCCTCACATTCGTTCGGGGCAGATTTTTCAGAATGCATGAAAAATCTGGGTACCCTATAAGGATACCCCACAAGACTGGCCAAACTCTCATCGAGTTTGACCATGTGTCCCCTCACATTCGTTCGGGGCAGATTTTTCAGAATGCATGAAAAATCTGGGTAAAAAGTATTGACATAATTTGTTGCTTCGCTATAATAAGATTCTTATTATTTTCCTACCCCTAAAACGAGGAGTGAAGGCATGAAGACAGATTTGGAGATAGCACATTCTATAAAACTTAAACCTATCGTTACTATAGCACGCGCCTTAGGCCTGAAAAAAGATGAACTTGAATTATACGGAAACTATAAGGCAAAGGTAAAGCTTGAGGTGTCGGAAAGGCTCACCACGCGGCCATCCGGTAAATACATCGATGTTACCGCAATAACCCCTACGCCACTGGGCGAAGGAAAGACGGTTACCGCAATCGGCCTTAGCCTCGGGTTAAACAAAATAGGAAAAAAGGCAATTTGCTGTATAAGGCAACCTTCCCTGGGGCCTGTCTTTGGCATTAAAGGCGGCGCTGCCGGAGGAGGGTATTCCCAGGTTTTGCCGATGGAAGACTTTAACCTGCACCTTACGGGGGATGTGCACGCGGTAAGCCTTGCCCATAACCTCTGCAGTGCATTTTTGGAAAACGCTATTTTCAGGGGGCAATGTAACATAAACCCTGAGAACGTACTCTGGCGCAGGGTTGTTGACGTGAGCGACAGGAGCCTGCGCAATATAAAAATAGGGCTTGGCTCTCCGGATGACGGCGTGCCAAGAGACAGCGGTTTTGACATATCGGTTGCAAGCGAGGTTATGGCGATACTTGCTTTAGCGGGCGACCTGCAGGATTTAAGAAAAAGACTCGGGAAAATAATCGTTGCTTTTACGAAAGACGGAAAACCCGTTACTACGGAGGATATAAAGGTTGCGGGCTCAATGGCGGTTCTTTTGCGGGATGCGATAAAGCCGAACCTCCTCCAGACGACCGAGCACACACCCTGCTTTGTGCATGCGGGCCCCTTTGCCAATATTGCCCACGGAAATAATTCAATTATCGCGGATAGAATAGCGCTGAAACTCGGGGAGTTTGTGGTGACCGAGAGCGGCTTTGGCGTGGATTGCGGAGCGGAGAAATTCTTTGATATAAAATGCAGGGTAAGTGGCCTCGTTCCTGACTGCGCAGTTGTCGTGTGTACGGTGCGGGCGCTTAAGATGCATTCGGGAAAATTTAAGGTGGTTGCGGGAAAGCCGTTAGATGAGAATTTGCTTAAAGAAGACCTTGGGTCCTTAGAAGAGGGCTCCGCTAACCTTATAAAGCAGATTGAAAACGTGAGGCATTTCGGCGTTCCGGTTGTAGTGGCAATAAATAAATTTGATACCGATACCCGGAAAGAGATAAACCTTATCAAGGAGATTGCCAAAGGCGCGGGCGCCTTTGAGGTTGCGCTAAGCGAGGGATGGGCCAAAGGCGGAAAAGGCGCTAAGGACCTTGCGGAAAAAGTGGTAAGCGCATCTAACAGTAAAAATAATTTCAAATTTTTATATCCCCTTGAAATGCCCATAAAAGAAAAGATAAAAACCATTGCGACCAAGATATACGGAGCAAGGGATGTCGAATATTCCGAGCTTGCGGAGTCAAAGATAACACAATATACCGAGATGGGTTTCGGGAATCTGCCTATATGCATGGCGAAGACGCATCTTTCGCTTTCGCACGACCAGAACTTAAAAGGCGTGCCGAAGGATTTTACCCTTCCCGTACGGGATGTAAGGATATCGGCAGGCGCGGGATTCCTGTATCCGTTATGCGGCCAGATGCGCACCATGCCCGGGCTTCCGAGCGTGCCGGTGGGAACTCACATAGATATTGATAGTAACGGCAATGTAGTCGGGTTATCGTAATGTTTGTAAAAAAATCGATTCAATCGTATATAGAAACATTAGCCTCTCGTAAACCTATCCCCGGAGGAGGAAGCGTTTGTGCCCTTTCAGGCACACTGGGCGTTGGGCTTCTGCTTATGGTGGTAAATTTTACGCTGGGCAAGGAATCTTATAAGTGTCATTTTAGAGAAATATCCGTGATGCTTAAGAGACTCACCAGGCTCAAAGAAAGACTCACCGGCCTTATAGACAGAGATTCCCAGACGTACCTCTTTATCGTAAAGGCGTATAAGTTACCCAAGGATACTACCCGCAAAGAGGCGCTCAGGAAGAAAAAAATCCAGGAGGCATTAAAAAAATCTACGGCTGTGACGCTTGAGATTCTCATACATAGCGCACAGGCGCTTACTATGTCTAAGAGGCTACTTGATATAGGTAATAAAAATCTCATAAGCGATGTCGGCGTGGGGGCGGTTATGCTTGAGTCCGCAATAAAGGGCGCGCTACTCAATATAGAGATTAATCTTGCCGGCATAAAAGACAACCGATTTTCAAGCGACATACAGATTAAGGTAAAAAATATAGTTGATGAGGCAAAGAAGGTTGCCTATGAAGTAATAACACATACATCGGAAAGGATAGCCAATAAATGAGCGCGAGGTTACTAGAAGGAAAGCCGTTAGCAGAAGCCTTAAAGAGCTCTCTTAAAAGCGAGATAGAGGCAATAAAGCAAAAACACAATACCGTTCCGTCGCTCGCCGTCATACAGCTTGGGGAAAATCCCGCCTCAAGCATGTACGTGAATCAGCAGAAGAAATGCGCGGACTCACTCGGCGTAGCATATAATATACATAAATTAAGTGACCAGACAAAAAAGGAAGAACTGTTTTCTCTGATAGATAGTTTAAATAAGGACAACAATGTCTCCGGTATTATCGTACAGTTGCCGCTGCCGGCGCATATTGACCATAAGGAAGTCATACTCAAGATATCTCCGCTAAAAGACGTAGAGGGCCTTCATCCCGAAAATCTCGGAAAGCTTGTGCTGGGAAAACCGGGCCTCAGCCCGTGCACCGCCCTGGCCTGTTTTGAACTTATCAAGTCTACGGGTGTTGAGCTCTACGGCAGGGAAGTAGTGATGGTAGGCCATAGCGAAATAGTGGGAAAACCGCTTGCCCTTTTGCTGCTCAATGAATTTGCTACGGTTACCATATGCCATATAGGGACTTCGCAGAAGGGTTGCCTTAAAGATCACGTAAAATATGCCGATATCGTGGTTGTTGCCGTCGGAAAGGCGGGGCTTATCAAGGGCGATTCCATAAAAGAAGGTGCTATAGTGATAGATGTGGGTATCAACAAAGTCGCGGATAAAATAGTCGGCGATGTTGAATTTGAAACCGCATCGAATGTGGCGTCATACATAACTCCTGTGCCGGGCGGCGTAGGGCCTCTGACGGTAGTGATGCTTATGAAAAATACGTTAGCGGCATTTAACATACAAAAGGGTTAGCGTATGTGCGAATCAAATATCATAAAGAGAAAAGATAAAAAAGAGACTGTCATAGCGGAAGACATTGCCTTTATAAAAATTATCTCAAAAGGGAAGCTGCTTATACGGACCATTCTGGGCGAGGAACGATATATTGAAGGCGATATCGAAGAGATAGACCTTCACGGACATAAGGTTATCGTGAAAGACTAAAAATATGATAAAGGTGGCATTTTCGGGAAAAGGCGGAGTAGGTAAGACAACCCTTGGCGCGCTTTTTATAAGGGCGCTTTCAAAAGACGCAAGGATGGTGCTTGCGGTTGACTGCGACCCCGTTAGCAATTTAGGCAGGTCCCTCGGTATTGAAGACGCCGATGCGATAATTCCGCTTGCGGAAATGAAAGAGTTGATACGCGAAAGAATGGAAGTGAGTCCCGACAGGACGCTTTATAAATTAAATCCTACGGTTGATGATATTCCGGATAAATTCGCACGGCAAAAGGGTAACATCAAATTGATAGTAATGGGTACGGTGAGGATGGGTGGAGCCGGCTGCATGTGCCCGGAATCAGGTTTTTTAAAAGCGCTTTTAAGCAAGCTTCTTTTAGGAGAAAATGAGTCCATGGTGATGGATATGGAGGCGGGCGTTGAGCATCTGGGGAGGGCTACCGCGGGCTTTATAGATAATCTTTTTATTGTGGTGGAACCGAGTACAAGCAGTATCGAGGCGGCAAAGAAGATCGCGCGCCTTGCGGGTGATTTGAAGATAAAAGATATCTCTGTAATATTAAATAAAATACGGAATGCAAACGAGATTAACTTTATCGGCGAGAAGATTTATCCTTTATCCATCATCGGGAGTATCCCCTTTGACGAGAAATTTCTTGAGATGGGTATGGATAAGGACATAGAGGTAGAAAAAACCGAGGTATACAAAGCGATCGTTGCTATAAAAGATAAATTACTGAAAGAAAGGGTACATTCATGAGCAGAAAAAAAATAATCGATAAGGCAAATATCAAGGTGCTCCGTGCCATTAAGAAGAAAGGCCTAGAGACCGTATGGGACAGGTATGAGGCGCAAGAGCCCCATTGCGGGTTTGGGCTGCTTGGCATATGCTGTCGTATGTGCAATATGGGCCCCTGCAGGATTGACCCCTTCGGGACAGGCCCGGAGCAAGGCGCCTGCGGAGCAACCGCCGATACGATAGCCGCACGGGATATGGCGCGTCAGACCGCGGCGGGGACGGCCTCGCACTCCGACCATGCAAGGGATTTGGCGCATACCCTTATCGCATTAGGCAAGGGGACTGCCCAGGGGTATGCAATACGAGACCCGCATAAGCTAAGGGTTATCGCAGGCGAATTCGGTATAACCGTAGAGAATAAAAAAGATAATGAGATTGCCCTTGAACTTGGGCATGCCGTGCTGAAAGAATTCGGAAAACAGGATGAAACGCAGGTTACGCTTTCCAAGCGCGCCCCGAAGAAACAACAGGAAATATGGAAAAATCTTAATGTGTATCCGAGAGGGATAGACAGAGAGGTTGTTGAGACGCTGGCGAGAACCCATGAAGGCATGGATCAGGATTACAAAAATCTTGTACAGTCAACAATGAGGGTTGCGCTTGCCGACGGGTGGGGTGGTTCCATGATGGCTACGGAAATGAGCGATATTTTATTCGGTTCGCCTAAGCCTATAAGGTCGAGGGCTAACCTCGGTGTATTAAAAGAAGACGAGGTCAATATTGTCATACACGGACATGAGCCCACGTTATCGGACGTGCTTGTTAGCGCAACGCAGGATAAAGAACTTTTGGATTTGGCAAAGCAAAAAGGCGCTCAAGGGATAACAATAGCCGGCATATGCTGCACGGCAAACGAGATACTTATGAGACGGGGGATACCCGTTGCCGGAACGTTTTTACAGCAGGAACTTGCGATATTCACGGGGGCTGTTGAGATAATGGTGGTTGACATACAATGCATAGCGCCGGGCATCGTCCAGGCAGCAGGCAATTTTCATACAAAGATTATTACCACCTCGGCTAAGGCAAGCCTGCCGAACGTTGAGCTCATTGAATTTAAGGAAGACAAGGCATTGGATACCGCAAAGAAAATAGTCAGAATTGCCATCGAAAATTACAAAAACCGCAAGAAAGAAACGGTCAATATCCCGAAAGAATCCATGGAGCTTGTCGCGGGTTTTACTACGGAGAACATCTTCTACAATTTGGGAGGGAAATTCAGGGCTTCTTACAGGCCGCTTAACGAAAATATCGCAAACGGAAGAATCCGCGGCGTTGCGGGTGTAGTAGGCTGTGATAACCCGAGGATGGGTTCGGGGAGTTATCATATACAGCTCGTTAAAGAATTAATTAAAAATGACGTGTTGGTTGTCCAGACAGGATGTTCTGCTATTGAATGCGCAAAGGAAGGGCTGCTTACTCCGGAAGCGGCGCATGAGATGGCGGGGGAGGGATTAAAAGAGGTGTGTAAAACGGTAGGCATTCCCCCGGCGTTACATATCGGTTCCTGCGTGGATAATTCAAGGATACTCACCGCATGCGTAGAAATGGTCAAAGAAGGCGGAATCGGCAGCAGCCTTGACGAGCTTCCTGTCGCGGGTGCTGCGATTGAGTGGATGTCCGAGAAGGCGATGGCAATAGGATGGTATTTTGTCACATCCGGCGTGCTTGTATTATTTGGAACGCCTATGCGCGTTGCGGGCAGCCAGGCGGTCTATGACTATATAACCAAAGATATAGAAAATATCGTCGGAGGAAAATGGGCATTCGAGTATGACCCTATTAAGGCGGCGCATATCATGATAGACCATATTGATAAAAAAAGGAAGGCGTTAAATTTAACCCCCATGCTGTATAAACAAGCTTATGCGGTGGCAATTTAATAGCGGAACGAAGTGAAGCAAAGCAAAATCTGCAAGGGATAAATTAATTACTCATTATGCGTACGAAAAAAATATTTTGTGATATAACCAGATGCGTCGGATGCAAGACCTGCGAGCTTGCCTGCGCGATAGAGCACTCGGTTACTAAGGATCTGTTTTTGGCGATACTTGAAAGGCCGAGGCCTAAAAAAAGGCGCGATACGCAGTTCATTGAGAGAGATGTTTCGCATTCTATCGGATGCCAGCAGTGCGATGAACCTCCGTGTGTCGAGGCATGCATGGCAAGCTGCATCAGTAAGGATGAAAAAACCGGAAAGGTGGATATAGATACCGCCCGCTGCGTGGGTTGCTGGATGTGTATTATGGTCTGTCCCTTTGCTTCTATAACCCGGTACTATGGCGAGGAGAATAAAGCGCTCAAGTGCGATCTTTGTCCTGACAGGGAAAGCCCCGCCTGCGTGGATAGCTGCCCTAACAACGCATTATCATACGAGTCACGCATGAAAATTACAAAGAAATATAACAATAGGATTGAGGTAGTTAAGTGAAGAAAAGAACCTTTGTCGTTATAGGAAACTCAGCCAGCGGCTTAGCCTGCATTGAGGCCATCAGGGGTATCGATAAAGACTCGCCCATTATCAATATTTCAAAAGAACCCTGCAGGCCGTATTCGCGCTGCCTTTTGAGTTATTACCTTGCGGGAATGATACCAAAGGAGAGGCTGTGGATACGAAAAGAAAATTATTATAAAGAGTTGAACGCGCAACCGTTGCTTGATACCGAGGTATTGTCTATTGATGAAAAAGAAAGGAAGTTAGAACTTTCTAGTAAAAAGACAGTAACCTACGATAAGCTGCTGATTGCAACAGGCGCATCTTCCAAGAAGATATCCGTAAAAGGCGCCGATAAAAAAGGGGTATTTTGTCTTCGCACCATGGAAGATGCCGATGGCATACTATCAATGCTTAAAGAAGTGAAAAGCGTAGTTATACTTGGCGGCGGCCTTATCGGTATGCGCGCCGCATACAGCCTCAAGAAACAACATAAAGACGTCCATGTGGTTGTGAAATCCAGCCATATATTTTCACAGATGCTTGATTATGAATCCGCGGATATGATTAAGTCCATACTTGGGCACAACGGCATTGAAATTTCTACCGGCCTTGAGGCAGTCGAGATAGCAGGCGGGGAAAAAGTGGAAGGCGTGGTGCTTGATGACGGCAATAGATTAGAATGCCAGTTGGTAATCATAGGAAAGGGTGTCTCACCTAATATAGATTTATGTAAGGGCAGGGTAAAAACAAACGAGGGGGTTTTAGTTGACGCATCTCTACAAACGTCCGATGAAGCGATTTACGCCGCAGGAGACGCGGCAGAGGGTTTTGATATGCTTGAAGAAAAAAATGCCCTCAACGCAATATGGCCTGCCGCGGTAAAACAGGGGAAAGTAGCGGGATTACGTATGGTTGATAAAAAAGTTACGTACGAAGGTTCCTGCGGCATGAACTCCGTAGAGTTTTTTGGATTGTCCGCCATATCATTCGGAATCGTAAGGCCTAAGCAGGAAGGGTACGAGGAATTAATTCAGGCGAATTTTGCAAAGAACATATACAGAAAAGTGGTGTTAAAAAATAACAGGATTGTCGGAGGCGTATGTGTCAATGATGTTGAAAAGCACGGTATTATTCTTAACCTTGCCCTGCAGAAGATAGATATTTCCGATATAAAAGATATATTGCTGGAAGAGTATTTTGATTACGGGAAAATCATTCCTTTGGTAAAGAGGCAGAAGGAAAGTTTTAAAAGGCCGGAATATTCGGATACCGTATTGACGTATGATTCGGTTTGGTGAAGAAGATTCACCCCCACCGTTTTGATTCGCTTTTGCGAATGCAAAACGAATCAGTGGGGGTAATTCGCACAACAAGATGTGAAACAGGGGAGATTGACTTATGTCGCACGTTGTGCTCCATAAGTCAAGTGCTCATTAATAGAAATAATTCATCCCTGCCGTTTTGCGTGCTTCGCGAGCAAAACGAAACAGCAGGGATAATTCGCACAAACAAAGATGCTACACAGGAGAGATTAATTTATGTCATCCCAAAAATCGGGATTCCATAAATTAAGTGCTCATTAGGAGGTTAAGAATGTCGAAGATTATAGCAACAAGGGCGATCAGGGGAGCCCATAAAATTGTCGGAAGAGCCGAGAGCGAACTATCAAAGGTAATTGAGGCAAAGGGAAAGAATTTTCCGGTCGCTTTTCCCGATACAAATTACTATCTTCCGTTTGCCTATGGGATGCTTGGCATAAAGGCCGCTAAGGCAGGAGACCTTATTGAAATAATAGATTACGCGAAGTCTTTACTTCCTCCGATTCCGTCGGAGAATATCTGGCTTCCTTATTTAGGGCCCACGCTTGACGCGGGAATGGCAACGTTGTTTGCCGAAGAGGTTATCGAAGTTTTAAAATACGCCCTGGGGCCTTCCCCTACGCATGACTACTGGGTCGGTTTTACCACGGATGCGATATTGAGGGAGCAGGGCATAAAGCTTGTGGACGGCAGGATGCCCGGATTTGCCGCGATTGTCGGCTGCGCCAAGACAAACAAAGAGGCTGTTAAAATAGTGAGGGAATTACAGGAACGGCGCATCCTTGTATTTATGTCCGCCTCGACAAACGGAAAGTGCATTGCCGAGCAGCTTGCGGAAGAAGGGGTTGAGATGGGGTGGGGTACATTTCTTGTCCCCCACGGGACCGATATCTCCGCCACCGTGTACGCCTTAAACGTCGCGACGCGCGCCGCGATAACCTTCGGCGGTATTACGCCAAAGGGTATGAAAGAGGCGCGGGAGATACTGCTCTATAATAAAAACAGGGTTTATGCGTTTGTGCTGGCACTCGGAGAAGTTGACGATGAGAAGCACGCCAATGCGGCAGGGGCTATAAACTTCGGGTTTCCCGCTATCGCGGATACCGATATAGACCAGATACTTCCTACGGGTGTATGCAAATATGAACATGTAGTCTCGCCGGTCCCGATAGATAAAATGGTGCAAAAAGCGGTGGAGGTGCGCGGGCTTAAGTTAACCGTTGAGAAACTCGATATACCGGTCCCCTGCGGCCCGGCATTTGAAGGAGAACGCGTAAGAAAAGAGCAGACGGGCGCCGAGATAGGCGGAAAGGTGTCAAGGGCATTTGAATACCTGCGGATGAAGAAACTTGAAGAGGTCGAAAATGGAAAAATCGAGGTGGTCGGCCCGGAGCTTGATAAGTTCGAAGACGGCGCTTTTATTCCTTATGCAATGGTTATAGATGTTGCGGGCAGGAAGATGCAACCCGATTTTGAATCTGTGCTCGAGAGAAGAATCCATATGTTTTTAAGCGAGGCGATGGGCGTGATGCACATGGGCCAGCGCGATATGATATGGATCAGGATAAGCAAAGAAGCCCGTAAGGCAGGCCTTATGTTCAAACATTTCGGCGTTATCCTCCATGCAAAACTTTTACGGGAGTTTCCCTCAATCGTTGACAAGGTTCAGGTTACTCTATACACTAAAGAAGAGGATGTGGTAAAACTTTTGCCTGAGGCAACAAAGGCGTTTAACGAGCGAGACGAACGCCTCGCGGGGCTTACCGATGAGTCCGTTGAAATATTCTATTCGTGCAAGCTGTGCCAATCGTACGCCCCTAACCATGTCTGTATTATTAGCCCCGAGAGGCTTGGGTTATGCGGCGCGTATAACTGGCTTGACGGAAAGGCCGCATCGGAGATAAACCCGATAGGCGGCAACGAACCCGTTCAGAGAGGCGCATGCTTAAGCGAAGAAAGAGGAGAGTGGCAGGGGGTTAATGATTATTTATACATGAAATCCAATAAGACGCTTTCGCGCTTCAGCCTGTATTCGATAATCGACGCGCCGACCACATCATGCGGTTGTTTTGAATGTATCATTGCGCTCATACCCGAGGCAAACGGGGTTATGATTGTCAACAGGGGTTTTTCCGGAATGACGCCCTGCGGAATGAAATTTACCACCCTGGCAGGTTCTGTGGGCGGAGGAGAACAGGTCCCCGGCTTTTTGGGGGTCGGGCGCCTTTATATCACAAGCAAAAAATTCATCTCAGCCGAAGGCGGTTTTAAGCGTATTGTCTGGATGACCAAGGAACTAAAAGATTCATTAGCGGACCGTTTAAAGAAGCGGGCCCAAGAGATAGGCGAGCCCGATTTTATCGATAAAATCGCGGATGAGACAATCGCCACCACTACGGAAGAGTTATTGCCGTTTCTTGAAAAGGTCAATCATCCGGTGCTTTCAATGCCGCCGATGATATAAATGAAGCCCAGACTTATGGAGCGTAAGGGCCCCGAGAAATCTGTAAGATTTCCGGGACTGAGTCCTTAAAATCGCTCGCTTTCGGCAGGCGATTTCTAAGGGAACGTAAGTCTGATGGCTGAATTTACCCCCATGATTTGTTTTGCTTGCAAAACGGTGGGGGATTATTGAAATGAATCTTCTTGTTTAGGAAGATATTATATATAATAATAGATCCCGCGCTTAAAGCGCTCTCAAAATTTCCTCGCCCTATGGGCAGGGAAATTTTGAGCCAAAGCGTGGGATTAATTCCGACATACAAGTTATCTCGTCCTTCGGACTCCATAACTTGTGTCGTCATTAAGGAGAAATTTTATGGCATTATCCGGACTGGATATCTATAAACTTTTGCCGAAGACAAATTGCAAGCAGTGCGGTTTCCCGACCTGCCTTGCGTTTGCAATGCAGCTTGCGGCAAAAAAGGTTGCGCTTGATAAGTGCCCTTTTGTGACTGAAGAGGCGAAAGCCGCGCTGGAAGGGGCATCGCAGCCGCCCATAAAACTTGTAAGTTTTGGCTGGGGGGATAAGAAAGTGGAAGTAGGCAATGAGACCGTCCTCTTCAGGCACGAAGAGACATTTTATCATCCAACGGGAATAGGAGTTTTGCTTGAAGATACGCTCAGTGCGCAGGAACTTTCCGGAAAGATTGCGCGTATCAACAACCTTGCGTTTGAACGGGTCGGAAAGCATATTGAAATAGATATTGTCGCACTAAAGCAGATAAACAAAAATGCCTTGGAATTTGCGAATTTTGTTAAGGAGGTAAGCGGAAAAGTAAAGTTTGCGCTCTTATTGCTTGTAAAAGACGCCGAATCGGCGAGGCTTTCCCTTCAAGGCATTAAAGATAAAAGGCCGCTTCTCTACAGTGCGCACTCAGAGAATTATGAAGAGATGGCGGCTATTGCAAAATCATTTGACGTGCCGCTTGTGGTATATGAAAAGCGTCTTGAGGCGTTATCGGAGCTTACGCAAAAAATAAAATCACTCGGCGTAAGCGATCTTATCCTGGATACCGGCGCCAAGCCTATCGCGGATAAGATATTCGAGCTTACCCAGATACGAAGGCTGGCGATAAAGAAAAATTTTAGACCGCTGGGGTATCCGACTATTGCATTTACAAAATCAGACGATGCTTCTCTTGAAGCGATTGAGGCCGCAACCTATATCGACAAATTTGCAAGCATAGTGATAATGAAAAACATAGAGCCGGAGTGTATGCTGAGCGTGTTAACGACGCGGCAGGATATTTATACGGATCCGCAGCAACCGACGCAAGTGGAACCAAAGGCGTATGAAATCGGTTCGGTAAACAGTAACTCGCCCGTCTTAATTACGACAAATTTTTCCATAACCTACTTTACCGTGGCAAGCGAAGTTGAATCAAGCAGGGTACCGTCATACCTTGTGTCGGTCGATACCGAGGGTATGTCGGTTTTGACCGCCTGGGCAGCCGAAAAACTTACCTCGGAAAAAATTATCGAGGCTCTTAAATCGGCAGATTTGGAAAATAAAGTTACGCACAGAAAATTGATACTTCCGGGATATGTGTCGGTCTTAAGCGGAAAACTTCAGGATGAATCGGGCTGGGAAGTGATAGTCGGGCCGAAGGAAGCCGCCAACATCCCCGCATTTTTTAAGACGTTATAACAGGTTACTGTCATGGATGATAAATGTAAAATATTATTCTTACCCAGCGGTAAGGTGACCGAGGTTCAAAAAGGAACCGAGCTTTTATCGGCCGCTATTTCCTGCGGAGAATATATTACCTCAAGCTGCGGAGGCGACGGCGTGTGCGGCAGGTGCAAGGTGATTATAAAAAAAGGCGACGTTAAGGCTGAGCCCTCAGGCAGAATTACCATGGGGGAGCGCGAGAAGGGTTATGTGCTTGCCTGCCTTTGTAGCGTTAACAGCGATCTTGAGGTAGAGGTGCCCCCGGAGTCAAGATTAGACGCCGGAATTGTTAAAGATGAAGAGCAGGTCTTTTTGAGGCTCAAAGGCCTTTATAGCGAAGCCGAAGAAATCGATAAAGGGACCGCGATTATCGACGAGGATATCTTTTTTCACAGCCCTGTTGCTACTAAGTTGTACCTTGAACTTCCCCCGCCGACTTTGCAGGATAACGTGAGCGATCTTGAAAGGCTGTATCGGGAAATCAGGAGAAAGCGCGATATACCGATTATGCAGACGGGCCTTTCTAATATTAAAAAATTAGGAGCATTGTTACGGGAGGCGGATTGGCGCGTTACGGTGACCCTGGGCAAACGGAATGAGACGACGGAGATTGTATTAATTGAACCGGGCGATACCGCACATAAAAATTACGGCATTGCCTTTGATATTGGGACAACTACCATTTCAGCCCAGCTTGTAAACCTGAATACAAAAGAGGTCCTCAGCACAAAAGTAACCTTTAACGGCCAGGGGGCCTTTGGGGCGGATGTTATCACGCGCATAATCTTTGCAAGCGAAAAAGACGGGCTTGAGAGACTCCACCATGCGGTTGTTGATAATATGAACTTGATTATCCAGGAACTTATAAAGGACCGCGCTCTATATCTTAATGACATAACGGGCGTTACCTGCGCGGGTAATACTACGATGATGCATTTACTCCTGAGGGTTGACCCCACGTTTATAAGACGGGAACCTTATATACCGACTGCGAATTTTATTCCCGTGATACGGGCGGCAGAAGTGGGCATTAAGATTAATCCGAGGGGTTTATTGGTGTGCGTTCCCGGGGTGAGCTCATACGCCGGCGGAGATATTACCGCAGGGGTCCTGGCGAGCGGACTTGATGCGCAGGAAGAACTTACCATGCTTATAGATATCGGTACCAACGGCGAGATTGTACTGGGAAATAAAGATTGGCTTGTGTGCTGTTCCGCATCCGCAGGCCCCTGTTTTGAAGGAAGCGGCGTAAGCTGCGGTATGCGGGCTACAAAAGGAGCCATTCAAAAAGCAAACATCGATACAAAACTGAATGTTACCGTCCAGACAATCGGAAATGAAAAGCCGCGCGGCATATGCGGCTCGGGTTATATAGATATATTAGCGGAACTTTTTACGCGGGGGATTATTGACAGAAACGGGAAATTTAACAGGTCTTTAAAAACCGAACGCCTGCGCCAAGGCGAATCCGGATATGAATTTGTTATTGCAAAAAAAGAGGACTCTCACTCAAGCCGTGATATTGTCATTACCGAGGCGGATATTGAGAATCTGAAATGCGCAAAAGCAGCGATATATGCGGCAAGCTCCATATTGCTGGGGAAGGTAAATTTGCGTTTTAAGGACGTAAAAAAATTTTTTATAGCCGGCGGATTCGGAACCTTCGTAGATATAGAGAAGGCAATAACCATAGGCCTGCTTCCGGACTTATCCCGCGAGAAGTTCGTATATATAGGAAATAGTTCATTAATCGGTTCGCGCGAAACCTTGCTTTCCTATGATGCAATGAGAAAAGCAGAATCTATAGCTAAAAAAATGACGTATATAGAATTATCGGTTGAACGTTCGTATATGGACGAGTATGTCCTGGCATTGTTTTTTCCTCATACCGATTTAAGCCATTTTCCGAGCGTAAAAAGTAAATGAAGCCCCTTGCTTAAACGCACTGAAAATCTCCCCCGAGGAATTCTAAAGAATTCCCGGGACTTAAGTCCTCGGAATTTCGCAGAAATTCCAGAGGGTTCGACATTTTCAATGCAAGCTTCGGGGTAATTTACCCCTTGCTTAAACATGCCGAAAATTTTTTTAAAATTTTTCGGCTAAGCTACGGGATAATTTACACAACAAGAAGCAAAACAAAGAAGATTGACCCCGAGGTTTCGGGGTCATGTGTTCATTATTATAATTATGATAATCGCAATTGCGGGTAAGGGCGGTACGGGTAAAACTACCATAGCAAGCCTTATTCTTAAAGCGCTTGTAGAAAGTAAGGCGGGGTATGTATTAGCGGTAGATGCAGACCCGAATGCAACTCTTGCGGATTCAATCGGATTAAAAATCGAGTCTACCATATCAAGCATATGCGAGGAGATGTTAAAAGAAAAAGATAACCTGCCCGCGGGTATGTCTAAAGACAGCTTTTTGCACTACAAGATACAGCATTCATTGGTTGAGCGTGAAAATCTTGCGTTTTTAGCTATGGGCAGGCCCGAAGGCCCCGGCTGTTATTGCTATGCGAATAATCTACTGAGAGAGATATTAAAAGATTTGACGGAAGATTTTAGATTTACCGTCATAGATAATGAAGCGGGCATGGAGCATATAAGCAGAAAAACCGCACGAAAGATCGATATCTTATTTGCAGTAAGCGATTACAGCCCGATTGGCGTACGGTCCGCGGGCCGGATTTTCAATCTCATCAAAGAAATGGAAATTAAAGTGGGAGAAAGTTTTCTGATAGTGAACAGGGTAACGAATAACCTATCCCTACTGGAAAAAGAAATTAAAAATACGGGGCTTTCATTGGCAGGAAGCATTCCTTTTGATGCGGAGGTGGAAATCTTAAACCTTGACGGTAAATCGTTATGGTGCCTGCCTAAAGAAACAAAGATTGTGCAGTGCATAGAGAACCTTGTTAAGAAAATTATACTGAAGAAAACATAGGAGCGTATATGGGTTTTGAATTTTTAAAAGAGAAGTGGATAAGCAAAGTAAATACAGTTACCATAGGCGCAACAAAAGAGGACGGCGGAACGAGGTCATCTACCGTCACCGTAGGCGGGGAATGTACGCTGCCGTTTCTTTTTGAAGAAGGAGACGTGCCTCATGCACCTCGCATTGCACTTGAAGTATGGGATGCGGTTCCGAAAGATTGGCCCGATATTTTAAGGGAGCCGTTTTTAGACGTGCTTGATAAACCTGTGGAATGGGCAAAACGTAACGTCGGTGAATATAAAGCTGATTTACTATTTGTGAGGCTCATGAGCGCCCATCCCGAATGGGGAAATAATTCTGCTGAAAAGATAGCGGAAACGGTTAAGGAAATTTCTTCAGGGGTAGGCGTGCCGCTTATCATAAAGGGGTGCGGTGACGAAGAAAAAGATAACCTCATACTGTCTAAGGTGAGCCATGTTTTGCACGGAGAACGCTGCCTTATCGGAAATGCCACGCAGAAGAATTACCGGACGCTTACGGCAAGTTGTATCGCAGACGGACATAGTATAATTGCCGAAAATCCGCTTGATATAAATATAGAAAAACAGGTGAATATTCTGATCTCTGATATGGATTTTCCTCTTGAGAGGATCGTTATACATCCTACGACGACCGCACTCGGCTATGGCATGGAGTATGTCTATTCGCTTATAGAGCGAACGCGTATAGCCGGGCTCTCCGGAGATAAACTGCTTTCTATGCCCATAATATGTTTTGTGGGCCAGGAGACGTGGCGGGTCAAAGAAGCAAGGCAGAAAGAGGCTGATTTTCCGGCTTGGGGTAAAGAAAAAATACGCGGCCCTTTATGGGAAGCCACAACCGCGATAAATTTTATCCAGGCAGGCGCCAACGTGGTGGTACTGAATTACCCACAGTCCGCCTCTATCGTAAAAAGCTATATAAATGAAATGATGGCATACCAAGGAAAGGCATAGAGTATGTTAGTCATAGGCGAACTTATCAACGGCATGTACGAACAGATTAAGGCGGCAATAATCAAAAAAGATAAGAAGGTGATTCAGGCTGTTGCGCTCCGACAGATCGAGTGCGGTGCCGATGCGCTTGATATAAACGTGGGGCCTGCTTCGCTCAATCAGCTTGATGATATGAAGTGGCTTATAGAAGCCGTTCAGGAGGTAACCGATAAGGCCATCTCGATAGACAGCCCAAAGCCGAAGGTGATTGAAGAAGTTTTGCCGCTTGTAAAAAACAAGGTCATCATCAATTCTACGGATGCGGGCGATGAAAAACTGGATATTCTTCTACCGCTTGCCAAACGCTATAACGGACGGATCATAGCGCTTGCGATGGACAAAAAACAGGGGGTCCCGCGCGACAGAAACGTAAGAAGCGAGCTAGCCGTTAAAATAATAAGTAAGGCTATGGAGATCGGACTCAATATGGAAGATGTCTATATCGATCCGATTGTGCTGCCCGTGAATGCCGTACAGCCGCAGGCTATTGAGGTATTGGAGTCGATACGGGAACTTAAGATGCTCTGCAGCCCTCCGCCAAAGACAATAGTAGGCTTAAGCAACGTTTCGCAAGGAAGCAAACAAAGAAGCCTTATAAACAGGACATTTGCTGCTATGGCTGTTGCTATGGGGCTTGACGGGGCGATACTGGATCCCCTGGATAAGGATCTGATGGAGGCGGTGATTACCGCTGAACTTATCATGAATAAGCACATTTATTGCGATTCATTTGTAGAGGCGTACAGGAAGAAATAGATAACAGGTTCAAGGTTATCGGTTATCCCTCATGAAGCTCAGAGCTTCAATACAGAGGGACAGGTGGGTTATGGATACGGATAACGTAAACCGTTCACCGCTAACCGTATTTATGAAATTAAAAACGAAGAGAGGTTCATATGGAAAGAAAAAAAATAACAATCCCCGGTATACAGATTAAAAAAGAGCAGAAAAAAAAGATTACCATGCTCACCGCTTACGATTATCCGACAGCGCTCCTTATTGATAGGGCCGGTATTGATATGATACTTGTGGGTGATTCTGTCGGGATGGTAGTTTTGGGTTACGACTCGACCGTTCCCGTGACTATGGATGAAATGATGCATCATGCAAAGGCAGTGAGGCGGGCGGTTAACTATGCGCTCGTGGTAGGCGATATGCCGTTTATGTCATACCATGTGAGCAAAGAAGAGGCTATAGCTAATGCGGGAAGGTTTATGAAAGAAGCAGGCTGTGATGCCGTTAAATTAGAATGGGTTAATAATGTAGCCGAGATTACCAAGGCGATAGTCGATAGCGGAATACCCGTGATGGGGCATATCGGCCTCACCCCGCAGACTGCATCGCAGCTCGGCGGTTTTAAAGTCCAGGGTAAAGACGCGACGGCCGCAAAGAAGCTCTTAAACGCCGCAGAGGCACTTGAAAAAGCAGGTTGTTTTAGCATTGTGCTTGAGTGTATACCCGAACAGATATCGGATATAATCACCGATGCGCTTAAAATACCTACTATCGGTATCGGCGCAGGTGCCGGTTGTGACGGCCAAGTATTAGTAACCTATGATATGCTTGGATTATTCGAACGGTTTACTCCGAAGTTTGTCAAACAGTATGCGAATCTTTCTCCTGGGATATATAAGGCAGTTGTTGCATACAAAGAAGAAGTAGAAGCCCTGCAATTTCCTTCCAAAGAACACACCTTTTTCATCAAAGACGAAGAATTGAAAAAACTGAAGAAAAAAGCATAGCCGTAAGAATATGAAGATAGTTATAGTCGGGCCGGGTGCTATGGGATGTTTATTCGCAGGCCTGCTTGCTAAGGGCGGATGCGATGTCTGGCTTCTTGACAAAAATTCAAAACGCGCAGATATCATAAGACATCACGGTATTAGGATCGAAGGAATAACGCATTTGGAAACTAAAATCAACGTTGCCGATGACGTTACTCGCATAGGTAGCGTTGAGTTAGCGATTATCTTTGTAAAATCTTACGATACCTTTGCTGCAGCAGCACAACTTGGCCCCGTCATAAAAAACTCTACATATATCCTTACCTTGCAAAACGGAATAGGAAATATTGAAAATATCAAAAAGGCGTTACCGAATGCGAATATTTTAGGGGGGATTACTTCGCATGGCGCAACACTCCTGGGAGACGGAGTGATCAGACACGCCGGCACAGGAGATACGTACATAGGCCGGCTTGAAGGGAAATTGACGGAAGATTTAAAAATGATATGCGATATGTTTAACAGTTCCGGTATTACAACCAAGGTGTCTGATGGCATTGAAGGGCTTTTATGGTCAAAACTCATTATCAATGTAGGAATCAATGCCCTTGCAACGCTTACACACCTTCACAACGGAAGACTTATTGAGTTTGAAGAGACTTTTTTTATCATGGAAAAAGCCGTGAGCGAAGCTATTATGGTAGCTCAAAAAAAAGGCATCACGCTTATATATGAGGACCCGCTTGAACGCGTAAGAGAAGTATGCCGCTTAACAGCAGGGAATATATGTTCGATGCTCCAGGATGTATTAAAAAAACGGAGAACCGAGATCGACTGCATCAATGGCGCTATTGTTAGAGAAGCAAAAATTTTGAATATCCCCGTTCCTGTAAATGAGGTTTTAACCAAACTCATCAAGACGACAGAATCTTCATACGATAAGCAAGTCTGATTTTTCGCCCCGCTTTCCGGCTTAAAAAATATTTTGGATTAGATTATTATGTGGTATTATAATACAACCTAACGATAGGTTAAGGTCAAGGCTGAGGTTAAGGCTTAGGAATAAGAAATACTAAAGAAGGGAAAAATAAAATGGCAAAAAAATTATTTATAGCGGCGACGATGCAAAATGACGGTAAAACTACCGTCTCTCTCGGGCTTATTGCGGCCCTCAAAAAATATTTTAAAAGGATAGGCTTCATCAAACCCATAGGCCAGCGGTATCTGATAGAACAGGGTTACAAAGTTGATGAGGATTCCGTGCTCATCGAAGATATCTTCGGCATAAAAACTAATATAAAAGATATGAGCCCAATCGCAATAGAAAAAGGTTTTACGGAAAAGTATATTAATAAACCGAATAAAAAAGCGCTCATTACACAGATAGAAAAATCGTTTGAAAAAGTATCAAAGAATAGGGATCTTGTCATCATCGAAGGGACGGGTCATGCGGGGGTTGGTTCCGTATTTGACCTTTCAAATGCGACGGTGGCAAAACTGCTTGGCGCAAAGGTAATAATAGTTTCAAGCGGTGGGATAGGCAGGCCTATAGATGAAATAATTTTAAATCAGGCCCTGTTTGAAAAAGAAGGAGTAGAAATCCTGGGAGTAATCATAAACAAGGTATTGCCCGAAAAAATTGACAAGGTGAATTACTTTGTGAGAAAAGGTTTTTTAAGAAAAGGGCTTAGGGTGCTCGGCGTTCTTCCGTATAATCCTTTCCTTACTGCTCCTACCATGAAACAGCTCAAAGAAGAATTGCATCTTCAGATCCTCTCGGGAGAAGATAATCTAAAAAGAACGGTAAAAAAAATAATTGTAGGCGCAATGGAACCGCATGATGCTATAAATTATATCGAGGACAAGAGTCTCATCATAACGCCCGGTGACAGGGAAGATATAATCCTCACCGCTCTTTCGGTCCATACTATCGGACTTAAAAAAAGACTTCAAATATCAGGAATTATACTAAGCGGCGGAATAATGCCTAATACAACCATCATGCAGCTTGTTAAAAATTCGGGAATACCCGTTTTGCTTTCACAAAAAGATACGTATGCAGTGGCATCGGACGTTCATGACCTTAGAGTCAAGATCAGTCCGGAGGACAAACAAAAGGCAAAAATAGTTATGGATCTGGTGGGTCGTCATGTCGATATTAAAGAGATTCTAAAACAACTATAATGTATATGAGATTTTTTGTTCTGCTTGCAAGTGCTTCTCTTGCATTAACCTTAAACACAGGTTGCGCGAAACCTTTGGCAACAGTCAAAGAAACAAGATTATGTTTAGGTACGGTGGTAGGCATTACTGCGCAAGGTGTTTCCAAAAAGGATATACACTTTGCAGTCGAAGAGGCTTTTAAGGAAGTAGCATCGCTTGAAGCGATTTTGAGCAAGTACGATACGAGAAGCGATATATATAGCATAAATACTTCAACCGTTAAGACAAAACCTTTTAAAGTCGCAAAAGAATCCTTTGAACTTATAAAAAAATCAAAAGAGTTTAGCAGAATATCTAACGGGGCATTTGATATTACTGTTTTGCCCCTCCTTGAGCTTTGGGGTTTTGGAAATAAAAAAGTTATAACTATCCCGACCGATAGTGAAATACAATCGACATTGCACTTTATAGGTTCTGACAAAATTATATTAGATGAGGATAATCAGGCAATCTCTTTTTTGCATAATTCCATGAAGATTGATTTGGGTGGTATTGCCAAGGGTTACATAGTAGATAAAGCCGCAGAGGTTTTAAAGAGACACGGCGTGCAAAATGGCCTCGTTGATGCGGGCGGAGATTTATATTGTTTTGGGGGTAACACCAAAAATCTCAGATGGCGTATAGGCCTACAACATCCGCGCAATAAAGACAAAATAATTGCACGATTAGAACTAAAGGACAAGGCAATCGCTACAAGCGGAGATTACGAGCGGTTTATTATGCTGGAAGGAAGGAGATTTTCGCATATACTTAATCCAAAGACAGGTTATCCCGTAGAAGATATTCCTATGAGCGTGACTATTATTGCCGGGGATTGCATGAGTGCCGATGCGTTAGCTACGACAGTGTTTGTGCTGGGACCTGCGGAAGGGCTAACGTTATTAAACAATACAGCGAATGTTTCAGGGATTATAATTAGTAGGGCTCCAAACGGCAGTTACGATATAGGGTTAACAGAAAACTTAAAAGGAACAATTAAATTTAACCTCTAAGGAGAAATAACGATACAATTAATTCTTTATCCGGGGTGCTATAAAAAGATTTAAAAGCACTTCTTTCACATAACTATAATATTATATTGACAAATTTAATATTTGATGTAAAATTCAACGCCAACTAAAGATACATTTAGTATATACGCTACGCAGGAACTAATTCCCTACACAAAGGTTGTACAATGGCAACTCCGCTAGAAACATGGGTTGAGAAACAAGCAGAGCTTATGAAGCCTAAAAAAATCTATTGGTGCGACGGGTCCGAAAAAGAGGCCCATGCGCTCGTAGACATAGGTATAAAACAGGAAAAGATTAACGGCAATCCTGTTTTTCAGGAGTTAAATCAAAAAAACTGGCCTTACGCCTATCTTCACAGAAGCCATCCTACCGATGTTGCCCGTACCGAGCACCTTACGTATGTCTGTTATCCTGACAGAGAAACCGCAGGGCCAAACAATAACTGGATGCCGCCAGATGAGGCAAAGGAAAAACTTACGCAGTTGTCGAAAGGATGCATGAAAGACAGGACTATGTATGTGCTTCCTTATACGATGGGCCATCCGGATTCTCCTTATTCAAAGGCATGCGTACAACTTACCGACGTCACGTATGTGGCAATAAGCATGAGAATTATGACCAGATTAGGCACGGGTGTTATCGGGAAGATAGGTGCCAGCGAAGATTTTGTCAAAGGTATTCATTCAATAGGGGATCTTGACCCCCAGAGGCGTTTTATAATGCATTTTCCGGATGAACACCTTGTGTGGAGCATCGGATCAGGTTACGGCGGAAATGCACTGTTAGGCAAAAAATGTTTTTCTTTAAGGATAGCGTCATGGCTTGGTCTTAAAGAAGGTTGGCTTGCCGAACATATGATTATTATCGGTATTGAAGATCCGAAAGGCAAGATAACCTATATAGCGGTAGCTATGCCGAGTGCCTGCGGGAAAACCAACCTTGCCATGCTTGAGTCTACTTTACCGGGCTATAAGGTGTGGACCATAGGAGATGATATTGCATGGATGAATGTAGGTCCAGACGGTAAATTGTATGCTATTAATCCTGAAAGCGGTTTTTTTGGCGTTGCCCCGGGGACGTCGCTAAAGACGAATCCCAATATGCTGCGGACGTTACAAGGGGGGAAGTTTTTCCCGACGTTATTTACCAATACCGCACTTGACGTTGATAATAACGAACCCTGGTGGGAAGGTATGGATGGCGTTATGCCGGCAAATCTCCTTGACTGGCAAGGCAAAAAATTTGATCCGCTTTCTTCTAAAAATGCCGCTCATCCAAATTCGAGGTTTACCGTTTCGGTATCGCAATGTCCCAATCTTTCAAAAGAATTTGACAATCCGAAAGGCGTTCCCATATCAGCGATACTTTTCGGCGGGAAAAGGACTAAACTTACGCCGCTGGTATTTGAAAGTTTTAATTGGCAGCATGGCGTATTTAATGCCGCAAGGATGGGTTCGGAAACTACTGCAGCGGCTGTTCATGCAGTAGGGCAACTTCGTCGCGACCCGATGGCCATGCTTCCTTTCTGCGGTTATAATATGGCTGATTACTTCGGGCATTGGCTTAACATCGGAAGCAGGCTGACTAAACCTCCCAAGATATTTACCGTTAATTGGTTCAAGACCGATGAAGAAGGCAGGTTTATATGGCCCGGTTTTAGAGATAATATAAGGGTTCTTAAGTGGATAACGGAGCGGCTCGCACATGAAGACGGAAATGCAAAAGAAAGCCCCCTAGGGTTTATCCCGGAGTTTAAGGATTTAGATCTTTCGGGTCTGGATTTTACAAAAGAAAATTTTGAGAAATTATTTGAAATAAAAACGTCTGAATGGGTAAACGAAATTGCAGACGTAAAAAAATTTTTTGAGCAATTTGGAACACGGCTTCCCGCAGCAATGTCGGAAGAACTGGAGTTACTTAAGAAAAGATTAAAGGTTTAAATATATAATCGGTAATTTGATTGCTTGACAACAAAGATTAATTTTGTTATTATACCGCACTAAGGTGATGATAAATGCCAAGAATAGACGTAGGAGCAAATGAGCCATTAGAAAGGGCTTTAAGAAGATTTAAGAAAAAGATTGAGAGAGAAGGTATCCTCAGAGAAGTCCGCGACCGTAAGCACTATGAAAAACCTAGTGTAAAGAAAAGGCGGAAGCAACGAAAAAGCAGGTGGGTTTAGAATTTCAATTTTTCCTTAGCTTATCTTTCCATCCT
The DNA here is from genome assembly GCA_043800345.1 of Candidatus Omnitrophota bacterium. GTDB lineage: Bacteria > Omnitrophota > Gorgyraeia > VGKN01 > VGKN01 > JAZDNB01. Next base: position 37,359 of record JAZDNB010000016.1, read on the forward strand.
TTTGTAGTACATGAACCCCTTTCTTAAAAGAAAATGTGCAAGAGCTAGCGTATATTTATTGTTATGCGCAGTAGTTTTGAATTTTACTGCGTGTTCGGAGTCCAAATTAATAGATGTAACCTACCCGGAATATCCTTCAAAAAAGCTCATCTTAGATAACGGAATGACGGTTATTGTTTCAGAAAATCATAGGATACCGTTTGTCGCTATAGAACTTTTGGTAAAAGTGGGCTCTAGTCTTGAAGAAGAATTCACATCAAGCGGTATTTCCCATCTCGTAGAACATATGCTTTTTAAAGGTACAAAGAAAAGACCTGCGGGAAGGATCGAGGAAGAAATAAGGTCCTACGGGGCCTCAATCAACGGATTTACCTCTTTTGATTATACCGGATATACTATAAGCGTCCCTCGGCAGTACCTTGCGAATACGCTCGAACTACTATCCGATGTCATGGAAAATTCGACTATTTTCAAAGACGAGCTTGAAAAAGAGAGAGAGGTTATCGTCCGTGAAATAGAAATGAATTATGATGAACCGCCGAACCGGCTCAGCCAATTATTCTACAAAAACTTTTTTGTACGTCACACCTATCGCTACCCGATAATCGGAGAGAAGGCTTTATTAAAAGCGCTTACGAGAAACGACGTATTCATATTTTATAAAAGGAATTATGTTCCTAATAATATGATTGTGGCCATATCCGGTGATATCGCGGCGGATAAGGCAGAGGAGATGCTAAAATTAACCCTTGGGAAGCTAAAACCATATCCCGTAAAATCTATTGTGTTGGCGCAGGAACCTGACCAGGCCGTTCCTGTCTATATAGAACAGGATTATGAAGGAAACCTTACCTATCTTTTGATGGGTTTTCATAGCGTGTGCATATCGGAATATGATCTCTATGCACTTGATTTACTCGCTCATATTTTAGGCGGGACCACTATGAGCCGTCTTTATAAGGTTTTATATGACCGGAAAAAATTAGTCTATAGCATTAACGCATACAACTACACCCCGAAACATGCAGGCATTTTCAGTATTCATGCCGTGGTGAAAAATAATGAACAGAAAAAAGTTATTGATTCTATTTTTGATGAAATCAATCGCATGCAGGGAGGGGACATTTCACCGGAGGAAATTATCCTGGCAAAAAATAATATTTTAGCCGGCTATAGGTCGAATTTAGAAACTATACAGTCGCAGGCTGCTGATAGTGTGACTTCCGAAGCGCTCACGGACAATTTTGAATTTTCAAAATCATATATAGAAAAGATTAAAAAAGTAAATAAGAAAGATCTGCAGTATGTTGCAAAAAAATATCTCAACAGGAATAATGTAACAGTTACGTTGCTCAAACCGCGCTCTGTTTCGTTAAAAGAAAAAAAACCGGAAAGTGGGAATTATAAGGAAGAAACAGGAAAGGTTACCCTGGAGAACGGCCTGCGCCTGGTATACTGCAAAAGGAAAGATTTGCCAAAAGCCAATATTACCGTAGTGCTAAAGGGCGGTCTGCTCTCAGAGACAGAAACAACAAACGGACTGAGTAACATCAGCGCACATATGCTGTTAAAGGGTACGCAATTTAAAGATGCGAAATGTATTCAGAACATTATCGAATCAGCGGGGGGAGAGATTGGGGCATTTTCAGGTAATGGTAGTTTTGGTTTTACGATAGAAATACCCGATGTATATGTATACGACGCGCTGAATTTGGTTTCCGAACTATTGACGAGCGCTACGTTCCCGAAAGAAGAATTAGAGAAGGAAAAACTTCTTATCAAGGCAGAAATAGAAAGGAGAAACGAAGATATTTTTGCCGTAACATTGCTGAAAGTAAAACAGTTACTTTTTCGGGGTTGTCCTTATTCGCTTGATCCGTTAGGCAGCAGCACGTTTATAGAACAGGTAAAAAGAGAAGACCTCATTAATTTTTATAAAGCTTTTGTTGCGGCTAATAATACGGTTATCTCCGTAACAGGAAATATAAATGAGCAAAGATGCATAGCCCTCATAAAAAATAAGCTCTCAGCTTTAAGACAAAAGACAATAGTACTGCATGATAAAGAAAGCCCTGTTACCCAAGAGGCGCTTTTTAGCTCACAGACAATGCCTAAGAAAGAAGCGGTAATAATGGTTGGATATAAGGCTCCCCCTTTATCGAGCAAGGATAGGTATATCTTCGAAATTATTGCATCCGTACTCTCCGGAGAGGACGGACGATTATTTAAAGAGATCAGGCAAAAGAGGGGATTTTCATATACACAGGATGCTGTCTACATCCCGGCTTTTATCAATGGTTATTTCATTATCTATGCCTCTGTCGAAAAAAATAATATTGATACGGTAAAAACATTAATATTCAATGAGTTAAAAAAGATTAAGACAAGAGATTTAACCGGGAAAGAATTTATGACGGCAAAGAATAAGCTACTTTCCGAATATTGGCTTGGGTTACAGTCTAATTCCGGGCTTTCTTTTCAGATGGCGACGGATGAGCTATACGGATTAGGTTTTGATCATTATACATCATATACTGCTGACGTACATAGTGTCGCGATACCCGAAATACAAAAAGTTTTGAACAAATATATAGATACGGATGCTTGCGTAGTGAGTGTTACGCTACCTGAAACATCCCAATAAATAATAATGTGTACGGCTATTTTCTCTTCAGTTAAGAAAAATTGAATATCCCCGATTCTTATGTTACAATAAAAAAAATAGGCAATGATTATAAGAAAACCCAAGGTATCCGGGCAATTTTATCCGAGCAATAAAGATGCTCTCAAGAAGCAACTTTCCCAGCTTTGTCCCGACGAAAAAAACCCTATCTTGGCAAAGGGCATAGTAATGCCGCATGCCGGGTATATGTTCTCGGGGCCTGTTGCAGGAAGTGTTATTTCTAAAATTGCACCGAAATCATTATATATTATAATCGGCCCCAACCATACAGGTTATGGCGCGCCATTTAGCCTTATGCAAGACGGTATATGGCAGACGCCGCTCGGGGATGTGCAGGTAGACGAAACGTTTACAAAAAAACTGCTTGAGATTTCTAAACATATAAAGGCTGATTATGAGGCCCATATAGACGAGCATTCGATAGAGGTGGAGATTCCTTTTCTGCAGCATAAAAAAAATTCCTTTAGGATAGTACCTCTTATTGTTGCGGGTGCGCATCTTTCTACATATAAGGAAATAGGAAAAGACATAGCGACGTGTATTCAGGAATTATCGGTTGATACCACTATTATCGCCAGTTCTGATTTTACCCATTACGAGGACCATAACAGTGCATTGAAAAAGGATCGGATAGCAATAGAGGCCATACTTGCACTTGACGAAAAAAGATTTTTGGAAGCGGTAAAAGAATATGATATAAGTGCATGCGGTTACGGCCCTATAGCAGTAATGATAACCGTAGTAAAGTTATTAGGTGCGACAAAAGCACAGCTGGTACGCTACCAAACAAGCGGCGATCTTTCGGGCGATTATGAGAGCGTAGTCGGTTATGCGGGGATACTGATAACATAGAAAAGAAAGGAACATACAATGGATGAATCCAAAAAAGAATCTCAGGAAAAGAAAATCGACGAGTCATGGAAGGAGGCTATTGAAAAAGAAAAAGACGTAGCCGATAACCAGGCAGAAGAGCATCCTGCTCATGATGAGCATGATGCAAATTTTAGTTTTTTTATTTCATCGCTTGCCATGCAGGCGTTTGTCTTTCTCGGCCTGATGCCCGACCCAATGAGCCAAAAAGTTCAAAAAGACCTTGTCCACGCCAAATATATAATTGATACGCTCCAGATGCTCAAAGATAAAACCAAAAATAATCTTACGACGGAAGAACAAGCTAATCTCGACGAAACATTATATGCCTTACAAATGCAGTTTATAGAACAGTCGAAACTTTAATTTTATTTATTGGTTTACTTTCTAATGCTACGTTAATCCTATTTTTTTACTAGGGAAAGTTTTCATACACTATTAAAGATTGTATCATAATATCATGCCTGGTCAGTGCAAATACAGTTATCTCAAGTGGTTTCCCTCTCTCCAAATTCCTAAACAAAAAATTTTAATTTTTCTTTTTTTAGTTCTAATAATTATTTTTCATCTAATCAATAATTATTATATATTGGCGCAAAGTACTTATCCATACTCTTGTCCTGACATGTCGCGCAGATATGAAACTATAAAAATGATACATCACGTAATCTTAGAACAAACCCCCCATAACTTCAGGTTTATTTTGTTCATAAAGAATATTTGCGCTGTTTTTTTTCTAAAAAAAGCCCCCCAGGATATCATACATCCACCACTTTATTTTTATATAATGAGTTATTTTTTTTATCCAGGAATAGATAAAAATATCTTGCCCCTGGGAAATATGTTATTTTTCGCTATCCTTATATTTTCCACGTATGGTATCGGTAAATATTTATCTGGTTCTCAAGAAGCAGGAGTGCTCGCCGCTGTGCTTGTTTCATTTTTTCCTTCGGTAACCGGGCTATCGAGAGTACTCAGGGTCGAATTTGCCCTGGCAGCATTTGTAGCGTTAACTTTTTATTTAATGTTGCGTATCTGTGCATATAAAGGGTATAAGGCCTGGATTTTCTCGGTATTAGCCGGCCTGGCAATAGGTTTAGGCGCCTTAACCAAATCAGCATTTTTCATTTTCTTCTGTTCCATGATAATTTATTTTATATTCACACGGAAAGAGTATTTTAAAAATAAAAATATTCTTCCGTGGGTTTTTAGTATAATCCTAGGGCTTTTTATTTCTTCATCCTGGTACTTCAGAAAGGAATTATTAGATTTAAAAACCTATGCATATTATATTAATGTTAATATGCACAATGATCTTTTATTCTATCTTGTGAAATTAAATAAACAACTATCGCCTATCGTATTCCTCTCCTCATGCCTTGCTCTTTTTATATATGTAAAAGAGAAAAAAAAAGGGATATTACTTTTTATTCTTATATCTATTTTGATATTTTCTATTGCTCCTAATAAGGAAGAGAGATATATCGTGCCCATTTTACCTCTTATTGCTGTCATGGTTGCAGATGTTATTTGGAGAAAATATAACAGGTGGAAATATGCTATAATTATATATCTCGTAGTTATAATTGCACAAAACCTATTTATCAGTTATTCAGGATTAATCGTCCCAAATTTTCTTTCTAGATTGCCCAGGGTATTTTTTCCATATCATGAAGTATATTCATATGATAGCAATATCGGTATATATGCTATTTTGAAAATTAGAACTTTAGAAACCGAGATAAAAGAGGTATTGACTATTGCTAAAAAAGAATCTTTGAAAAATAATGTGGTTAGGCGAGTTGATATAATGTGCTTTACCAAAGGTTCTTTTTGGTGCGATATGGTTTATATTATTAATCGGGATGATTATAATGTAAATGTTCACTTTCCAATGGGCGATTTAGATTACTTTTCATATCCCCCAAAATCTGATTTTGAAAAACAGATAGAACATTATGATTTTATTATAATGCAGGATACATGGATTAATGGAGAAACATGTTATCATGCGAAAAAGTTATTGCCTATACTCCAAAAACAAAAGGCAAACTTTATATTACTAAAAAAAATTACCTTGTCCGAAAAAGATGGGATTTTGGATATATATAAAAAGTTGAACCTGGTAAACGAAGATCATATATGGGAGTGGGGATATTAATGTGACGAGCCATAGCAGCGGGATAACCGTAGTAATTTTTGCCAGAGGTGAGGAAGCAACTATTGGAAGAATAATAAATGAAATAAAGAATTGTTTTACCAGGGGCAAGGTAGTTGCCGTTATAACTAATAAATCTATAAAGACATTAGAGATTTTAAAGAATTATAAGATTAGTCCAATTTTTGATAATGGAAAAGGTAAGGGCGCAGCAATCAGAATGGCCATAGAATTAATATCCAGCGATATTTTAGTTTTTATGGATGCGGATGGTTCTCATAGGCCAAAAGAAATTCCGTTGCTGGTAGAACCTATTTTGAAAAATGAATCTGATTTGGTAATTGCTTCTAGGTTGAGAGGTAAAAGCGAAGAACTAGGCAATAATTTGGAAAATATAATACGATTATTAGGAAATTTATTGAGCTCTTTTCTGATTAAAATATTATGGGGCAAAAGGGGCCAATTTATCCTTGACTGCCAAAATGGGTTTCGCGCTATTAAAGCGGATGTTGCCCGTAAACTTTGTTTAACAAGCAATACGTTTGCGATTGAACAAGAAATGGTAATCCGTTGTTTAAAAAAAGGATATAGAATTCGCGAAATCCCTAGCTATGAAATAAAAAGAAAATTTGGTAAATCGCATATTAACCCCTTCAGTATGCTATTTCAATATATGTACTGTTTTTTCAATGAAATAGTTCGCCGATGATAAAAATATTAAAATTTATTAACAAAATTATACTTTCAAATTTTCAACGCTTACAGCGCCCCTATAAATTAACATATGCTGTTACTTATGATTGTAATTTAAAGTGTAAAATGTGTTTTATTTGGAAAAAGGAAAAGAAAAAAGAGTTGTCGATTAATGAGATAGATTTATTTTTTAAAAAACAGAATTATTTTTCGTGGATTGATTTAACAGGAGGTGAAATAAGTCTCCGCAGGGATTTACTTGATATAGTATCGATTATTTTCAAATATTCCCGTAATTTATGCATCCTACATTTCCCTACGAACGGACAACTCGCTGGTGACATCATTAAGATCTGCAAAACTATAAAGAAATTGAGCCGTGGCGTTGCTCTTATAGTTACCGTCGGCTTAGATGGCCCTCAGCATATACATAATGAGATACGAGGCAGTTCGGATGTTTGGCGCAATGCTGTTGAAACCTTTATTGGGTTAAAAAGAAATGGCTTCCGCCATGTTTATTTTGGGTATACCCTATTTGAATATAACCGTTCTTGTTTTGAAAAAATGTTTTCTGAAATTAAGATAGTATATCCCGCTATCAGGCATAGCGACTTTCACTGTAATCTTATTAGTAAATCCGCTCATTATTTTGAAAATTATAATTTATCCATTGCCTATAATATGCTAACAAAAAATTCTGTAGATTTTTGCTATATGAATAAAAAATTTTCTTTTAAGGGTTTATTAGCACGGAGATATTGGTCACTTGCAACCGTATATACGAAAGAAAAAAAAATGCCCTTGCCTTGTCAGGCATTGTCTGCGACGGTATTTCTCGATCCCTATGGTGATATCTATCCATGCATAAGCTATGGCCATAGATGTTGCAATATTTTGGATATTAATTTCGATCTGGACACTATTTGGAAAGAAAAGTTTATAAATCATATGTATAGCGAAATATCGAAAGGGGCGTGTGGTGGATGTTGGACGCCCTGTGAAGCATATCCGGCAATTCTAGGTTCGCTATGGAGATTGTCATAAATTGTAAAATGAGAGGTTGCTATGTATAAAAATATAATAAAAATGACTTGAATTTTTCTAAAAATTTGTTAAAGTAAGACATTAACTTAAATTTACATAAGGAAAAAATCTGGATGAAAAAACTTATAAATCGAAATGGAAATAAATCATTCTTATTGTGGTTTGTAGTATTACTCATAGGAATGATCCTATTAAACGTAAGCTCGTTTTCGGTAAAGGTGCCTAAGCTATTGGTCTATAGTGAATTCTATCGAATGCTCTCCGAAAACAATCAAACCCAGCAAATTAAAAATGTTACAAAAATGGGTAATACCCTCAGGGGTATTTTTAAGGATAACTCCGCCTTTATCGTAGACATACCGGAAATAGACCAGGATCTCTTAAGAGCATTAAGAGAAAATGTCCCCTATTTCGACATAAAACCCGAAAAGACGTTCTGGACTAATTTTTTCCTAACCATATTAGGTCCTATTTTATTTTTTGCATTGTTCTGGTTCCTGATTTACAGAAGTGCGCAAGGAGGCGGCGGTAAGTTACTCTCCTTCGGAAAAAGCAGGGCAACTCAGATTTCCGAAGATAAGGTGAAAGTTACCTTTAATGATGTAGCGGGGGTTGACGAGGCAAAAGAGGAGCTAAAAGAAATAATAGAATTCTTAAAAGATCCCAAAAAATTTACCCGCCTCGGAGGAAAAATTCCCAAGGGGGTGCTTCTTATGGGGCCTCCGGGAACGGGAAAGACCCTTTTGGCGAAGGCAGTGAGCGGTGAGGCAGGAGTTCCGTTTTTTCATATTAGCGGTTCTGATTTTGTCGAGATGTTTGTCGGTGTCGGTGCGTCAAGAGTGAGGGATTTATTTGAGCAGGGAAAACGTGCGGCCAAGGCCGGCGGAAAAGGTTGTATAATATTTATAGATGAAATAGACGCGGTGGGGAGACAACGTTTTGCCGGTATCGGCGGCGGTCACGACGAAAGAGAACAGACCTTAAATGCCCTTCTTGTCGAGATGGATGGTTTTAATACCCAGGAAGGAGTGATTCTCATTGCTGCTACGAACAGGCCCGACGTGCTTGACCCTGCGCTCGTGAGGCCGGGAAGATTTGATAGACAGATAGTAATAAGCAGGCCGGATATTGTAGGCAGGGAAGAGATATTAAAGGTTCATGTAAAGAATATAAAATTGGATAAGGATATTAATTTAAAATCCATAGCCAAGCAGACACCCGGTTTTTCAGGGGCTGACCTGGCAAATCTTGCGAATGAAGCAGCACTTTTAGCGGCAAGGAGAAACAAGGATATGGTTACTGTAGACGAGTTTCAGGCAGCGATAGAGAGGGTTATTGCAGGCCCCGAGAAAAAGTCCAGGGTAATTACTAAAGAAGAGAAATTGCTGATCTCGTATCATGAGTCTGGCCATACGCTTCTAGCACTCCTTATACCTGAGGCTGACCCTCCTCATAAGGTATCTATCTTGCCCAGGGGCGTAGCGTTAGGTTATACCTTAACCCCACCCTTATACGATAGGTATATTCATACAAAAAAGAAGCTGATGGCTGAAATTATCGTAGCGTTAGGAGGAAGGGCGAGTGAAGAGATTATATTCAATGAGTTAAGCACCGGCGCCCAGTCAGATCTCAGGGTGGTTACTGATAATGCGCGCATGATGGTTACCAGATTTGGAATGAGCGAAAAGTTAGGCAATCTTACTTTTGGTAAATCATATGAACAGGTCTTTTTAGGCAGGGACTTGGGCGAGGAGCGCAATTATAGCGAAGAAACAGCACGCTTAATAGATTTGGAGATTCGTAAGATTGTAGATGAGTGTTATGCTAAAGCCACAGAAGAACTTATTAAACATAAGGACAGATTAAAAATATTAGCAGAAACCTTGTTTGAAAAGGAAGTGCTGGACGGAGAAGAGGTTAAAAAAATAACAGGGCTGGGAGTTAGTAGTGAAGCTCTGTCAAGATCGCCTGATGAGGCAAACCAGCAACCCGTGTAACTTATTTGTAATTCAATAATTCTTATAAAAATCCCAGGATGCAGCACATTAACCTTCCGAGAAAAAAATTTCATCTTAACTGCGGAAACTTTCATTTGTATCTAGGGAAAAATACCCTTATAATGGGTATTTTAAATATTACCCTCGATTCCTTCAGCGATGGCGGACTTTATCTTAGAAAAGAGGACGCAATAAAAAAGGCATGTCAATTAGAAGAACAAGGGGCTCATGTTATTGATATCGGAGGCGAATCTTCAAGACCTAATGCAAAGGCGATTAGTATCAAGGAAGAACTAAAACGAATACTCCCGGTTATAAAAAAATTAGTAAAAATGATCAATATCCCGATCTCTGTCGATACGTATAAAAGTGAAGTTGCGCGGTGCGCCCTGGAAGAAGGAGCCACGCTCATCAATGATATCTATGCCTTGCGCTATGACAGGAAACTTGCCGATGTAATTACAAAATATAATGTTCCCGTAATACTGATGCATATGAGGGGTGCTCCTCACAACATGCAACTTGACCCGCAGTATAAAGATGTGGTAAAAGATATAGTAGTATTTTTGAAAGAAAGGATTAATGCGGCAAAAACCTTGGGGATTAAAGAAAACAATATTATAATTGACCCGGGGATCGGTTTTGGAAAAACGAAAGAGCATAATTTAGAAATTCTTAATAGACTCGAGGAATTTAAGGCGCTTAACAGACCTTTGATGATAGGAACATCGAGAAAATCTTTTATAGGTAAAGTGTTAAGCGTAGATACCGACAAGAGGATATTTGGCACAGCGGCAAGCGTTGCGGTTTCTATCTTGAAAGGGGCCCATATCATACGGGTTCATGATGTTGGCGAGATGCGTGACGTAGCGTGTCTGACAGATGCAATTATAAATTATAATTAAAATGGAAAGCATACTTTTGGCAAATTGGAAACCGGTTGTTGAAATTCTCGTCCTTTGGTTTATTCTCTATCGGATCCTATTATTTATAAAAAACACGCGTGCCGTACAACTATTTAAAGGACTTATTGTTCTTGCGGTTATTTTTTTAGTCATTCAGGAATTGGAACTTGATACCTTAAACTGGATATTAACCAAACTTTTTGCACTTTCCATTTTTGCTTTTTTAATCATATTCCAGCCGGAACTTAGGCGTGGACTGGCAAAGATAGGCCAAGACCATCTGTTTGGATTTTTTGTAAAAGAAGAACGCATCATAAATGAAATCATAAATGCAGTAATTAATCTTTCTAAGAAAAAGATAGGGGCTTTAATTGCCATAGAAAGAGAAACCGGTCTCAAGGCATATACGGAGTCGGGAACTATTATTGAAAGTAAGGCTACTGCGGAGCTCCTTGAGACAATATTTATACCCAATTCTCCCCTGCATGACGGCGGCGTGGTAATACAACAAGATAGAATAGCTGCGGCAGGATGTTTATTTCCGCTTACACAAAACCAGAAAATAAGCAAAACCCTCGGTACAAGGCACAGGGCAGCAATAGGTCTTACCGAAGAAACGGATGCAATAGTGCTCGTTGTTTCAGAAGAAACGGGGGCTATATCTATTTCTCTTGAGGGAGGCTTAAGTCGTGACCTTAATAAAGATGCCCTTGAGCGCATATTAAAGGAATTATATGCGCCCAAATTAAAGGGTAAGGCAGGGAAAAAGATGTCGGTATCAATGAGAGATACTATAGATGAGATTGACATAAAATAAATATTTATTTGTTGAATAGTAAGGAATTGAGATATGAGATGGATAGTAAATAATTTCTGGCTGAAGCTTTTAGCGCTCATGCTCTCGGTGAGTTGCTGGTTTTATGTAAAAGAAGTGCTGAAAAGAGAAAAGCATGAATTGCAAAGTCAGGATAAAGTTTATTCCGATACGGTTATATTCAAAAAAATCCCTGTTCAGCTGGTATTGGAAGGGGAACCGTTGGAAGGTTATAGGATTATAAAAGAAAAAGTTACCGTAAGGCCGGAAGCCATATTCGTAACTGGACCAAAATCCCTTCTTGATAACGTGTATTATGTAAGAACCACTTCAATCAGTGTTACAGGTTTTTCAAAAACTTTCACAAAGAAAGTTGAACTAGTTTCCTTTAAGGACAGCTTACCGTTAAAAAATGAACTTGTCGAGGTTACCATACCCATCGAAAAATCCCAGTAAAGCTTAATTTTCCTATGCCAAAACTCGGAGTCAATATAGACCACATTGCAACAATAAGACAGGCGCGCGGCGGATTTGAACCTGATCCTATTTCCGCTGCATTATGTTGCGAAAAAGCCGGGGCAGATAGTATTGTAGTACACCTAAGAGAAGATAGGCGCCATATCAACGAAAAAGATATTTTCGGATTAATTGAAGCGGTCAAGATGCATGTGAATATGGAAATGTCTATAATACCTGAGATAGTTGAAATCGCATTACAGCTTAGACCTTATCAGGCAACATTGGTTCCTGAAAAACGTAGGGAATTGACTACAGAAGGTGGCTTGGATGTTGTAAGGGGTTTTAGAAGGATAAAAGGGGTTGTGGAGATCCTCAAAAAAAGAAAAATTGCTGTTAGTCTTTTTGTAGATCCCCAGATTATCCAGATAGACGCTTCTTCTAAGACGGGGGCTGGGATTATAGAAATACATACGGGTGCTTATGCAAATACAAAAGGAGCTGCCCAGAAAAAAGAACTTGAAAAAATAAAAAAGGCTGTTGTATATGCAAAAAGAAAAGGTTTGGTAATAAATGCAGGCCACGGCCTTAATTATGAAAATGTAAAAGATATAGCATGTATACCGGGAATACACGAGTTAAATATAGGGCATTCTATTGTTTCACAAGCGGTATTTATTGGGTTGTATGAAGCAACAAGAAAAATGAAGAGACTCGTAAGATGATAATCGGTATAGGAACGGACATAGTAGAAGTTGAACGGATAAAATCCGCGGCTGAAAAATCAAAAGAAAAATTTCTAAACAGAATCTTTACCTCAAAAGAAATAATGTACTCGTTTAAAAAAAATTATCCGTATATTCATCTTGCCGCCAGGTTTGCCGCAAAAGAAGCGGTGTACAAAGCTTTCGGCGATAGCCTTCTTAACGGCTCAAGCTGGAAAGATATAGAAATACAGAATAAAAAAAATGGAAAACCCGTTGTTATGTTACGCGGAAATGCCAGAAAACTTAAATCAAAAAAGAATGTGAAAGAGGTCATTATCAGTCTCTCGCATACCAGAAATTATGCAACCGCCACGGCGATTTTAATAGGAACATAGGACTCTTTAATATGAAGATATCCAAGGAGTTTAGATCTATTGTAAAGAGAAGAGAATCCGGAGCCCATAAGGGCGATTTCGGGCATGTGTTTGTATTAGCCGGCAGCCCTGGTTTTACCGGTGCGGCCTATCTTGCCGGAGAAGCGGCTATTACCTCCGGAAGCGGGCTTGTTACCGTCGGTGTTCCAAAAAGTTTACATGTAATACTTGCATCAAAATTTGTTGAGGTAATGACTAAACCTCTTCCTGAGACAAAAAAGGGGACGCTGAGCTTTAGAGCTCTTGGAGAAATTCAGGATTTTTCTAAAAAAACTGATGTGCTTGCAGTAGGCCCTGGCTTATCCTGTGAAATGGAGACACAGCGTCTCGTGCATAAACTTATTACTACCGTTGATAAGCCTATAGTGTTAGATGCGGATGGTCTAAACGCAGTATCGAAAGATTTAGAGTTGCTAAAAAAAAGAAAACGTGATATGGTTATCACTCCGCATCCCGGAGAAATGGCACGGCTCATAAAGCGAGACGTGGATTTTATCCAGAAAAACAGGATTAAAATAGCAAAGGATTTTGCAAGAAATTTTAAACTTACCGTTGTCCTGAAAGGACATAGAACGGTTGTTGCCGATTCAAAAGGAAATTGCTATATTAACGAAACAGGTAATCCCGGAATGGCAACCGCAGGTAGCGGTGATGTACTTACCGGAGTTATAGCTGGTCTTGTTGGACAGGGTATTGGAATTTTTGATGCTACAACGTTAGCGGTCTATGTTCATGGGGCAAGCGGAGATTTAGCAAAGGAAGAAAAAGGCGAGATATCGCTTATTGCGACAGACATTTTGAAATACTTGCCTTTTGCTTTTAAGTTATTGTATAATTGAACGCCATTATATGTACCTGCTGGCGTAGCTCAGAGGTAGAGCAGGGGTTTTGTAAACCTCTGGTCGGGGGTTCAATTCCCTCCGCCAGCTCTTGGAATTTCCTATGGAAATTCCATACTGAGACAACAAAAAATGCGAGTAAATACGAGCATTTTAGTTGTCGAAGTACTACCACAAGCATTAGGGAATTTCATACTGAGATAGCGTGAAGAAATGCGAACGAATAGTGAGCATTTTAGCTCTCGAAATATTACCACAAGTTTTTATCGGGAATGTCATACTTAAATGGCATGAAAAAATACAAGCATGTAGCAGGTATTTTAGCCATTGAAGCCCTACCGACGTTTTTTTGAAATTTAATATATAGAGCATTTTAGTTTTTGAAATACTACAATAAGTTTTTAGAATTTTATCCCGCACCCAGAAAACCATGTCTGTAAAGGCATGGATGAATGGTTTTCTGGCGGGATTGCGCTCCATGAACGGAAGACCGAAAAGTCAGAAACCACGGCTGTTAAGCCGTGGAGCTTCATACTAACACAACATAAAAATTTTTGGGCAGGTGGCCGAGCGGTCAATGGCAACAGACTGTAAATCTGTCGGCATAGCCTACGGAGGTTCAAATCCTTCCCTGCCCACTTTAGTTTTGCTTCTTTTGAGGAAGGATTTGAAGGAAGTGAACGCCGAGCGAGTAGCGAGGAAAAGCGAATATCCTGAGCGAAAGTGAGCGGGGGGAGCCTACGCAACGAGCAAATCCTGCGAGTGTAGTAGGAAAATCCTTCCCTGCCCACCATTTTTTAAAAAATTGCAACTAGTGTTAAAGAGCTAAATTTTAGGTTGAGGTTGAGATTCTTTCTTAGCCTTAGGCTCAATCCGCAAACTAGTTACTATTAACTTTTCTTATGCGGGCGTAGTTCAATGGTAGAACGAAAGCCTTCCAAGCTTTTCATGGGAGTTCGATTCTCCTCGCCCGCTCCAGAAATTTTTTCCAAAAATTTCGTATTGAGAAAGCGTGAAAAGATATAAGCGAATAGCGAATATCTTAGCTTTCGAAATATTACCACAACCTCAGAAATTCCATACTGAGACAACGTTAAAATGTGAGTAAGTACGAGCATTTTAGTTGTCGAAGTACTACCTCACCTCCCAAAAATTTCGTATTGAGAAAGCGTAAAAAGATACGAGCGAATAGCGAGTATTTTAGCTGCTGAAGTACTTCCTCATTTTTCCAAAGAATATCCCCAATTTTTCCCTTGCCAATTTTTTATTAAAATAGTATTATTATTATTCTATAATATTTTAAGCATTTCACATTTTGGTATTTAATTTTTTAATTTTCGGGCCCATAGCTCAGCCCCGAATGTAGCAGCCCACAGAGGTCAAACATCGGGGTCCCGTACCGAATGTAGTTAATTA
Organism: Candidatus Omnitrophota bacterium; assembly: GCA_043800345.1. GTDB lineage: Bacteria > Omnitrophota > Gorgyraeia > VGKN01 > VGKN01 > JAZDNB01. Next base: position 52,375 of record JAZDNB010000016.1, read on the forward strand.
ATAAGAATTTCTTCGGCATCCCGAAGTAATACTGCGTAGTGTAGCCTCATTCGGGAAAGTAATACTTCGAAGAGAAACTTCATTCGGGATTGGTTAGAAGAAATTTGTTATGGGTAAGCGATGCTTAAAATTAGGGCCCATAGCTCAGTTGGTTAGAGCAGCTGACTCATAATCCGTCCAAGGAAGATTCTCCAACCTAAGTAATTTCAAGCAACTACATAATTTTCCAATAAGTTATAACAATTTTTTGTTTGTGGCAATTTGTGCAAATTTGTAACTTTTTTTGTGCTCAATAGACACTATTTGGACACCAAAAAGTAATCCTTAATTTTTTTACACATGACTCCATATGAGAAATATTATTCTAGGATTTTACTTACCGGATTAATAATATATTTTTTCCCAATAGTATTATCTTACTTTTTAATAAAGAGGTTTGGATGGAAGAAGGGATTAATATTCATTACTCTTATTATCTTAAATATCTTAATTTGGTGGCAAGTTTTTAACTAAGGGATTTCAGGCAGGCAGGCTTCGTTCGAAGCTGATTTTTTAATGGAAAGATATGATTAGTAATGTGACCGCCCGCTGGGGCGGGCTACGTTAGTAGTATATGCACCGTTCAGCCGAGCTGTCGCTCGGCTTCACTGCCCCGCTCGCTTGGCGCTCGCTCATTTGTCCCGACTTGGCGTCGGGACGGGCAGGCTGGGTCGCCTGCCCTTCAAATGCGTAGCCCCGTTGGTTTGCCCCTGCGGGGCAGCTGCCTCCAGGACTGGCTTGCTCTGGCTTCAGCCCTGCGGGCTTCCGGGCTTCCTGCGCCGCCAGTTCTTAAGGCAGTTCTGCCCTTCGGCTTCGCTCAAATTGGCGTGCTCGGGGCTCAGCCCTTCGG
>JAZDNB010000017.1:0-31900 GCA_043800345.1 Candidatus Omnitrophota bacterium
ACGGGCGGGATTCCGCTCCATGAGCCTGTGCCATATGGCACGAGACCGAAAAGCAAGAAACCACGGCTGTCCTTCGACAAGCTCAGGATGGTTCGAAGGATGGTGAGCGGAGTCGAACCATTAAGCCGTGGAGCTTCATGATAGGTAGTTTCTAACGTTAGGCATATAACAGGTTGCATGTATGGATGTGAAAGAGCTTGCATTAGAAAAAGTCCCTCCTCAGAATATTGAAGCCGAGATGGCAGTCTTAGGCTCTATGCTTATTGAAGAAGAAGCAATCGCTTCTGGCATTGAGATGCTCGATGCCGATTTTTTTTATAAAGATAACCACAAAAAAATCTTTTCTGCCGTAACCAAGTTATTTAATATTAATCATGCGGTCGATATAATAACGTTGGTTGAGGAATTAAAAAAAGAAGGTATGCTTGATGAGGTCGGAGGGGCTTCATATATAACCAGCCTTGCCAGTGCCGTACCCACCGCAGCCAATCTTATCTATTATGCAAATATTGTCAAAGAAAAGGCCATACTGCGCAATCTTATTACAACCGCTACGCTTATCGTGACCGAGTGTTTTGAGCAAAGCGAGCAGGTAGAAGCGCTCTTAGACAGGGCAGAGCAGAGGATCTTTGATATTACCGGAAGAACAGTCGAGACCTACATTACGCCCATAAAAGAATTGGTGCAAAGCAGTATTACTACCATAGATAATCTTTACAAGAGAAAAGAGAATATTACCGGTATCCCGACAGGATTTCACGAATTTGATATTATGACCGCGGGATTACAACAGGCCGATCTTGTTATAATTGCGGGAAGGCCTTCTATGGGTAAAAGCGCGCTCGTAAGTTGTATAGCCGAACATGCAGGGATTATCGAAAAAATTCCTCTTGTAATATTCAGTCTTGAGATGTCAAAGGAGCACCTGGTGCAGAGGATGCTTTGTTCTCATGCGAGGGTAGACGCCCATAAGGTGAGAACCGGGTTTTTGGCCCAATCGGATTGGCCGCGTCTGACGTCTGCGGCGGGAAGATTGTCGGATGCCCCTATGTTTATTGACGATTCGCCCAGCATGTCCGTACTTGAATTGAGGGCAAAAGCCAGACGCCTTAAAGCCCAGCATGGTATAAGACTTGTTATTGTAGATTATCTCCAGATGATTAAAGGGCATAAAGGGGCCGAAAACAGACAGCAGGAAATTTCGGAAATTTCGCGGGGACTTAAAGCCCTTGCAAAAGAATTAAAGATACCTGTTGTCGCGGTAAGCCAGCTCTCCCGCTCACCCGAAAAGAGGGAAGATAGGCGGCCGCAGCTTGCGGACTTAAGAGAATCCGGTGCTATTGAACAAGATGCTGATTTGGTTGCCCTGTTATTCAGAGAGGAGCTTTATGCCCCCACAGACGAAAATAGAGGAAAATCAGAAATCATAGTTGCCAAACAGAGAAACGGCCCCATAGGGAGTTTGTGGCTGACCTTTATAAAAGAGTATACCCGGTTCGAAAATTTATCGAGGCGAGAGGAGTAAATATGAAAAAGCTTTTTTTGATGGTAACATACGCGATGGTATTATGCGTGTCCTGCTTTTTGTTCTGCCCGTTCGTATGTGCTGAAGACCAAACGGGTAATCCTCAGGAAAGCGCTAAAGAAGTAAAACTTATTGAAGTAAAACAAAATAAATCAGTAAGCACTCCGACGATAATAGCCAAAATAAGAACTGCGCCGGGAGAGATATTCTCCAAAGAGGTATTGAATGAAGACATAAAACGGCTTTATGCGACGGGTTATTTTACCGATGTGAGCGTCGATGTACAGGGGTATGAAGACGGCGTAAAGGTTATCTTCATTATTACAGAAAAGCCCATCATTCGACAGATACTCTTTGAGGGAAATAGGTCCATACAAGCCAAAAGACTTCAGGATATTGTGAAATCAAAAGAAGGAGAATTTTTAGATAATAGGCAATTAAAAGATGATGTAAGTGAAATTTATAAACTCTATGAAAAAAAAGGATTTCATCTGGCACAGGTAAATTATAGCACGACCGTTGATGCAAATACTAACAAGGTCCAGGTTATTTTTACGGTGGATGAAGGAATAAAATCAAAAGTCAGAAATATTTTCTTGACCGGGAACGCGTCTTTTAAGACAAAAAAACTATTAAAACTGATGAAAACGAGAAAGGCAGCGTTGTTTTCCTCCGGGTATTTTAAAGAAGAGGTATTTGATGAAGACATAGAAAGGCTTAAGATATTTTATGAGGATAACGGGTTTATTGAGGCTAAGGTCGGGTCTTCTCTTGAATACACGAGCGGTAACCGTTTTATAAACATACATATTGAGGTTAGTGAGGGCAAGAAATATTTTGTAGGAGAAACACAAATAAGCGGAAATAAAATTTTTGACGTCACAGATATCAAATCAAAACTTAAAATGAAAAAAAATTCTGTATTTTCTCAAAGTGCACTGAAAAAAGATGAACAGAATATCCAAGATCTATATTTCGAACAGGGGTATATTTTTGCAGACGTAAGGTCCGCAACCGTAGTAAACGAAAGCACGGGCTCGATAGATGTTACCTACAATATTGCGGAAGGAGAACTCTGCTACGTTGATAAGATTATAGTGAAAGGAAACACAAAAACAAAAGATGTAGTTATACGAAGGGAGCTGAGGATTTTCCCCGGGGATAAATTTGACGGCGTAAAATTGAGACGTTCCAAAGAGAAATTATATAATCTCGGTTATTTTGAAGAGATCGGATACGATATAGAAGAGGGTTCTGCACCCACAAAAAAGAATTTGGTGGTTACGGTCAAAGAAACAAAAACAGGCGAGTTTAGTTTTGGAGGAGGCTATAGTTCTATCGACCGCCTGGTAGGGTTTATAGAAATCGCACAGAATAATTTTGATATTATGAGTTTCCCGAATTTCACGGGTGCCGGGCAGGTGCTAAGAATAAGGGCAGAATTGGGAAAATCGCGCCGGGATTATTTAGTGAGCTTCACCGAGCCCTGGATATTCGGTAGGCCCGTCTCCTTTGGATTTGACCTTTACAGACGAACTCAGTATAGAAGCGGAACAAGCGGTTTTAGTTATGATGAGCAGAGAACGGGAGGGGATGTACGATTAGGCAGGTCATTCGGAGAGTTTAACAGGGGAGAATTAACCTATAGACTTGAAGAGGTAAAGATATCGGATGTTCCGGCAGATGCATCGGAGGATTTTACGGCAGAAGAAGGGGCCAATGTGCTCAGCAGCCTGAACTTTTTGTTTTCACGCGATACCTCCGACAATATTTTTAATCCGACGAGAGGTTACAATGCATATATTTCTACCGAAGTTACCGGAGGACCATTTGGCGGAGATAAGGATTTTATTTCTCATAATGCGGGCGGCAGCGTGTATTTTACCCACTTTAAGAATTTTGTGCTAGAGTTGAAGCTGAGAGCCGGTATCGTTGATGTTTTTTCTAATGCTGAACGCGTACCCATCTATGAAAGATTTTTTGCAGGCGGTGCAAATACTATCCGTGGTTATAAAGAAAGAAAAGTTGGGCCGAAAGATATATCAGGTGAACCCATAGGAGGGAAATCTCTTTTAATAGGTAATGCCGAATATACATTCCCTCTTTTTGAATATTTGAAAGGTGCGGTATTCTATGATGTAGGAAACGTATGGAGTAAGATTTCTGATATCGGTTCAGGCGGTTATAAAGCCGGAGCCGGACTAGGGGTAAGGGTTAAAACTCCCCTCGGACCGATAAAGGTGGACTTCGGTTATCCGTTAAGTAAAACATCGGGAGAAAAAAAGCAGGGAAGATTTTATTTTAACATGACCAGGGGTTTCTAATTCTAAGAAGGAGTGTCTGCTATGAGATATATTGTGAGTATCATGATATGTGCGATGTTACTATGCGCATGTCCCCATGTTGGTTTGGCACAAATGGTGAAATTGGGGTATGTAAATTTAAGCAAGATTTTTGAGGAATACGAGAAAACAAAAGAGTACGATAAAACACTTGAGGCTCAAGGGACTCAGAAACAAAAAGAAAGAGATAAACTGGTAACCGAGATAAAAGGTTTAAAAGATGAACTCGAGCTATTAAGCGAAAAAGGAAAAGAGGAAAAACAGGGCCAGATTGACACCAAACTAACCGACCTTAAAAAATTTGATGCTACCGTAAGAGAAGAACTTGCCCGTCAAAGGGATAATTTTCTTAAAGAAATCGTCGAGGAGATCGGCAAGGTTGTCGAAGAATATGGCCAGAAAGAAAAATATACGCTTATCGTACGAATTGAAGGTGTGGTTATGTATGGTGATAAAAGTATTGATGTGACGGATGAGGTGCTTAAGATTTTAAACGGAAGATATAAGAAAAAATAGGTCTCTATGTTTAAAACCAATATCGGAGAAATAGCAAAGCACATTTCCGGAGAAGTAATAGGAGATCCTTCTATTGTCATCACGGGTATTTGCGGAATAAAAGAAGCCCAGGAGGGGGATGTCACTTTTTTGGCAAATGCAAGGTATCTTCCTTTTCTTGACCAGACAAAGGCATCTTGTATTATTACCTCTATGGATGTTACAAGTGCTGTCAAGCCGGTTATCAGGACCGAAAATCCGTCACTTGCTTTTGCAAAGACAATATCATTATTTTCACCCGATGCCCTAAAGCATCCAAAAGGAATACACTCGAGCGCACTATTAGGCGAGGCCGTGAAATTAGGAAAAAATGTTGCCATAGGGCCTTATTGTATTATAGAAGACGGAGTTTGTATCGGAGACGGTTCAATTATATATGCAGGGGTATATGTAGGCCATGGGACGACGATAGGTGCGCACTCTCTTATCTATCCTCATGTTACCATAAGAGAAGCCGTTACTATTGGATCGCGCGTGATTATACACTCAGGGACTATCATAGGGAGCGACGGTTTTGGTTATGTAACCATAGAGGGGATTCATCATAAGATACCTCAAATAGGTGTAGTCATTATAGAAGATGATGTTGAGATAGGGGCAAATGTTACCATAGATAGGGCGAGATTCGGAAAAACACAAATTGGCAAAGGAACTAAAATAGATAACCTTGTCCAGATAGCGCATAATGTGGTCATCGGAGAAAATTCTATGATTGTTGCCCAGGTAGGCATATCTGGCTCAACAAGTGTAGGAAAAAGGGTGACCCTTGCAGGCCAAGCGGGTATTGGCGGGCACCTACAGATAGGAGATGATGCTATAGTGGCAGCTCGGGCCGGTGTTACAAAATCCATTTCGCCAAACAGTTGTGTTTCGGGCTTTCCTGCTCAACCGCACGATAAGGCCAAAAAAATACATGCACTTACCCAGCGTTTACCGCTCATGGTGAAACACCTCGAAGAACTTGAAGAGGAATTAAAAGAATTAAAGGAGAGATTAGGTGGAACTACAGCATACGATAGAGAAAGAGGTTAGGCTCGAAGGCGTAGGCCTTCATACGGGCACGTCCACAAAGGTAACCTTAAAACCCGCACTTGCAAATTCCGGTATAAGATTTACACGGGTTGACCTTCCTGAGAAACCGAGTATTACCTGTGATATTGCGCATATTATTGATATATCAAAAAGGCCGAGGCGCACCTCTATAGGAAACAAAAATATAGAAATACATACAATAGAACATTTACTTGCGGCCTGTACGGGTTTTGGGATAGATAATATTATAGTCGAGCTAAGCGGGGAGGAGCTTCCGGGATTGGATGGGAGCGCGCTCCCGTTCGCTGAGGCATTGCAAACAGCCGGCATAAAAGCTCAGGATGAACCAAAAAAAATATTCGTGGTTCGAGAACCCCTGTGGATAGAAGAACAGGATGCCTTTCTTGCTGTATTTCCTTTTGACGGGATTAAAATTTCATATACACTCGATTATGACCACCCGATTATAAAATCTCAGTTTATGAGTTATGCTTTAAAAACAAACTCCTTTCATAAAGAGATAGCCCCTGCCAGGACATTTTGTACGGAGTCCGAGGCGGAAGAGCTTAAAAACCAGGGACTCGGCAAAGGAGCAAATTACAACAATACCATTGTAGTGGGCAAAAAAGGTATTATAAATAGCCACCTTAGATTTGAAAATGAGTTTGTAAGACATAAGATACTTGATGTGATAGGAGATTTAAATCTGCTCGGTTTTTCTATCAAGGGCCACATCATAGGTTTTAAAAGCGGCCATAGCCTTAACATAAAACTTATCCAAAAAATAAAAAGTCTAAAAGAGCGTCAGATAGAAGGTGGTATTCCTGCAACGCATGTTGAACCGGTCATCGGAGAACTGGATGCAGCCGCCATACAGCGTATTCTTCCGCACCGATATCCGTTTCTATTTGTGGATAAGATCATCGAACTTGAAGAGGATAAACGGGCGGTAGGGATTAAGAATGTTACGTTAAATGATTATTTTTTCCAAGGGCATTTTCCGGGACGTCCCGTTATGCCCGGCGTTATCATAGTTGAAGCCCTTGCCCAGGTTGCCGGTGTTCTTATGTTGAATAAACGTGAAAATCTCGGTAAGGTTGCTTATTTTATGAGTATAAATAATGTAAAGTTCAGAAAGATGGTTATGCCCGGAGACCAGTTACGACTTGAAGCTGAAGTAACGCGCCTTAAGTCGAAGACAGGCCAGGTTAAAACAAGGGCGCTCGTCGATGGAAAGGTGGTTGCCGAGGCGGAGTTAATATTTACCATCATAGAACCTTAATATAAGGAAGTATAATTATGAAGATTGCAAAGACAGCGATAGTGCATCCGGATGCAGAACTTGCTCACTCGGTAGAGGTTGGCCACTATAGTATTATAGATAAAAACGTAGTTATCGGAGAAGGCACAAAGATAGGCCATCATTGTTATATCACAGGAAATACCAGCATCGGGAAAAACTGTAAGATTTTTTTTGGTTCTGTGATAGGGGAAATTCCCCAGGACTTAAAATTCAAGGGAGAAAAAAGTTTTTTGAAAATAGGAAATAATAATATAATCCGCGAATTTGTTACCATCCACCTGGGCACAAAAGACGGTAGCAGAACCACGAAAGTCGGCAACAATAATCTTATAATGGCATATTGTCATATCGCACATGATTGCGAGGTCGGAAATGATGTCATAATATCGAACGGGTCTATGTTCGCCGGGCATGTCCATATAGAAGACAGGGCCACGATCAGCGGTATGGTAGCCATACATCAGTTTGTAAGGGTGGGAAAGTTTGCAATAATAGGCGGTCATTCAAGAGTACTGCAGGATATACCCCCATTTTCTTTGGCGTTAGGAGACCCTGCTTCAGTGGTAGGTTTAAATAGTGTGGGATTGCGAAGGGCAAATATTCCTCTTAAGGTAAGGACTGCGTTAAATAAGGCAATAAAAATTTTATTTAAATCGGGACTTTCAGCAACGAATGCGGTAGTAAAAGTCAAAAAAGAACTTCCCAACCTCCCAGAAATTGCCTACCTGATACATTTTGTAAAATCATCAGAACGTGGAATTGCACGATAAACTTCCTTTTATCTCGCATCCAGTCCGCGCCCTTTGGCGGGCGGGTCGGAAAAGATCGAAACGAAAAGTACGCAGAGCTGCATAATATGAATACAATAGGCCTGATAGCAGGGAACGGGAGATTTCCTATTTTATTTGCTCAAACGGCAAAGAAAAAGGGCTATGAAGTAATATGTATAGCAATAGAGGGAGAAACCGATAAGGATATCGCCGGTTATGTGAGTAAGATATTCTGGATAAAATTGGGAGAATTTTTAACACTGCTGAGCATATGCAAACAAGAACATATTACAAAAGCTGTTATGGCAGGACAAATTAAAAAAACCCACATCTTTGATAATAATCTGAATCTTGATAAAGGTGCCCTTTCGCTCCTTAGGTCGTTTCGTGATAACAGGGATACACGTATACTCTCAGGTGTTATTAGAACATTAAAATCGCAGGGAGTTGAGGTAATAAGTTCGGCTACATTTCTTGACGAATTCCTTCCTCGACGGGGCGTGCTCACAAAAAGATTGCCGACACAACAGGAACGCTCAGACATAGCCTTTGGGCTTCCTCTTGCCAGGAAGATAGCAGGTTTTGATATAGGCCAGACAATAGTAGTAAAAAACAGAGTTATTGTTTCGGTTGAAGCGGTAGAAGGGACGGACGAGACAATTAAGCGGGCATCAAAACTTGCCGGAGCAGGCATTGTAATAATTAAAGTCGCACGGCCTTTTCAAGATATGAGGTTTGATATACCCGTAATTGGTATGAATACTATTGCTACGCTTATCGAAACAGGCGCAAAGGTCTTAGCAGTTGAAGCAAAAAAAACACTTTTTATTGATAAAGATGAGTTAATCGAACGTGCAGATAAAAATGATATATCTCTTATTGCTGTTTAAGAATGGAAGTAACAGGCAGTTATCTTTTGGAATTTTCCGTATTCATGATATAATTAATTAGAGAAAAGGAGACTATAATGTTTTCGCGCAAAATAAAATTATTTTTTATGGAACACTGGGTTAAGATAGTTATTACCTTGGCAGTTGTACTTTTGGTAATCCTCGCAATTTGGGGACTTATGAGCCTTGAGTCTTTTTACGCAAAACTCACCATTGCAACACTCCCGCTTCAACTTCTCATGGTTGCCCTCAACGCTTTTATATTCGTGTATTTCTATATGAGTGTTTTCCGCGGCGGCATAGGTCAGATGAAAAAAGAACTAATAAAAGCCGCGGAAGTCAATATTCATTTTAGCGATGTAATAGGGATGGAGGAAGCCAAAAGAGAGGCATTGGAGGTTGTACAGCTCTTGAGAGACAGGAAGATGGTTCAGAATATAGGCGGTAAGGTGATACGGGGGATACTTATGGTAGGACCGCCGGGATGCGGTAAAACGTATCTTGCAAAGGCTATTGCTACTGAATCAGGCATGCCGTTTATCTCGGCTTCAGGAAGCGAGTTTGTAGAGGTGTTTGTCGGAGTCGGCCCTGCAAGGGTACGGCAGCTCTTTTCCAAAGCGCGCAGGCTTGCCTATGGACATGGCGCATGCATCTTGTTTATTGATGAACTTGATGCGGTCGGCCGTTCACGTTCGGCAGATCTCGGATTCGGTGCGCGTACGGAACAGAATAATACTGTTAACCAGTTACTTGTCGAACTTGACGGTTTAAATGCACGCCACGAAGACATAATTGTAATAGGAGCTACCAATGCCCGCGAGAGCGAACTTGACGTGGCACTTTTGCGGCCGGGAAGATTTGACAGAAAACTATATGTTGATAGGCCGAATTTCGAAGAAAGAGAACAGGTTTTTCAGTATTATTTAAAAAAGGTTAAATATGATGCCAGTTTGGATATAAAGAAACTTGCGATGAGGACAGTCTGGAAATCGCCCGCAGATATCGAGAATATCGTAAAAGAATCAGCTCTTATTGCGGCGCGTAATAAGAGGGATAAAATTGTATTTAAGGATGTCTCTGAGGCTATCGAAAGGATTGATCTTGGTTTAAAACATCGCAAGAAAATGACCCCCGAAGAAAAAAGGCGGGTTGCCTATCACGAAGCAGGCCACCTTGTCGTCACTTATTTTCTCCATCCCACCGATGATGTATTTAAGGCGTCTATTATTTCTCACCGTGATGCCCTTGGTATGGTATACCATCAGCCAAGCGAAGAATTGTTTCTTGATAGTAAAGACAGGATCCTGGCAAATATAAAGGTGGCGCTTTCGGGGTATGTTGCGGAGAAAATGAAATGTGGTAATACTTCTGACGGCGTATCGTCGGACTTTCGAAACGCAATGCACGATGCCCATGACATGGTATGGCGATACGGTATGGGTAGCGATGGTTTTATAGGCGATTATACGAGTCTTTTAAGCACGGGGCTTATGGACGCATTGGGTGATAGACTTTCCGATAAAGTTAAAGAAAAATTGAATGAGGAGACGCGCATCATTTTACAACAGTGCTTAAAAGATGTGGAAGAACTTCTTAAAAAAGAAGAAAAAATCCTGGATAGGTTTGCAAGCGAACTTATCGCAAGGGAAGAGCTTGAATATGACGAGATAGAAGGGATATTCGCCGAATATGGAAAGGCTCGCAAAGATAAGCTCAGTACCCAGCCGGACCCTAAAAGCTAAATACGATCTTAACACTATACATCCTGCCCTATGAAAAAATTCGTTTTTTATGTTAGGCGGTCTCTTATTATCACGTTGGCCATATCGTGCTCCGTATATGTGTTTGGTTGTAGCCATATAGGTTCAATCTACCCCAAAGAAAATATTACCCAGGAATTAGAGAGAATCTGCCGTGATGAATATAAATTGGATGTAAAGGCTGCACTTCTGGGCGAGACCCTTGCCGCTTATATGACACTTGATTATATATATCCTGAAAAATTGGATTATAATATGGGCAGCGATCTAAAAAATCAACTAGCCCTTCTTATGTATAAATATAAGAAGCTGGATAACAAGACAGAGAAGAGTCTCAATAATTTTTTAATCGCAGTTACCAGGGTTGCCCTTAGCACCGATGCAAAAATAGATTTTTTTGAAGCCGTTATCTTGGATAAATTGAATGGCCTTGAGATTGTATATATAGGTTACCTTACCGATACAAAAAGATTAAAATTCGAGGATATCTCTTTAGCCGAAGGCGGAAAGAGGATAATTTATGAAACAAGATTTAATCCGAAAATTTTTGCGGAAGGCCTGGTAAAAAAGCTTTTTTCCGACATGGAACAAAAATCTTCCAACGAACTTATCAATAAATATTTTTTATCTACAAAGAGAATAAATATGGCGGATGAGAACTTTTTTGACTTTTTAAGAGAAAATGATTACAAGACCGACAAGGTTTTTAGAATCGATTCCGTAAAATCTCAGCGTATCTCGAAGGACAGAGCTCTTATACAGTGCAATGTATGGCAGACATTTACCCCTAAAGAAACATTCGAAAATTATCCGTTCAAATTTCCAAAATTTTTCAGGAACGAATTTCTCTTTGTCGTAGATACCATCAACCTCGCGCCTGCCATTACCCAGGCTATCATTCTCTTTGAGAAGACATCCGAGGGAAATTTTAACAGGATCTTATTAAATGAAGAATTGGCCGCTTATCCAGCCCAGTCTCATGATGAACTCTTCCTCGATGAGATACGGTTTCCTGATTTTCTAGCAAGTCAAATAGCCCAACGGATCATATATGAATTTACTATGAGGCCTTATATGAGCAAAGATTTCTATGTGGTATATTCAAAAGGGGAGTTTATAAATGATGAGATGAGCGTTCCCGGCGGGGCATTTAAGTTTACCGTGGATATATCAGAAAAAAAATTTTTAGACCTTGCAGGCTTATTTGAAACAACCCTTAAAAAGACTAAACCAAAAAGCGCGCAGGACCCATTTACGGTAGCCCTTGAGAATTTTTTAGAAAGGTTATCACAGTCGAGCAAGAAGCATTATTATACAAAAAATGACATAGGTCCTCTTGTTTTTAAAATCATCGCCGATATTTTGTATAGTTACGAATTCAAAAATTTTGAAAAAGTCGAACTCTTCAATCTTGCATATTCACAACGGGATTTTGTAGATGCAAAAAACCTGAAGAGTTTTAAGAGGAAAGTTAAGCTAAGGTAACGCGTTTCTGTTTATATAGTCTATTATAACCTTGGCTGCGCGTTCGCTTGCCCCCGATGGAAACAATGTTTCTTTTACCTCGCATAGATTCTTTTTGATCAGCGCTTTTTTTTGGACGTCACACAATAGCTCAAAGACTTTATTGGCAATCAGACGGGGTTTTGCTTTTTCCTGGATGAATTCAGGCACAATTTTTTTTCCGGCAATCACATTTACCAGGGCAATATGCGGAATTTTAATAAGACTTCGCATAATAAGTCCGCTAAAAAATCCTACCTTATACAGTACTGCCATCGGCGTACCTATAATCGCAGTCTCAAGCGTTGCAGTGCCCGAGCATACAAGCGCAAAATCAGAGATGGTAAGCAGATTATAATTATTATTTTCACAGACTTTTATAGCTACCTGTTTGGCATATCTGTGTATGATGGTATTGACAAGACCGTCAGGCACTGATGGAGCTTTTATTACAACGAAGTGTGCTGAGTCAAAAGATTTTTTTATAAGAGAAGCCGTCTGTAACATAATAGGCAGTATTCGTTTTATTTCGTTTTGCCTCGAACCCGGAAGGAGCGATATTATAGGAAATGTATCCGATAGGTGTAGCTCCTGCCGTGTTAATTGACCGGCCTTGGTGGGCTTTGCAATGTCCAAGAGAGGGTGCCCTACGAATTCACAGTCGATTCCGTAACTCTCGTACAGGCTTTTTTCAAATTTAAAAATAACTATCATTTTATCTATGAGTCGTTTTATAGTTTTTATCCTGTTTTTACCCCACGCCCACACCTGGGGACTTATGTAGTAAATAATCGGAATGCCTCTTTTTTTTAACTCCTTCGCAAACCGCAGATTGAAACCGGGGTAGTCTATTAATATGGCAAGGTCGGGTTTTTCTTTATCCAAAAGGTTTATCATGGTATGGTATACTTTTCTAAAATAACCGATATGCGTTACGACCTCAATTATTCCTATTAATGCACGGTTTACAATATCAAACGCAATCTGTACCCCTTGCGCTCGCATAAGGGGTCCCCCTAAGCCAAAAAATTCAATATCGGGGTCAAGGGTCTTAATAGCTTTTACCAGATTTGCGCCGTGTAGATCAGATGATGCCTCCCCGGCTACAATTATTATTTTTTTCATGGTGTTCTGCCGTCTCTTTTTTATCGTTTCTGCGTGTGCATCCCTATAAGGTTTTCTAAGAAAGGAAATCCGAGGGTAGTATTACTATAATTAATCACAAGCCCTGCGCAGCGGTGGTCATGTGTATTTTTTTTACTATCTCTAGGGCAATCTTGAGAGCATCTCTTGCCTCTTGACCCGATACTATAGGTCTTTTTTTATTTTTTACGCAGTCTATAAAAGAAATTAGCTCGGCCCTGAGGGGCTCTTCTTTTGTAATCTCAATTTTTTTTGCGGTTATTTCATCGCCGCATTTTTTATATACCATCGCACTTTGGTTCATATAATCGAGCGATATATATGCGTTTGTTTCGAATATCCTTATTTTTCTCATAGCCTCGGGGGTTACTCTGCTTGCGGTGAGATTACATACACAACCGTTTTCAAACGTTATGCGCGCATTTGCAAGGTCTTCAAAATTTGAAAGTATCTTTACCCCCACCGCCGCAATAGATGCGGGCTTCGAATTCACCAGTGCAAGCACGATATCTATATCATGTATCATGAGGTCTAATACGACGCCGATATCCTTTACCCTTCTGGCAAAAGGGCCAAGCCTGTGGCATTCTATAAAACGTGGGTTAGAGGAAAAATGTTTTATCGCATTTACCGCAGCATTAAAACGCTCGATATGTCCTACCTGAAGGACAAGTTTTTTTCTTTCAGCAAGCCTAAGGAGCGCATCCGCCTGCGTTAAGTTTATAGTTATGGGTTTTTCTACAAGTATATGGGTATCATGAAGTAAAAAATCTTTTGCAATTTCAAAATGGAGACTGGTAGGAACCGCAATGCTTACCGCATCGACAAGCCCAAAGAGTTTTCTATGGTCCCTGAATACGGCGCAGTGGAGAACTTCGCATAGCATGCCAAGGCGCACCGGTTCCACATCGCATATGCCGACAAGTTCGACATCCTTTAACTGGGAATAGAGCTTGGCATGTATGGAACCCAAGGCACCCGCCCCGATTACTCCGACCCTTATATTTTTGCCCATAATGGAAAATTATAACATGTTTTGCCTGTTGAGGCAAATATAAACAAAAAATTGCCTCTTTCCGTTTTATCCCGCACCCAGTCCCGCTTTACGGGACGGGCGGGATTCCGCTCCATAAACGGAAGACCGAAAAGCAAGAAACCACGGCTGTTAAACCGCGGAGCTTCATTTTATTACTCGACTATCGAGGGACATTGTGGTACAATGACCAACTTAACGAGGAAAATATGAATGAATATATAAGACTGCTAAAATTTGTCAAACCCCACCTTGACAGGCTCATCATGGCAAGCCTTTTTATGGCATTTTCAAGCGTGTTTTCAAGCGGTGTTTCCATAGGAATGATTATACCTCTCATAGACAGGGTGTTAGGAGGCAGGGCCATAGTTATAAAAGGTGATATACCCCTTTTTCTGAAAACCCTTATTGACAAGATAAATCTGTTGCCGCCCGATAAGCTCTTGAATTATATGGTATTCTGGCTCGTACTCTTATTTATGCTCAAGGCCTTATTTACCTTTTTTCAGTCGTATCTTATGAGCGATGCGAGTCAAAGAGTGGTAAGAGATATCAAAGAAACATTATATGCTAAACTGCTTACTCTTCCGATACAGTATTTTGATACCAACAAGGCGGGAACTCTGGTATCGAGGATAACATATGACGCAGGGGTGATTCAAAATTCCATAACGGAAGGGCTTACTGATCTTATCTATCAAAGCCTGCAGGTTGTCGTGTGTATCGTCGCAATTTTCATAATAAGGGCGAGTTTTTCGATAAGCTGGCTTTTGCTGTTTGTCAGTTTGATTATCCCGCCGCTCGTCGTATTACCTATTATCAGGATAGGAAAGGTGTTGCGTAAGATAAGCAGGGTTACGCAGGAGAGTATGGCAGATATAAATACCATGTTATATGAAACTATCAGCGGCATGCGCATAGTGAAGGCATTTACTATGGAAGATTATGAGAAAGGCCGGTTTTCCCAGAAAAACCATCTGTTTTATAAGATTAATATGAAATCCATAAAACGGATGATAGTCATAGGCCCGGTATCGGAATTTGTCGGAATTGTCGCGGCTATTTTTATACTTTGGTTTGGAGGAAAAGAGGTAACAAGGGGAAACTTAAGTCCGGGGGCATTTATTGCGTATCTTGCGGCACTCCTGTCTTTAGTGAGGCCTTTTAATAGATTAAGCAGGGTATACGGGGTAAATCAGCAGGCACTTGCCGCCGCGACAAGGATATTTGCAATCCTCGATACGAAACCCCAGGTAGCAGAACCGCGCCTCCCGAAGGAACTTGCGCCGTTTACGCGCAGCATCGAATTTAAGGCCGTCTATTTCAATTATGGAGATAATGAGGTTTTAAAAGATATAAATTTCAGCGTGAGGACAGGTGATGTTATCGGAATTGTCGGGGTTTCCGGAGCGGGAAAGACGACACTCGTAAACCTTATCCCCCGTTTTTATGATCCGACGGGAGGAGTTGTATATATTGACGGTACCGATATACGGGATGTTATGATGAGGTCCCTTAGAGGGCAAATAGGAATAGTAACACAGGAGACCGTTCTGTTTAACGATACGGTACTCGCCAATATTACCTATGGCAGAATGGATATGTCGAAGGAAGAGGTATATAAATCCGCACATATAGCGAATGCCCATGATTTCATTATGAAACTCCCGAGGCAGTACGATACCGTTGTGGGAGAACGGGGTTTTAAATTGTCAGGCGGAGAAAGGCAGCGTATTGCTATTGCGCGCGCAGTACTTAAGGACCCGCCGATATTGATATTGGATGAGGCGACCTCGCAACTTGATTCCGAGAGTGAGCTGTTGGTTCAGCAAGCCATAGAGAATCTTATGAAGGGAAGGACCGTATTTTTGATAGCGCACAGGTTTTCTACCATACAACATGCCACCAAGATATTTGTCTTAGATGGGGGTAGGATTGTTGATATAGGAACCCAAGCCGAATTATTGGAAAAAAGCAGCGTTTTTAAGAGGTTATATGCGTTACAATTTAAATAAGAATTATCTTGAAAATAAAAAATATTTTTTATATAATAGATACTTTAAATAATAGCTGTAAGCGAGCTTTGATAGAGGAATCTAAAGAACAACTATGTGAAATTGAGGGCGTTTTTATTAACAAATGTAACAGTAACAAGGAGGTTTAGATTGACAGAAGGACTTGTAAAACAACTACTTGAGGCGGGTGTACACTTTGGCCATCAAACGAGGAAATGGAATCCGAAGATGGCTCAATATATCTTTGGGCAAAAGAAAGGTATATATATAATAGACCTGCAGAAAACTGCCGAGGCACTAGAGAAAGCGTTAAATTTCTTAAAAGAAGTAATTAAAGATGGCGAGGCAGTGCTTTTTGTTGGTACTAAAAAACAGGCACAGGACGTAATAAAAGAAGAAGCTATAAAATGCGGCGCGTTCTATGTGAATCATAGATGGCTCGGGGGCATGTTGACAAATTTTTCGACTATACGTAAAAGCATTCAGAGGTTTAAAGAGTTATATAAGATGAAAGAAGAAGGTGCGCTCAGTACGCGTTCAAAAAAAGAAGCCGCAACCTTGGAGAAGGAGATGTTAAAGCTTGGAAAGAATTTAAGCGGTATTATTGAAATGGACAGGCTTCCGAAAGCCCTCTATGTTATTGATCCGAAAAAAGAGGAGCTTGCCGTACAAGAGGCAAATAAGCTTGGCATTGATGTAGTCGCACTGATTGATACAAATTGTGACCCGGAAAAAGTAAGTTATCCTATTCCCGGTAATGACGACGCAATACGATCGATAAAACTCGTAACCTCTCTTATCGCCGACAGCATTCTGGAGGGTAAGAAGGTGCAGGAGGCTGTTACGGCAAAAGGGCCTGCGGAGGATAAGGAAGAAACGGAGAGTACGAGTGCAAAGCTCGAAACCGAGTTAGCGATTGAAGAAAAAGGTATAGAAAATCTGGTGAAGAAAGAAATACTGACAGAAGAAGAAATCCAGGCAAAAAGAAAGAAAAAATCTATCAAGGTGAAAAAGGAAGGTTAATTATGGCGCTCAATGTTGATGTTATAAAACAGATTCGAGAAAAAACGGGGGCAGGGGTTATGGACTGTAAGCATGCCCTTAAAGATGCGGATGGTAATATAGATAAGGCTATTGAAATTTTAAACAGAAAAGGTATTGCCATCGCCCAGAAAAAATCCTCGCGCGTGGCTAAAGAAGGCGTGATTAGTTCTTATATTCACCACAGCAACAAAATTGGCGTCCTCCTTGAAGTAAACTGCGAAACAGATTTTGTCGCTCGGAACGATGAATTCGGCGCTTTTGTAAAAGATATTACTATGCAGGTTGCTGCTACGGACCCTAAATTTATAACGACAGAAGAGGTAAATCCTGATATGGTAAAAGGCCTGAACGATCAAGAAAAACAGGAATTTTTTACGCAACATTGCCTGCTTGAACAGCCCTTTATAAAGGATCAGGCTCTCATCATAAAAAATTATCTCACGCAGCTTATTGCAAAAATAGGCGAAAATATTGTTATTAGAAGGTTTATAAGATACCAGGTAGGCGGAGAATAAGAATAGATTGTACTGGGACATATACCCCGTTATATGTAACATTGGGGGGGGGGGGGGAAAGTGCTATGACGAGCAAGAAAAAACCCGTATATAAAAGGATAGTACTTAAACTGAGCGGCGAGGCCCTTCAGGGAGAACAAAAGTACGGGATAGATCCGAACGTGGTAAGCTCTATTGCTGCCCAGATAAAAGAAGTGAAAGATCTGGGTCTTGAAATCGCGGTGGTAATCGGCGGGGGGAATATATTCAGAGGCGTCAATGCCGCGCGTCAGGGGATAGACCGCTCGACAGCCGATTATATGGGTATGCTGGCAACTATAATAAACGGCCTCGCGCTCCAGGATGCGCTGGAAAAAAAAGGTGTATTTACGAGGGTGCAGACGGCCATCGAAATGCAAAAATTAGCAGAACCATATATCAGGCGCCGTGCCATGCGGCATCTTGAAAAAAATCGCGTAGTAATATTTGTAGGCGGGACCGGCAACCCTTATTTCAGCACGGATACTACCGCAGCGCTTAGGGCGATAGAGTTGGGTGCTGAGGTAATACTAAAAGCCACAAAGGTTGACGGTGTCTTTTCATCAGATCCCCACAAGGATAAAAACGCCAAGCAGTTTGCCCGTCTGCGCTATATTGAGGTGCTCAATAAGGGCTTAAAGGTTATGGATTCGACCGCAATTAGCCTTTGTATGGATAATAAACTCCCCATAATAGTCTTTAATCTTACTAAATCCGGAAACATTAAAAGGGTAATCCTGGGTGGTAAGGTAGGAACCCTTGTGTCCGATTAGTCGCCATTAGCAAAGCGTTAAGCGTACGGAGGTGGCTTATGATTACAAAAGCGGTATTACACGAAACAGAAGAAAAGATGAAAAAGACCATCGAATCTACTGTGAGAGAATTCGGTACCGTAAGAACGGGAAGGGCATCCCCGACTTTGGTTGAAGGGATTCATGTCGAATATTACAATACCCCCACACCGCTTAAACAACTTGCGACTATCTCAACTCCGGATGCGCGGCTTATCGCGATTCAGCCGTGGGATATGAGCATTCTGGGAGATATCGAAAAAGCTATACTCAAGTCGGATCTTGGCGTCACGCCTGTGAATGACGGTAAACTTATACGCATATCTCTCCCCCAGCTTAGCAAAGAGCGCCGGGAAGAACTTGTAAAATTAGTGAAAAAGATGAGCGAAGATGGGCGGGTTTCGATACGAACGATCCGGCGCGATATGAACGAGCATATAAAAAAGCTGCAGAAAGATAGTAAAATAACCGAGGATGACAGTTTTGAAGCACAAGAGTCTATTCAGAAGTTAACTGATAAATATATAGAAAAAATAGATCAGATTTTGAAGGATAAAGAAAAAGAGATATTGGAGGTTTAATTAAAAAATTTTTATCTTTTCCAGATGCGCGAATAAGGCATTGTCGCAAAGTTATTTCAAACTTACGCCACGGAATATAAATACTATATAAAGCACAATGGGGGCGTAGCTCACCCGGTAGAGCACCACCCTTTTAAGGTGGGTGTAGAAGGTTCAAGTCCTTCCGCCCTCACGGTTTTTGCCAAGTCCTAATAAGTATGGAACATTATATCCATGCGTGTTGGATAAGCGTCAAAATACAATACCTAAACTCTCCAACAAAACAAAACCCCTTATACAATGAAACCCTATAGCTTGCTATCGCATACCGCGGATATTGGTATACAAGTAAAAGGAAGGACCCTTAAAGAACTTTTTAAAAATTCGGCCTTTGCACTCTTTGATATTATAGCGGATTTACCGAGAGTAAGGATAAAAGAGCGTATTAACGTGAACCTTACTTCGGGGAACTTGGAAGAACTGCTCCATGATTGGCTTAAGGAGTTGCTGTTTGAATGCAACGCGCATTCGTTCGTTTGTAAAAGATTTTCTATATCAAAACTTAATGATACAAGTATTACATCAACTGCGCTGGGAGAACGCATTACGAACAATGATATTTTAAAAACCGAGATAAAAGCTATCACGTATCATAATCTCTTTATAAAAAAGGAAAAAAGCGGATGGAAAACCAGTCTTATATTGGATGTATAGTTTATGTATCTTTATCCCGCACCCAGAAAACCATGTCTGTAAAGGCACGGATGAATGGTTTTCGGGCGGGATTCCGCTCCATGAACCTGTGCCATATGGCACGAGACCGAAAAGCAAGAAACCACGGCTGTTAAGCCGTGGAGCTTCATAAAAAACGGTTAAATAAAAAAAAGGGGGGAATAGTAAATGAAAAAAATTTCTTTATTTTTATTTATACTAATGCTTGTAGCTACTTCCTTTGCTTTTGCAGAAGAGAGGGCTAAAGAAGGGATAGATATAACCATTTATAATCAGAATTTCGGACTCGTTAAAGATAGGCGTATCCTTAATATGGGGGACGGTACAAATAATATCCGGTTCTCTGATGTAGCTGCACAAATTGAACCGACGTCAGTTCATTTTAAATCCTTTACTAATCCGCAGGGCTGTATTATACAGGAACAGAATTATGAATATGACTTGGTCAGCGCCGATAAGTTGCTGAAGAAGTACATTGATAAGAAGATTAAAATTATCGCAGATAACGATAAGATGTATGAGGGGATATTAATGAGTTATGACGGTGAGAATATTGTTATTTCTCAGAATAACGACCTGAGTATGGTCTGCCGCAAAGATAACATACGCGAGATTTCATTTCCAGAGCTGCCAGAGGGACTAATTACAAAGCCTACGCTCATGTGGCAGGTTTCGAATGACAAACCAGGTGACCAGTTAACCGAGGTATCATATTTGACCGGAGGCATTACCTGGAATGCCGATTATGTGGTTGTAGCGGATAAGGATGACGAGAACATTGATTTATCCGGGTGGGTTACAATTGATAATAAGAGCGGCACAACTTATAAAGACGCTACCTTAAAGTTAATAGCGGGAGATGTTCACCGTGCCAAAGAACGTGAAGATGTTCATATCGATTACATGATGATGGCTTCGCGAGAAGGCGCTCCTGGTGCCCAGTTTGAAGAAAAAGCATTTTTTGAGTATCATATGTATACCCTGCAGCGTAGTTCAACCGTAAAGGATAATCAGACGAAACAGATTACCCTGCTCTCCGCAAACAATGTACCTGTAAATAAGTTATTCATTTATGACCCTGTAGATTATTTTGGCCGGAACTGGTATCGCTACGAAGACAGGCAAATAACCAAAGAACAAAAAATTAAAGTAAAGTTAGAATTGGTAAACAGTAAGCAAAATAATCTTGGGATGCCTTTACCCAAAGGCAAGGTAAGGGTCTATAAGAAAGATGCGGACGAAAGCCTGCAGTTTATAGGAGAAGATAGTATTGACCATACCCCTAAAGACGAGACTGTACGGTTATATCTGGGAGATGCCTTTGATGTCATAGGAGAGAGAAAGAAAATAAATTACCGGGTGGACACCGATGCTATGTGGGCAGAAGAGAGCTTTGAAATCTCTCTGCGCAATCATAAGGATAGTGATATAGAGGTTAATGTCGTTGAGCACCTATGGCGTTATGCTAATTGGAAGATAACTGTTAAAACCCATGAATTTACCAAAAAGGATGCGCAGACTATTAATTTTAAAGTACCTGTTTCAAAAGACAGCGAAACAAAGATTGCTTATACGGTAAAGTATTGGTGGTGATTTAATGTCCGATATCTGGCAGGGAAAACTGGAAAAAATAGACGATTACAGGTGGCGGATACCAAAAACGTATAAACTCGGTATGCGTGTTCCGGGGATAATTTATACAACAGAACGTATGCTCTCTGATATAGTCCGCGACAGGGCACTTGAACAGGTTGCGAATGTTGCATTTTTACCGGGTATTGTAAAATATTCTCTTGCCATGCCCGACATACATTGGGGATACGGTTTCTCAATCGGCGGCGTTGCGGCAACGGACATAAAAGAGGGTGGAGTAATTTCTCCGGGAGGGGTAGGTTATGACATAAACTGCGGCGTCCGCCTGATAAGGACAAATCTTACGGAATCCGATGTAAAGTCAAGACTCAAAGAACTGGTGACTGCCTTATTTAATGATATCCCTGCAGGGGTGGGTTCAAGAGGAGATATAAAAATTTCCTTTAGCGAAGAAAAACAGCTCCTCTTGAAAGGTTCCCGGTGGGCTGTCGGTAAGGGCTATGGTGTAGAAGAAGATCTTGAACATACCGAAAGCAAAGGTGCTATCGAGGGGGCCGATCCCGATGCCGTATCAGATCGGGCATATGAAAGAGGAAAGGGCCAGGCAGGGACCCTTGGCTCGGGAAATCATTTTTTGGAAATTCAAGTTATTGACCAGGTGTTTGATACTGAGGCGGCAAGCGTATTTGGCGTGACAAAAGGCCAGATTACTATTATGATACATTCCGGTTCTCGCGGGCTCGGATATCAAATTTGCGATGACTATTTGGCAAATATGATAAAATGTCTTTCTAAATATAAGATAAATGTGCCCGACAGGCAGCTTGCGTGCGCACCGGTTAATTCTCCCGAGGGCGAAGCGTATCTATCTGCGATGAGGTGCGCTGCAAATTATGCATGGGTAAACAGGCAGTGCCTTATGTATCTTACGAGAAAGACATTCGAAAGGGTGTTTAGTAAAAAATGGCAGGAACTCGGAATGAGCTTAGTCTATGATGTTGCCCACAATATCGCAAAGATAGAGACTCATGAGGTAGACGGTAAGGATATAAAAGTATGCGTTCATAGAAAAGGTGCCACGCGGGCATTTGGCCCAAAGCATCCGGAATTGCCTGTCGCATATAAAAATATAGGCCAGCCTGTTATTATTCCGGGCGATATGGGGCGTCATTCCTATCTCTTGGTGGGGACAGAAGGCGCCATGAATAATACTTTTGCATCAACCTGCCATGGTGCGGGAAGATGTTTATCGAGAACTGCGGCAATTAAAGCGTGCCAGGGCCGTTCAATCGACAAGGAACTTCTCGAGAAAGGGATATATGTTATGGCAAGGGGAAGGGGAACCCTTGCAGAAGAGGCACCGGAGGCATATAAAGACGTAAACGAAGTCGTGGAAGTAGTTCATAATGCAGGAATTTCAAAACGCGTATGCAGGATGAAACCCTTAGGGGTTATAAAAGGTTAAGGAGATTTAAATGTTAGACATAAAATTTATAAGGGAAAATGCAGATGTAGTCAGAAAGGCTATAAAAGATAGATTGCTAACGATAGATATAGAGACCCTTTTAGCTCTTGATGTTGAAAGACGGAATTTAATCGTTGAGGTAGAAAAATTGAAGAACCAAAAAAACGTTACTTCTGATGAAATTGCAAAAATATTAGCCCAAAAAAAAGATGCTAAAGACAAGATTGGCGAAATGAAGTCATTATCCCAAAAAATAGACAAAATTGATGAAAAAGTGGTGGAAATTGAGCAAAATTTAACCAAAATTATGTATACTATCCCAAATATATCACATATTTCGGTTCCCACAGGCACAAGTACTTCAAATAAGATAGTAAAAAACTGGGGAGATATCAAGAAATTCAGTTTTAAGCCAAAAACCCATACGCAGTTATGCGAGCTTTTGGATATAATCGATTTTCCTCGGGCATCAAAGATTACCGGAACGAATTTTGTTCTGTATAAGAAACAAGGGGCAAGGCTTGAAAGAGCGCTTATAAATTTTATGCTTGACCTTCATACCAAGAAACACGGCTATAAGGAAGTCTCTCCTCCCTTTTTAGTAAACAGGGCAAGTATGACAAGTACGGGCCAGCTCCCGAAGCTCGAAGAAGATATGTACCGTCTTAAAGATGATGATCTTTTTCTGATACCCACAGCAGAAGTTCCCGTGACCAACATTCACAGGGATGAGGTGCTTGATTCAGAAGAACTCCCTGTTTATTATTGTGCCTATTCTGCCTGTTTTAGGAGAGAAGCGGGTTCTTATGGCAAGGATACAAAAGGCTTGATAAGGGTACACCAGTTTGATAAAGTGGAACTCGTTAAATTCGTAAAACCGGAAACCTCATATGACGAACTTGAAAAACTCTTGTCTAATGCTGAAGAGGTCTTGCAGCTATTAGAGTTGCCTTATCGCGTCGTGATGCTCTCAACGGGCGATATCAGTTTTGCTGCGTCCAAATGCTATGATATAGAAGCATGGGCGCCCGGCATTGAGCAATGGCTTGAAGTGTCGAGCTGTTCTAACTTTGAAGATTTTCAGGCACGAAGGGCGAATATCAAGTTTAGGGATAAGGTTACAAAGAAAACAGCACTTGTCCATACGCTCAACGGTTCAGGCGTTGCCCTTGCAAGGACAGTTATTGCGATTTTAGAAAATTATCAAGAGGAAGACGGCAGCATTATCATTCCTGCTGTGCTTAGGCCGTATATGGATTCAAAGGAAAAAATCTCATCCGATGAATGTAATTAAAAAATATTTTAAATTTGTCGTAGGTATTTTATTATTACCCGTTTGTTTTTACGGGACCCTCGCACTTTACAAGCAGCTTGATAATATAAAACTGCTCGCAGCGAAGCAGACATACTTTTTAATCG
Organism: Candidatus Omnitrophota bacterium; assembly: GCA_043800345.1. Taxonomy (GTDB): domain Bacteria; phylum Omnitrophota; class Gorgyraeia; order VGKN01; family VGKN01; genus JAZDNB01. The sequence goes on from JAZDNB010000017.1 coordinate 24,009, forward strand.
GTGCGGTAGCCTATTTGATTTTACATAGCTTGTTTTTTAAACCGATGCGTATGTATATATTCGGCCACGAGGCGATGCATGCCATACCCGTATGGTTTTTCGGAGGCAAGGTAAAGGGATTTAAGGTTTCCAAAAAAGGCGGCTCTGTTAAAACGACAAAATCAAATTTTATAATAGCACTTTTTCCTTATTTTCTTCCGGTCTATACGATAGTGTGCGTTGTGGCCTATTTTGTGGTCAATATATTTTACAACCTGTCTGGCTATGTACATTATTTTATAGCCCTTATTGGATTTAGTCTTGCATTCCACATCGTGATGACAGTCGATTTTTTAAAGACAAAACAGCCCGATCTTATGGAAACGGGCTATATTTTTTCGCTCTCTTTGATATATATAGTCAATCTATGCGTAGTGGCGCTTATACTTATGTTTATTTTTAACAATGAAGTTTCCTTCACGGATTTTATGAAATCGGGTTATAATTTAACAAAGGATTTTTATATAGCTGTTTTTAGACAGCTGTTTGCGGTGAGGAGATAAATAGTAGGTTGTCCCCTCATACCTCTAAAGCCGGATACGGGAAGAAAATTTAAAAAAGGTTTTTAGCCCCTCACCCAAAAGGATATTGGGTTCGGGACGAAAATTTAAAAAGCAAATTTTTCCTGCTTCATAAGCTGTGCCAAAATTCTCTTTCCCGAGAGATTCAAAGAATCTCCGGGACTTAATCCCTGAAATTGCTCGCCCTTGGTAGACAATTTCTAGGGGCGATAATTTTGGCATATTCAGCAGGATAGATTTCTGATAAAATAGTATTAAGAAATCTTAGGAGGAGTGGCAGAGTGGTTGCCCCGAATATAGCTACCCTCCGAAGTATAATTTCGGGACGCCGAAAAAAATACTTTTTTTCGGCAGATGTAGTTAAACTATCTTTATGAATGTGCCCCTCGCCCCCATAACCACGGGGCTCGGGACGAAAATTTAAAAAACAAATTTTCAGGAGGAGTGGCAGAGTGGTTGAATGCGGCGGTCTTGAAAACCGTTAGGGTCGCAAGTCCCTCGAGGGTTCGAATCCTTCCTCCTCCGCCAGAATTTTGCCTGGTTTGGCAAAATAGGTTCGTGTTCTGGCACAAAGATTTTGATGTTTTTTAGAAAAATCGACTGCCGCTTAGAACACGAATATTCTCAGGGATTAAGCTCCGGAGATTCTTTGAATATCTCGGGAGAGAATTTTATAACAGTTTACGAGGTGGGATAAGATTAAATATATAAGAGAAAATTATATGTTCAATTTTCAGAAAAATCGACTGCCGCTTAGAACACGAATACTTTTATAATTCAAAATAGGAAAACAAGTGTTATTTTAATTATAGAGTAAAAAAATTAAATCAGCAGGGCATATAAAATCTTAGAGGAATTTGTGGCGAGCGTTAAACGGTATGACAAGTGCCATAGTGAGCGTAGTATCTAGCATTCCTTTTTCGAAAAAGAAAACTCTGCGCGGATACTAAGAAGCGTTTCAAGCCACATCGCATTGTATTATTAAGCAGAAAAAAGGCAGGTGGAATTGCCCTTTTGGAAAAATAAGAAGGTTCTAATAACCGGGGGGGCTGGCTTTGTAGGCTCTTATGTGGCAGAGATGCTTGTTGCCTTTGGGGCCAATGTAAGGGTTGTAGACTGCGTAAACAAAAAAGAAGCCAGCAACCTCAAAGCAGTTATAAATAATATAGAATTTCTCACCCTGTCGCTTAAAGATATTCATTCTTGCCAAAAATCCTGCCAAGGTATAGAAATAGTCCTCAATCTTGCAGCCAAAGTAGGGGGCATCAGCTTTAACAAGGCACACCCGGGAAACATGTTTTACGAAAATATCTTGATAAATGTAAATATGCTGGAAGCAGCCCGGTTAAGCAATGTAGAAAGATATCTCGTAACAAGTAGCGCCTGCGTTTATTCACGGCACTGCAGTATCCCCACTCCAGAGTCCGAAGGTTTTAATGATTTTCCAGAGGCTGAAAATGATGGCTATGGCTGGGCAAAACGTATGGCCGAGTTTCAGGCAGAGGCGTATTACAGGGAATTTAATATGAAAATAGCAATAGCCAGGCCATACAATACCTACGGGCCGCGTGACTGTTTTGATCCAGAAAAATCCCACGTAATACCGTCTTTGATAAAACGTATTTTTGACGGTGAAAACCCACTAAGAGTATGGGGGAGCGGAGAACAGAGCAGGTCCTTCTTATATGTGACCGACTTAGCCAGAGGCATACTGGAAGTAGCGGAAAAATACCCTGTTTGTGATCCGGTTAATCTAGGCAATGATGAAGAAATTAAAATAAAGGATTTAGTGAAGTTAATCATCAAACTCTCCAATAGAAAAATAGACTTTTTCTTTGATACCTCAAAGCCTGACGGTCAGCCCAGAAGAAATTGTGACATTACAAAGGCAAAAGAAAAAATTGGATTTGAAGCCCGTATAAAATTAGAAGAAGGAATAAAGAGTACTATCGACTGGGCATTGAATAATAGTATTATCAAAAAAAATGAGTGATATAGTTTTTATTATACCAGGCGAAGAATCAGAGGGTTTAAACAAAGCCACTCAAATGCCTTCCTTAGGCGTAGCATATTTAGCAGCGATGCTTCTAAAGTATCAATTTTCCTGCAAGCTAATAGATGCTGCGATTACAAAAGTGAGTGATGTCGAAATTTTAGAGATTATAAAGCATGAAAAACCTATGGCGATCGGAATTTCAGCAAACTTATTCAACGGTAATTCCGGAATCAGGCTTTCGAAAAAGATAAAAGGAATTTTTGGCAATATCCCCAATGTTATTTTTGGAGGGCCGTTCCCTACATCAAACCCAGCTAAATTTCTTACCGAAGGCCTGGCAGATGCCGTAGTTTTAGGGGAGGGCGAAATTACCTTGCTGGAAATAATGAAAAACCTTAGAGAAAAAACCTTAGGGGTTTTTCAAGATATATCCGGATTAGCTTATCTTGAAAAAGGCAATGTTAAATTAACTCGCAATAGGGATCTTAAGATGGATTTGGATAATTTGCCATTTCCTGCCTGGAGAGTTTTTCCAAATATTAAACTATACAAAACGCGCAGCAGGAAGTTGCCGGCAATACCGATATTAACCAGCCGAGGATGCCCTTTTAATTGCATATACTGCAGCAAAGATGTTTTTAAGTCTGTTTTCAGGCCGCGTTCTCCGGAGAATATAATCCAGGAAATAGACTATCTAATTAGAGAGTTTGGCGTCAGACAGCTTGATATAATGGATGACAATTTTTCCTTGGATCGGAGCCGGACAGATGAGATATTAGATCTGATAATTAAGCGGAAGTATAATTTAGCAATTAACCTGCAATTAGGAGTGCGTGCTGATTTGGTAGACGAGGATTTGTTAAAAAAGATGAGGCAAGCCGGAGTATATAAAATTGCCTTCGGAGTTGAATCGGGAGATACCAGGGTATTGCGGATTATCAAAAAACAGCTAGAGTTAAAACAGGTTTTAAAAAATACCTTATTGGCCAGAAAATCAGGCATGGTTGTTTATGGATTTTTTATGCTGGGCTTACCGGGTGATAATTCTGAATCTATGAAAGAAACAATTAATTTTTCTCTGAAAATGAATCCGCACATCGCTAATTTTGTTATCACCATACCGTTTCCGGGCACCAAATTATATGATATGGTAAAATCAAACGGCCGGTTTTATATCAATACCTCCGAAGGTCTTAGCACCGGTTTTTATGGAAATAAAGTGTTCTATACAATTGAAGGCATGAAGGAAAAAGAAGTATTATATTATTATAAACTGGCTTATAAAATGTTTTACTGCAGGTTATCAAAAATTTTGGATATAATTTTATCTATATGTTCCTTCTCTGAATTAAAGTGGATTTTACACTCCGGTATTTCTGTTATTACCCCCGTGTTAAGAAGGGCTGCTTAAGGATTTACTATGAAATTTACATTGGTAATACTCACCTTGAATGAAATTGACGGAGTAAAAGCCCTGTTTGACAAAATTCCTTTTAGTGCCGTAGATGAATGCCTGGTTATGGATGGAGGCTCCAGAGACGGCACTGCAGATTTTTTTGTTCATAAAGGGTTTAAAGTTATAACGCAGATAAAAAAAGGCAGAGGAGCGGCTATGATACAGTCTGTGGAGGAAGCAAAAGGCGATCGGTTAGTATTTTTTAGTCCTGATGGGAATGAAAATCCAGACGATATTCCTAAATTATTAAATTTACTCAATACCTGTGATATGGCAATTGCATCCAGATTTTTAAAAGGGGCACATAATGAAGAAGACGGCCTTGTGTTTCCTCTTAGGACATGGGCAAATAGGATTTTTACCTTATTGGCAAATGTACTATGGAACAAAAAGGGTTTTATCAGCGATACCATAAACGGATTCCGCGCAGTAAGAAAAGAGTCATTTAAAAAGCTTGCTGTCGACGCCAATGACTTTGTTATAGAGTACCAGATGTCTATCCGGGCAATGAAACTGGGGCTGGATGTAAGAGAAATGCCTACATGGGAAGGAAACCGTATGAGCGGCCTAACCAAAGGAAAGAGCTTACAGGTAGGATTGCAATTTCTCAGGTTTTTGCTTAAAGAGATATTTATCGTAAAAAAGAAAATATAACTTAATGAACTCAGTTACCCAGCGTAGTAATCCCACAAAAAATATTTTCTATATTGTCGCTTCTTTTTTTGTAGTAATCTATATTGCCCTCACATTATTTAATTATAGCGCAAACTGGATGCATCCGGAAACTGCCTCGTATCAAATTACGTATATATTTCAAAACGGCCAGCGTTTCTTGTTCGAGGATTTTTTGAGGTCTTTTAACTGTTGGGGGCTTGATCATGCCCCAAGGGTGCGTTTTTTTTCATATTTTTTTCAAATATTAAATGCTAAATTTAGAGTCTGGCTTTTCGAGTTTATCCCGCCCCATCCAAGTTTATCATTGACCTGGATATTCTCCTTAGTCTTATCCCCTATTTTTTTATTTAAGCTTATGTATAATATGACGTCTAACCGGATTTCTTCCTGGATAGCGGTTTTATTATACGCTGTCTCACCCGGGCTTTTATCAGGAGTTACTTTCTTATTTCATCAGGGAAAACCAATCACAAGTTTTCTGGCCATATTTTGCCTGTCTCTGGCTTCAAAAATAAATATTTCATCCGAGTCTAGAAAGCCGATCTCAAGAGATAATCTCATACGGTATTATCTTCTACTGGCGGTGTTATTTATCTCTTTTTTAACAGATGAAACAGCTTATTTTATTTTTATATGTACACCAGTTTTATTCCCCAATATTTTTAAAAGTAAAAACAACAAATCTCTAGTTTTATTATACTGTTCTCTTTTTATATGTTTTTTATTATTCGCGACTTTTATATCCCCAATTGTTATAAAAAAACTGGGATTTAGGGATTTTAACTACTGGAGTTTTATAAAGGATGGCTACGGGGATGGTGTGCACAGGTACAATCTTCTGGAGGCATTAAAAATAAGTAATTTCTTTTTAAATAGCCACTACCTTATCTCCAGCCATATTGTTCCATTTAGAAGGCCTGATCTGAGCCTTTTTTTCAAGCTGGATATTTATGTCTATGCCTTGTTCCTGGGATATGCAGTCACCTTATTTTTTATTGTTTCAAAAAATGACAGAGCATTGCTTATCCGTATGTGGGTTGCTTTGTTTTTATTTTCAATATTTCACTCCTTTATTATGGCAAGGCACCTGATAGTAACCACAGATTGCTATTATTATGGGGCATTGTTTTCACTTTTTTTAATAATGCCCTTTTCCATATTACTTTCAGCCACGCATGGGGTTTTTAAATATATAAATAAAGTCATGCTGATTATATTGCTTGTTATTTTTGCCTCTAATTTTAATGAAATAAACGTAAGATGGTTTAATATGCACCGTGATGGATATAAATCCTGGCTCCCGAAGGAAACCGAGCACATGCTTGGTGATAAAGCACTTACGTATTCAATGGTTTTAGAGGCATGGAAAAATAGGGGGAAAGAAGAGGTTCTCCTAAGGTTAGAAAAACAGTTTTGCCCAGATGCTTCTTGGCTGTTTGTCGAACTTAGATACATGAAAAAGAAAAATTCACAGTAATTTTAATTTATCCCGCACCCAGTCCCGTTTTGCGGGACGGGCGGGATTCCGCTCCATGAGCGGAAGACCGAAAAGTCAGAAACCACGGCTGTTAAGCCGTGGAGCTTCATAAAATTTATCATGACCAAATAAGCCGTTTTTGTGTTATTATAACAAGTTAAGATAGGTATAAAATACAACCATAGGGAATAGAATAATGCTCAAAATTAGAACAGGTGATTTTAAGGCGGGAGACAGGGAAAAAAAAATAATAAATCAAATCCTAGAGTCGGGCTGTTTATCAGAAGGTGCAGTTGTTAGAACATTTGAAGAAAAGTGGTCAAAGCTTATCGGGACCAAATATTGCACCCTGGTAAATTCGGGTACATCAGCCTTGATAGCAGGCTTACACGCTGTAAAACACCTGTTTAAAATAAAAAATAAAGCGAAAGTCATTACCTCTCCGCTAACTTTTATTGCCACGGTAAATGCTATTGTGGTAAGCGGCTTTGAGCCTTTATTTGCTGATGTAGACAAAGAAACATTTACGATTAAGCCTGAAGCGGTAGAAAACATAATAAAGAAAGAAAAAGGAGTTAGCATAATCTTGCCGGTCCATCTTATGGGATATCCGGCAGACATGGACGCAATAAATGCTATCTCCAAAAAATATGAGTTATGCGTAATAGAAGATGTATCCCAGGCGCATGGAACATATTATAAAGGTAAAAGACTTGGCTCGCTCTCAACCTTAGCCTGTTTTTCTTTTTATATGGCTCACAATATTCAGGCAGGGGAGATGGGTGCTGTAGTTACCGATGATAGAAAAATATATAATTTGATTAAGAGGATAAAGGCATATGGCAGGATATGCGATTGCCCTGTTTGTACCCGGTCAGAGAATAAATGCCCACATCTAAATTACGGCAAAGATAAGAAAGATTTTGACCCTAGATTTTATCATGATATCATAGGTTTTAATTTTAAAACAACGGAATTTCAGGCAGGGATTGGTTTGGCACAGTTTGAAAAAGTTGATCAAATATTGGAAAAGAGACGATTAAATCTTTTATATTTAAATAAAGGGCTTGCATCCTTGGGAGGTCTAATACAATTGCCAAGATATATGAAAAATGTAAGCTATTTTGCCTACCCCGTAGTAATAAAGAAACCAGACCTGATATCCCGTAAAGTCCTCAGGGATAAATTAGAAGAAATTGGAATAGAAACAAGGCCCCTATTCGGATGTATACCATTGCAGCAACCCGTGTATAACCATCTGAGAAAAAAATATATAGGCAGGCTACCGAATGCGGAATATATTGGCTCAAACGGATTTTATATAGGGTGTCATCAGTATTTAACAAAGAACGATTTGGATTATGTTATTGATAAATTTAAAATTATATTAAAGAAAATAATATAATGAAAAGTTATAATTAAAATAGCTGTATGAGAACAGACATTTACCCCAAACAAAATTTTTTAGGAACGATTTCCAAGAGAGCAAAAATCGGAGAAATGGCTGAGTGGTTGCCCGCCTACACCGATGGAAAGTAACTTAATAAGCGGGCTTCGGCGGATGAATATGAGAACTTTTAGCCCCTCACCCGAAAGGATATTGGGTTCGGGACGAAAATTTAAAAAGCAAATTTTCAGGAGAGATGGCTGAGTGGTTGAAAGCGGTCGCCTCGAAAGCGATTATCCTGCCAAAAGTAGGATCGGGGGTTCGAATCCTCCTCTCTCCGC
>JAZDNB010000023.1:0-2328 GCA_043800345.1 Candidatus Omnitrophota bacterium
CGATAAGACTTGTTTCCGCCATACGCCGCCACGCCGCACACGCATTGCATTAGCTCGAAGCGAGCGGCCAAGCGGCCGCCCAGCGAAGCCTGCGCCCACGCAGGCTGAGCGATAGAACGCAAGATGTGGGAGCGCCCCCCACCCAGGGCGCGGGGCATTTTAAGCTATTTCCTTAGAGACCAGCTTTACCCGGGGATTATACACCAAACCTATCGGATGGTTTGGTGCCCCGCCCTCCTGCGGGGACGGATGAGGGGGTTTCAGAGAGGCACCCGGCCTTAAAGGATAGGCCGGTGTCCCGCTTGTGCGGGAAAGGCAAAGTATCCGGCTTTCTGCCGGAGGTGGGCGCTTTCTGCGGGATTTCAGGTGGGCGAAAAAAAATTAAGTGTTTCCAGATCAAAATTTAATTCGATTTTTGGAGAATCTGGACCCCATTTTTTTGAAGTTATAATTAAAAAAAAGAAGGACAAAGCTATTAAAAAAAGGAGGAAAATTTATGAAAGGATTTAAAACGAATATCGAAAAAGACACTTTAGAAAACAGAAAATTTCGTAAAGTGTTATACACCGGAAAACACAGTCAATTGGTGCTGATGAGCCTTCGTCCTAAAGAAGAAATTGGTATGGAAACACACACGGAAAATGATCAATTTTTCCGCTTTGAGACAGGACAAGGCAAAGTAATTATTGACGGCAACGAATATGAAGTTGGCGATGGGGTAGCGATAGTTGTGCCATCCGGAGCGAAGCATAATATTATCAATATATCAGATTCAAAAGAATTGAAACTGTATACCATCTATTCTCCGCCACATCACAAAGACGGCATAGTTCGGGCAACCAAGAAAGAAGCCGAAGCTAACGACGAAGAGTTTGATGGTAAAACTACAGAATAGCAGTGCCTTAAGATTTAGTTGACTTGCGGTTCACCTCTTATTGACCCCTTTCTGGGGTAGTGAGGAGAATCGACCCACCTCTCAAATTTTGCCATACCTGCTCACAGAGAGTGTTTTTATGGTGAGCCCTTTCTGGGCGTCCTCAGCGGGGATACCTCTCATTTACCAAAGTCCGTTAAAAAACTATAATTATATGGTATACTAACATTCATAAAGATAGAGTCTTAGAATGCTTAATATGTTTTACTCTGTAAGACAGATATAGTTTTTGTACCGTGCGTTATTATATGGAGAAATAACTAATGGTTAAAACTAAAATAATCTGCACCCTAGGCCCTGCATCGTCAAGCGAGATGGTGCTTAGAAAAATGATACTTGCCGGAATGGATGTTGCGCGCCTGAATTTTTCGCATGGCAAACCTCAGGAGTTGATTCATAGGATAGCCCTCATCCGGCTTTTAAACGCGAAATACCGCAGGCGTATAAAGCTTCTCGGCGACCTTCAGGGGCACCGTATAAGGGTAGGTGAGTTCATTGTTCCGCTAGAGCTTAAAAAACGTAATGTTTTTTGGCTTACTCAGCAAAAGATAAAAGGCTCGCAAGAAAAGATACCTTTTGATTATCAAGGTTCGCTAAGCAGTATTAAAAACGGCCACCAAATATTCATAGATGACGGAAATATTGCCTTAGAAGTGATCGGTAGGGCTAAACACAGTCTCAAGGTTAAGGTAATAGTCGGCGGCCTACTAAAAGAGCATAAGGGTGTAAATATTCCAGAGGCAAGGCTTGAATTCGGCGGCATAAGCCAGAGAGATATAGAGGATATATCCTTTTGCGAAAGACACGGTGTTGAATATATCGCTCAGTCATTTGTGCGTACAAGGAAGGATATTCTGGATGTAAAAGAATTGCTAAGGGCAAGCTCACGGTGCCGGGTTATCGCTAAGATTGAGTGCAGGGAAGGAATAAAGAATATCGATGAGATCATCAAGATTTCCGATGGTATTATGATCGCGCGCGGAGATATGGGGGTGTCGCTGCCGATTTATGAAATCCCTGTTATTCAGAAGATGATTATCAAGAAATGTAACCGAGCAGGGAAGTTTGTTATAACCGCGACACAGATGCTTGAGAGCATGGCCGAAAACCTCCGCCCGAACCGCGCTGAGGTAACGGACGTCGCCAATGCCATAATAGATGGTACTGATTTTGTTATGCTTTCGGCAGAGTCTGCCGTGGGTAAATACCCTGTTGAAACGGTTGCCATGATGAATAATATAATAAAATTCACGGAAGGTTATTTAAAAGCAAAGAAAACTTCAGAATAGATAGAATAGGAGCTAATGATGACCAGATTAAGAAAGTATTTTATAACCGGGCTGGCAGTGGTAGTGCCGGTTTTTTTGACGGTCTATGTTTTGGTAGTTTTATTC
>JAZDNB010000031.1:0-10761 GCA_043800345.1 Candidatus Omnitrophota bacterium
ATAATTTTTTTGGGGAAAAATCTAGCCTCTCGCTTCCAGCTCATACAATGCGTGTCCGGCTCGGCTTGCGGCTGGGGCTGGAACTAAGGTAAGAAAATTTATTTTAGTAAAACTAGTGGTAAGCTTATATCTACAACACTAATCTTACCGGTATGCAACGGGCCCTTATTTCTGAAAAAACCTTTTTTAGGCAGGCCGAAGGTTATGGTCCTCGCGGCTTTCACGCATCCTCCCAATATCCTCCCGGTATTAGAGTCAAGACCCGAGGGAATATCGATAGATAAAACGGGCTTTTTAGAAATATTTATCATATTGATTATTTCGGAAATATTATCCGGCATGGTACCCTTTAAACCTATACCGAATATTGCATCTACAATGAGCGATGTATGAGTAAGTGCGTCTTTAACAAATACCCTGCTAAAAGTACCTGTTAACTCATAGACCTCTACGCCCATCTTAAGCAGTATATCGAGATTTATCTTTGCATCCCTTTTTATTTCGTTTACTCTGCCTATGAGCAAAACCTTTATTTTAAAATTCCTGTTAAAAAGATGGCGCGCCACGACAAAACCATCACCGCCGTTATTACCCTTCCCGCAGAATATACAAACCTTTTTCGGCTTATTTTCAAGCATCATCACTGCCTGATGTGCGGCTTGAATACCAGCATTCTCCATTAAAATAATGCCAGGTATCGCATATAGTTCCTGCGCCTTTCTATCGATTTCTTTCATCCTCTCCGCAGTAATACGCTTCATCACCATCTATACCTCATAGTAATGGAACACCCCACGGGCAAGCCCGTGGTACCTAAATTTACCCCGGCTCGCCCTTAGAAATCGTTTTACGATTTCAAGGGTAAAGTCCCGGAAATTTTGTAGAAATTTCTCGGGATAAGATATGCAGAAATTCTCTTCGATAATTTCTGCATACTCGTCGGGGTTATCCCCCTACTTTGTGAACAGCTTGCCCATTTAGTGACATCCCCCGAAGCAGTTTTTTCTTCGCATTCATCCACGTGCATGCACGTGGTCTTCCCTGCCTGCCGGCAGGCAGGTGCGAAAGGGGATAAATAATGGGTTAGGGTTACTTAAGTGGGACCTATAGAATTATTTGGAGTTTTGCTGGCCTTCACCGAAAACAGAATTAACTACATCACTGCCTTTTGACTCAACACCTTTGAGCGTCTTATCCGTCTGTTCCATACTTTCGTTTATGGTGGTACAGCCATACAAAAACGAAGTAATAATAATACCTAAAAGAAAAAGTCTGGCATATGTACTCATATCAATACTCCTTTATTTACTAAGCGCTTCTTTGACCATTGCACTTACCCTGGAGGCATCCGCTCTTCCTACAGCCCGGCTTAGGACCGATTTCATCGCCTTGCCGAAGCTCGACTTATCAAGAGTGCCGAGGGCATCGATTTCTTCCCTTATCATCTTGTTAAGTTCTTCCTCAGAAAGGGGCGGGGGCAAATAGTGCTTAAGAATCTCCATCTCAGCCTCTTCTTTTTTAACGAGATCGTCCCTTAAGCCTTTTTTAAACCCCTCGATGGCATCCAGGCGCATTTTTATCTGCTTGTTTAAAATTTCAAAGATTTCACCATCTTCCAGTTTTTCTTTTTTCTTTTCGATACAGACATAGTTAACCGCCGATTTTAAGAACCGTAATGTGGAGACCTTTAGCTCATCTTTCTGTTTCATTGCTTCCTTTAAATCAGCGTCTATCTTTTCTAACACCATATGCGCGCTCCTGTTATTTTTGTATCTCACCCGTCATCGGCACAAAAATCACTGCGCCTAAATTTTTCCGTAGTATCCCTTTTTCTGTTTTTGTGATAAGCACGAGTTCCTGATAGATGTCCCCTATCGGCGCTACCAACCTTCCGCCGATTTTAAGCTGATCAATAAGCGGCTGGGGTATCTTGGGGGGCGCGGCCGTTATGATAACGGCATCAAACGGTGCTTCTTCCTGCCAACCCTTATAACCATCACCGCATCTGACCTTAATATTCTTATAGCCAAGTGCGCTTAAGGTTTCACTCGCCCGTTCGGCGAGGGCGTTTATTATCTCTATCGTATAAACATCTTTTACTATTTCAGCGAGCACCGCGGCCTGATAACCTGAGCCGGTTCCTATCTCAAGGACTTTATCGGAGGACGTAAGTGCTAACGCTTCCGTCATATACGCCACTATATACGGCTGCGAGATGGTCTGGTTTTCGCCTATAGGAAGCGGGCTATCGACATAGGCATACGGTAATTCATTCTCAGGGACAAACATATGCCGCGGCACTTTTAGCATGGCATCGATAACGTTTTTGTCTTTTACGCCGCGGGCAATTATCTGCTCCTCTACCATGCGCCTGCGCCTTTGGATAAAAATATCCTCTGGTGTGTTTTCAAGCCCTGTGCTCATTTCGCAATGACAGAATACGATTAAAAAACTCAGTACTACAGAAATGTACTTAGGCCGCACCGGTTTTCTGGACGCATATGTTATGCAATATATTCCCTTACTGCTCGTCAATCTGTATATTTACAAAAAATGACTGATTATTTCTTTTTATCAAAAGAAGCAGCCCTTCTTTCGCATTGCTTTTAGACATCGCGTTATTATAATCTTCAATAGAGCTTATTTCCCCGTGGTTTATCTCTTTTATGATATCACCTTTTATCATACCCGCCTGTTGGGCAGGGCTGCCTTGCTCTACCCCTACGACAATAACCCCCTTTTCATATTCTATACCGAGTCTTCCTGCAAATTCCGGCGTGAGCTCTTCCACTTCCAGGCCAAGGACAGGGACTGCATCTTCCTTGGTTTCCTCGGTTTCTTCTTTAAGACCCGATATTTTATCAGGCATTTTTTGCGCCTCGACATTAACCTCTATAAATTTTCCTCCTTTTACGATACCGAGTCTTATTTTTTTGCCGATCCGTTTCTTGAGTATTTCCTTTACAAGGGATTGGCTGTCTTTAACCTTTATACCGTCAACCTGCTGGATTACATCGCCTATCTTAAGACCTGCCTTAGCCGCAGGGCTATCCTCATAAATCTGATTTATTAAGACACCTTCCTGTTCTTTTATCCCAAAATGCTTTTTAAGCTCCGGCGTTACGTCCTGAATCCCTATGCCTACCCAGGGCCTTGAGACCTTGCCGAATTGTATCAGGTCATCGATTATACTTTTTGCCATATTGACCGGTATAGCAAAACCTATTCCCGTGCCCATTCCTATAATCATCGTATTAATGCCTATTACTTCGCCGTCTATATTAACGAGCGGGCCCCCGCTATTACCCGGGTTTATCGAGGCATCCGTTTGAATAAAATCTTCATAGGTACCCGTCCCGAGCCCCGAACGGCTCTTTGCGCTTACCACCCCTACGGTAACGGTATGTTCAAGCCCGAAGGGATTCCCTATCGCAATAACCCATTGTCCAACCTCAAGCTTGTCGGAATCCCCCAGCGTGGCAACAGGCAGGTCTTTTGCCTCTATCTTTATAAGCGCAAGGTCTGTCTTCGGGTCAGTACCTATAATCTTAGCTTTAAATTCCCTTCCGTCACCAAGCTTCACCGTTATCTTTTCGGCACCCCTTACCACGTGGTTATTCGTCAAGATGTATCCCCGTTCATCGATAATAACACCCGAACCGCTGCCTCTGGCTTTCGGTTTATATTCCTTCCTATACCGGCGCGGCTGGGCATTTTTAAAAAAATCCTCGAATGGGGTACCTTTAAAAAAATCCTCGTCAAATCCTCTGAAGACGCTCACATTTTCAAGCGTCCTCTCTATGGTAATGCTTACTACGGCAAGCTTTTCCCTCTTTGCCACTTCGACAAATGCGTTCCCGAGTTCCTTGGCCGCTTCAATACTCAAGACAGAAGATGGCGCCTCCAAGGCGAAAGCACAGGAAGACGCGCACATTATAATAAGAAATATCTTATACATGATTCCGCGGTTCATTTCATGCCTCCTTTTAATATCTTTTGCTATGTAAGGTTGCATTGTACCAGAGAAAAGGGATTTCTTCAATTATTTAAATAAGCATCATCAAAGATATCATCCTCCCGCATGTATCTTTTTCTTTTCTATATGAGAAAAATAACCCGTTATCGCAGGAAGTACAATATCCGCTGTCAAATATATTACTCCGTTTAACCCCGGAGGAGCACAGCTGCCGTATATTTTCTTTTACTAAATCAAAATACAACGCATTGTCTTTCTTTATTACGGAGTCCGGAAACTTTTTTAAAAAATCGCCTGAGACCTCAAAACAGCATTTCCTCAAAGACGCTCCAAGGCCTACGCGAAGTTCCCCGGGACATATGTCAAAATCGCTTTCTAATCTGCGCACCACCTTTGCCGCAATCCCTTTTAGCGTACTACGCCAACCTGCGTGGATGAGGGCAATCGCTGATTTTTTTCTGTCCGCAAGAAATATCGGAAGGCAATCCGCGCTAAACACCGCAAGGGGAATATTTTTATCACGGCTTATCACGGCATCATAATCGCCAACCGGAGATTTTTTAATGTGCGATAGCTTTACTTCATAGATACGGGAGCCATGGACCTGATGTAAGTATACAAGGTTTTTATAATCCACCCCTATTACATTACAAAGCCACCTTCTATTGCGCTCTACTTCCCTATCTGAAATCTTATGTGCCGATTTATAGCTTTTTGGTTTAATACTGCATAGTGCGACAATTCCTTTCCCGAAGACGCTAAACTTAAAATAATCTGCGTGTTTTTTAAGTATGGACTTGTTAGCAATCATAGTATATACTTTCACATTTGGCGATATACAAAGTTATCATAACCTAAAGATAGCGCGTATGAAGAAGCCGTCTTATATAAAACTATATGCAAGCGGTGAGCTTGATGAGAGAATAAAAGCCCTTAAAAAAAATTTAACCGAATGTGTGCTATGCCCAAGGTGCTGCAAGGTAAACAGAGTATCGGGGACATCCGGCTTTTGTAAAGCCTCCCCGAAGGTTACCATCGCATCGTATAAAAAACATATGTGGGAAGAACCGCCGATAAGCGGAACGCGCGGCTCAGGCGTCATATTTTTCACCCATTGTACTGCACGGTGCGTGTTTTGTCAAAATTTCTATTTCAGCCAGCTCAACACGGGGTTTGAACTTACGGAAAAAGAGCTTGCCCGTATAATGCTCAGGATAAAAAAATGGGGCTGCCATAATATAAACCTTGTATCCCCAACGCAGTATCTTCCGCATATCATTTCGGCATTAAAAATAGCCATCCAAGAAGGCCTTGATATACCGCTTCTTTTTAATTCCGGCGGGTATGAAAGCGTCGAAACGTTACAACTTCTCGACGGAATTATAGATATATATCTTCCCGATATGAAATATTCTAACGATACAATTGCCCACAAGCTATCGGCATTTAAGGACTACGTAAGTTCTAACAGGAGTGCGGTAAGCGAAATGTTCAGGCAGGTTGGCATACTGGAATTGGACGAAGACAAGACGGCTCAAAAAGGGCTTATCATCCGCCACCTTGTACTTCCCGGCGGCATGGCGGGGACTAAAGAAACTCTTGAATTTATTGCAAAGAACATTTCAAAAGAAGCGCACATCAGCTTGATGGACCAGTATTTTCCTGAATATAACGCATGGAAATATAAAGAGATGAACAGGGCTATCTCTAAAGAAGAGTATAAATCCGCCATAGATTACTTTCATGAGTGTGGCCTGGAAAACGGCTGGATCCAGGAGCATATGAAAAAGCAAGAACGGACGGATTAAAGTCCGGATTTTTCCTTGACTACTTTGGCGGGTATGATTACGATTTCAACGCGCCTATTCTGCTGCTTTCCTTCCTTTGTATCGTTTGCGGCGACAGACTTGTACTCTCCATAACCATTGGCGGAAAGTCGCTGGGGAGCAACGCTGCAATTATCTATGAAATAATGGAGCACGGCGAGTGCCCTATGACAGGAAAGCTCCCAATTTGAATCCCAGTTAGAATACTTAATAGGTTCGTTGTCGGTATGGCCCTCTATTGCAACAGGGTTATCGGGGACTTTCTCATTTAATACCCTGGCAACCTTATTGAGGGATTCATAGCCACTTTCTTTAATAATATCTTTCCCCGAATCAAAAAACACTTCCGATAAAAAGGTTACTACAAGCCCCCGCTCACTCATCTGGAGCTTTGCCTTATATTCAGAGAGTTCTTTTTCAAGTTCCTTTGCCAACATATCCTTTGCTTCCTTCATACGGTCTACTTCGTGTTGTTTCTGGGTTTCTAACTTCTTAAGCTGGGCGTCATAACCTAATTTGGAGCGCATGAGTTTTTCTTCATAAGCTTCCTTAATCCTCTTTAATTCTTCTTCATTTTGAGCCTGGGCCGCTTTCAGTTTTGCGTTAAGCGCTGTTATCTCATCTTCTAATTGTTTAACCTTGCCGGGGGTCGCGCATCCCACAGCTAAAGAACATAACATTACTATAATCAATATAGAAAAAAATTGATACTTCTTCATATGGTGTACCCTCTTGGCTATGAAGCTCCACGGCTTAACAGCCGTGGTTTCTTGCTTTTCGGTCTCGTGCCATATGGCACAGGCTCATGGAGCGGAATCCCGCCCGTCCCGTAAAGCGGGACTGGGTGCGGGATAAAAGCCGATACGGCCCCCTATGGGGCTATTCGACTAAATACTTGCTCAGTTTTAACCAGGTCTGTTGCCCGACTAACCCGTCAACGGTCAAATTATTGTCTCTTTGAAAATCTTTTATGGCATCTTTCGTCTTTTTTCCCATCTTACCATCAATAGGACCGGCATCATAACCTGCATTCTTAAGGGCTCGTTGCACTTTTCTTGCTCCTTCGGGAGATTCGAAATCTTTTGCCTTTACCTGCACCCGGCCTTCAAAACTTCCCTTCGTCTGCCTTTCGTCGTCCAGCTGGGTTTCCAATTGGCTTTTTTGTTCCTCTCTTTTTTGAATCTCACTTTCAAGCTGTACTATCCTTGCCTTTAACTGCTGGTTTTCCTGTATCTGCTGGGTATTAGTCGTCGCACATCCTGTAAAAATTAAAGGTATTAATACACATATGCTAATAAAAAAAATTACATATCTCATATCTAGCACCCTCCTTATTATTTTATTCTTCCAAGATAGAATTGTTTTCGGCTTCTTCTCTGTCTTGAGTCGATATTCCTTCATCCAGCACTATTGGTTCATCGCTTTGCCTGTTCTCATAAGTCTCAGAACCCGCCGCTTCCTCCTGTTGAATCTTGGTATCCAAAGAAGAAGTCTCTTTAGTCATAACAAACAGTGATGTTATAATACGCTCGTCCTCGCCATTTTCATTTTTTTCAATTATATAATCAATAACTACGGAATCGCCCATCATAACTTCATCAATTGATATTGCATTATCCCCTTTACCAATTCTTGCATCTTGGCTAAGAAAAAATCTCATCTCTTCTCCGGTAACACTTTTCACTACTATTATTATTTCGCCGGATTCGTTTTGTTCTAACCCAATATATTCACCATTTATTATTGTTGCCTGCATCTTATTTATACGGTCGACGGTATCCGTCTGTTGCGATACTTTAGGGAGTGTGGGCGTTGTTACAGTCTTAGGAATGACGGGCAGTTTTGGTATTTTTGGTAAAGACGGTTGTTTAATAACCGTTGGCTGTTTAGGGATGTTGGTTGTTTTTGAAACAGATTGTGGTAGCGTTACCTTTTTATTATCTTCCACCTGGGCATACGCAACAGGCAGATGCATCATAAGACATATAACCACAATAAGATATATGTTTCGTTTTATATCCATTTTATCGTTGACGCACTTTCCTTTGTATCTAAAGATAAATTATCAAAAGCGTAAAACATAACAGGGTTTGATTACATACAGTTCGGGAGATATACCCAAATCTATAGTTTTTATTATGCCATTTATCATGCTTTTTTTCAACCATAAATTTTGGCGTCCGAATAATCTTACGTAGGCCTATTTCCTCTGGTAACCTTCTTGGATTTAGGCAAGGGTTCTATATGAACCAGGACATCGGAGATACCTTCTATATTCTTTTTTATGTCATTTTCTATTTTATAACATATGCTATGTGCCTGATCTACATGCATGGCAGGGTCCACTAATGCATGCAGGTCTACGTGTATATCATCGCTTCTTCCTCGCGTGCGGATTTTGTGGCATTTCTTTACTCCATCAACAGACTTGACAATTCCTTCGATGCGACGCTTATCCACGGCTACCTCATATGCGCACCCTCCTTATTGTTTCTCATTTCCTTTTGAGCCAGATTCGGTTAATTCTTTCTCTTGCTTTGTTTGTTCATCCTGCTGTATTTCAGTCGCGGTTATTTTACCCTCTTCAAGAACAGGGCCTTCGGGCACCACGGGTTCCTCTTTGGCGGTTTCATCTTTCGGCAGGCTGGTTTCCTGTCTTACTACAAACACAAATTTCAAGGTATCTTCGTTTCCCTCTTCCTTGCTCAGCGCAGGTTCAAACTGCACTGCTATGAGCTCACCTTGCTTTAGTTCATCAAGCGGGATAGCTATATTTCCTTTAAACACCTTATAGTCTGTTGCAAGTAAAAAATTTTTTTTATTTCCCTGGGAATCTTTTATAAACACCCTTTTCTTTCCTGCAGTATCTGTCTTGACGCCTATATACTCCCCGCCTACCGTCATAGACATAGTACTTACCTGAGGCATGATCGGCATCTGCGGTAGCCGGGGGAAAGTCGGTGTCTGCGGTCTTTGCGATAGTTGCACAACAGGAGATTTCGGTATATTCGGTAAAACTGTGGTTGGCTGCCTAAGGTCAGGCAGAGTTGTCGTACGCGGTAAGGTCGAAGATTGTATAATGATAGGGGTCGTGGTTGTGTTAGGAATATTTGCTTGGACGGTAAGAGGATCTACTGCATGAGAAGTTTGCGGAATATTTGTTTTTCTCTCGTCTCTCGCCTGAACATATGCTATAGCTATATTCATGATGAAACAAACAACAGCAAAAATGAAAATGTTTCTTTTTGCACTCATTTTATCTCTGATATAGTTTTCTTTTGTATCACCGTATGAAATAACAAAAGCACAAAAATATGGAGCCCCACGGGTTTACACCCGTGGTACCTTTCTTTTCAGTCTCGTGCCATACGGCACAGGCCCGTGGGACGGAATCCCGCCCGTCCCGCAAAGCGGGACTGGGTGCGGGATAAAAGAGGTTGATTACATGCATTCTAGAAAATGTAGTTACAAACGACAGCGTTTATTATGCCCTTTATCCTGCTTTTTTTCAACCATAAATTTTGGCGTCCGAATAATCTTACGTAGGCCTATTTCCTCTGGTAACCTTCTTGGATTTAGGCAAGGGTTCTATGTGAACCAGGACATCGGAGATACCTTCTATATTCTTTTTTATGTCATTTTCTATTTTATAACATATGCCATGTGCCTGATCTACATGCATGGCAGGGTTCACTAATACATGCAGGTCTACGTGTATGTCATCGCTTCTTCCTCGCGTGCGGATTCTGTGGCATTTCTTGACTCCATCAACAGACTTGACAATTCCTTCGATGCGACGCTTATCCACGGCTATCTCATCGCATAGTATGCTTGAAGATTGCTTGAGTATTTCAAAGGCCGCATGGCTTATAAAAGCCGCTATAAATAAGCTGGCGACAGGATCCATAATAGGGTAGCCGGCCTTTACCGCAAGGAGACCAAAGATTACCGAAAGCGAGGTAAGCACATCGCTCTTGGTATGTATGGAATCCGCAACAAGTATATCGCTTTTTAAGGCCTTTCCCTGCTTATATTCATATTTCATTACCACAATATTGACTATGATCGTACATACCATGACGGTAAAACTACCTATATTTACTTCCGGGGTAACGGGATGATAAAAGCGCATAATCGCTTCTTTTATCACATTGACAACGATAATAAATAAAAATATGGCCAGGGTAATGGCCGCAAAGGTCTCATATTTCTTATGCCCGTAGGGATGTTTTTCATCGACGGGTTTTGAGGCAACCCATATTCCTATGAGACCTATCACATTGGATGTCCCGTCTGAGATTGAATGAAAACCGTCTGCGAGCATGCCTGAAGAATTGGTAATAGCACCGTATGCCAGTTTAATGAGGGCAACGGCCCAGTTTAAAAAAAGGATTACTATTAAAACCGTCCTTACTTTTTGTGCGCTATTTTTATGTTCAGGCATATGTTTTATATCATTCCTTATAGACACAATATCTTCAAATCCCGTTTCCTTGCACAGGTATCATTTTTAGACAATGTAACAATTCTCCATCGCCTTGTCAATGGGAAAACCGCGAGAAATTACAATGGCTATAGAACACCCCACGGGCAAACCCGTGGTACCTAAATTTACCCCGGCTCGCCCTTAGAAATCGTTTTACGATTTCAAGGGTAAAGTCCCGGAAATTTTGTAGAAATTTCTCGGGATAAGATATGCAGAAATTCTCTTCGATAATTTCTGCATACTCGTAGGGGTTATCCCCCTACTTTGTGAACCGCTTGCCCATTTCGTGACATCCCCCGAAGCAGTTTTTTCTTCGCATTCATCCACGTGCAGGCACGTGGTCTTCCCTGCCTGCCGGCAGGCAGGTGCGAAAGGGGATAAAGTACGGTTATCTAGCGATAGTTACGCTGCAAAAAATGAGACAACTCGCAGGCAAGTAATAATATTCTCTCTGAAAGTTCTTTCTGAAGAGT
>JAZDNB010000037.1:0-7105 GCA_043800345.1 Candidatus Omnitrophota bacterium
CCTCGTAGTTCATTATCTCAAGCCGATATTTCACAAGCTCGGAAAGGTCCTCGTCGTCGTCTATTATCAATATACGTTTTATTCGCTCTGCCATATATGCTCCTTGTTGGTAGTACCTTTATATTATATAATGATTTTTCCCCTAAGCAAACAAATATTTTTGCGGTTGACAGCATGATAGTATTCTGTAATTATAGCACTTTTATGATACTCTCACATGCATCTGGCACAACGGCTTCCTCTCTCGGAAATGTCGCAGATAAAAATAACCGAACGTACACGCGTCAAAGGAAGTCGTATAACGCTTAAAAAAGATTGGTTTGCGTAGTAACGTCGAATAATAACGCGGGGTAGGGCTACGCTATCTCTTTTCCCGGCTCTTCTTTTCCGTCTGATACGTTAATGCCTTGATTTCTTTTGATAATTGTCGTCTTATATACTTATATCTTTGAGGAAGAATCTTAATAGCTTTTTTGTATGCCCCGCGCGCTCCCCGAATGTCCCCGATATTATAAAGAGTATCCGCAAGGTTTTCATAGGTAACCGGCCGTTTTGGATCAAAGGCTAACGCCGTTTTAAAACACCGTATCGCGTCGCTGTGCCTGCCTATCTTATTTAAAAGCCAGCCTTTATTGTGATGTATCGTGGCAAAGTCTGGCTCTGCTTTAATACCCCGTTCAAAGTACTCGAGCGCATCATCAATGATGCCAAGCTCAATCATGCATAGTGCCCTATCATTATAGGAAGCACCGTCTTTTGGATTAAACGTTATTGCCCTGTCAAAATACTCTATCGCTTTTTTGAAGTTTTCATTCAGCATCTCAAGCTGTCCTTTAAAATAATTCACCTCGCCGAGTGACTCCTTGTTTTGGGCAGCCTTAAGGCCTTTTATGGCAAGCGCACCTGCTTTTTTACTATCATGGTAGGTAAGCGCATCATCTAAGAGTAGCCGTATGGTAAGCAGTTTATCCATAAGTATGCCTTATAAAATAAAACACCTCAATGTTTGAGGTGTAACATAAAAAAGCCGATAAAGTTACTTCGGCAACCCAGCCACCGTGTTATCGCCAGCGCTTATCCCACCTCCGAAGGAAAGCTGCTTTCGACAACGTAGGTCTGTCGGCTTTGTCCTGAAGGAAAAACAGAATTTCTACATACCCTCCAGGGTCTTGATGCAGAAAATATATAAAACGCTGCATCATAGACGCCCCCCGGTTTCCCGGGGTTTACCTTTATCGGCTCCATAAAAAATATACCATATATTCTCTTGTTTTTCAAGATGCCCTGCGCCTCTGCGTTATGGGTTGCATAGTTTGCAGGGCGCATAGCCTTTTTGCAGCGCCTCGCGTTTATCTTTAAATTCCTTCTTGTTTGCCGGGCTTATACGTACGGTTTCTTCGCAGCGGGAGGAGTGTAGCTTCATCGATTTTTTGTTCCCTACATAATATCCAGCGCTTTTTGACGGAGTGCCAACGGGAGCATCAAGCGCCACAAAAGGTATTTTGTCGATGCCACGTTCATCTTTATAGCTGAAGCTGCTCGGTTTTTTACCATTATAAATTCTGTCAAACTCCTCTTTGTACAGCCGGGCTACGTCTTTTGAGCGTATGACAACCATATTCTCGTCGTTCTCATATTCTGCCCGCTTTGTCCAGTTGTATGAACCGGTGAGCACAATTGTTTCATCTATTATGCAAAACTTATTATGCATTATCCCTTTCCCCTTAATAAGCGCCACGGATATGCCGCTATTTTTTAAATAGCCATCTTTTGAATACTTGTCATATTCGCTTGATTTTTCGGGCGCATGTAGACACACCCTTACCTCAAGCCCCCGCTGCCTTGCCCTTACGAGCGCCTGTGCGATATCCCTCGAGGTAAAAAAATACATGACGATATAAATAGAGTGCTGTGCCTGGTCAATACGGTATATTACTTCCTTGGCACAACCATCCTGGGGAGAAAAGAAAACGTTAATATTGCCCGCATCAACTGAGAGAGGGGGCCGTTGGGGACTGCAACCGTAGCAAGAGAGGATAAGGGTGGTTAAAAAAAGAGTGACAAAAAATTTTTTCATACTGTAAGCACCGCCTCGTATAAACAAAAGTGCCGGGAGCCGGAGTTGAACCGGCACGGAGCGAAGCTCCATTGGATTTTAAGTCCAAGGCGTCTGCCAATTCCGCCATCCCGGCATACAGCAGCCTGAATATTAACAGAAAAATAATGTTGTGTCAATCAGACTTACGTATGAGTAAAAAATATACCGGCAAGTTTTCCAAAAAGAAATCCCATAACACAGGCCGCCACAGCGCAGCATAAGAGCTCAAAGATGCTTATAAACCATTTTTGCTTTGTGAATAAGGTTTTTAAGAGACCCACCATACATAAAAATACAACCATAATTACTATAGAAACGCTTAATGCGCCAAGGGCGGTATCGAATACGATAAAAGGGAAAAGCGTCACAAACGCGCCGCAAAGATATAAGAGCGCTGATACCATCGCTATGTACGCAGGGTTCTCAAACCTTCTGCCAGTGGCGCGGAGCGTTTCTTTTGTTATAGCCTCATGCCACAATCGCGTATCCAAACCTATCTTTCGCACGAGCGTTTCTATTGTATCCTTTTCAAAAACCGTATCGGACAAAATCTCTTTT
Organism: Candidatus Omnitrophota bacterium; assembly: GCA_043800345.1. Classification (GTDB taxonomy): domain Bacteria; phylum Omnitrophota; class Gorgyraeia; order VGKN01; family VGKN01; genus JAZDNB01. The sequence continues at coordinate 2,657 of JAZDNB010000037.1, forward strand.
AGTATGAGGAGTTTTTTCTGCTCTTTGTCTTTTGTCCGGGCATCCTCTCCACCAATAGTATTTCTGGATGAAAAAATACGCGCCTTCATGATGAGGTAGGAACAAAAAAATACTGCAAGCGTGCCTGAAACCAGGTGTGCACAACCCGCAAAAACTATCCCGCTAAACTCAAGGCGCGAGGCGGTAGCGCCGGACAGAAAGGAAACGGTAGCAATAAGCCCCGCTGTAATTGAATAGATTACAACTTTTGTCAGCCTTCCTTCCGGCGTAAGCCAATATTCGCTGCCACATTTTGCTATCGTGCTCATATCGCCTTCTCGACTGTCTGCACCACCCAGTAATCCGCCCAATGTAAAAGCAGGGTGAGCGGTGTTTCGCGGTGTTTTATGCTTTCGCCTTCGGGAACAAATAAACCATCGTGGTATGCGATGGCCTGCGCCTCCTCCGCACAAAGACATATGTGTTGGGCGACGATAAAAAGGCTCCGCGTAGCAATTCCCATAGTCGTAAGTTCGGGATTTATTTTATACAAAATACCTTTTTTTATTTCATATTGATTATCATTCGGGATATAGTACGGTTTTCCTGCTAACCCCACCTTCCCGATATCGTGAAACAGGCCAACGAGGATACAGGTCTCCTGCGGTATGTCATTTTTAAGACACTCTTTCATCTTTAATAAACATTCGGTTACGTTGACAGAGTGTTCAAGCAGCCCCCCCTGCCTGTTAAGATGATATTTTGTACTTGCGGGAGCGCTGAGCCAATTCGTTTTGCTTTCTAAAAACGCAACGAATCTTAACACCTCTTCTTTTCTCTCTTCTAGCTTATGTAATAATGCGCGGTAACGTGTTGTAATATCCATTCTGCCTCCGTTGTAATGTAACAATTAAAATTATACAAACCCCCGATGTTGACTTTGATATTTGAATTGTTATAGCATCATCCGCTTGCCGTATGGGGGCATATCTTTGAAAAAGCGCAATATCTACAGGCAAGATAGCGCGGCCCTGGGCTAAAATCCTGCTTTCTTATCCCGCGGGATACCTCTTTAATTTTCTGTATTGCTTCTTCAATGTCCTCCCCTGTCCGCTCCGAGACCCCTACCATGCCGGATTCGATAAAATGAAGTTCTACGGCATCGGGGATTTTCCCAAATTTTTCTTTATAGGCAAGACTATATATCGATAACTGCAGGCTCTCTTTGGCGCGCCTGTGGGCATCTTTTTCTTTTTTTATTTCCGATGTCTTAAAATCGATTATCGTAACCGCATCGCCCCTCATATCAATCCTGTCCCACCTCCCTTTAACAAGCAGGTTGTCGGTAAGCGTAAATCTGAATTTCTCTTCCGCAAGCGCGGGAACCTGTTTTGACTTTTCCTGTTCATCAAAAAACCTCTTAAGTGCCTGTTCGCCCACTTTAAAGCGCTCCTCTTCGTGCTCTCTCGTAAGAAAACCCTCGGACACCCACCCCAGGCGGAAGGCGCTCAGCACATCGTCTATTGTTATAGTTTTATTTTTAATCTTTGCCAGATGATAATACTGCACCGCATCATGCACTGCCTTGCCGTAGACTACGCTGTGGTGCTGCAACACGGGTACCCGTAATATGTGAACATATTTATATTTAAGGGGGCAGGTGAGATAATCATCGATATGGTAATAGCTAAGCGTTAAGGGCTCGCATGCCTCTTTTGTTTTCTTTTTTTTCGCGCCCTGGCTTATCTGTGGCGCGTGACGCTCTATGACCTCAAGGGCGGATGTTCTGTGTATCCGTGACTGGGGTTTTGCCAGCCCGAATGCCTCAAGCACAAACTGGCTCACCCTTCTTTCCCTTACCCCGCCGTAATCTCTTGCATAGGTAAGGTATAATTCTTTTTTTGCGCGCGTCATACCCACATAAAAAAGCCTGCGTTCCTCTTGCGTATGAAAGTCTCCGGATGGCAGCATTTCTTTTATCAATTCGGCAGGGAATTCTATCGATTCTTTTCTTTTGGGCCAGGGAAATTTGCCCATGACGAGGCTTACCAAAAATACCGCCGTGAATTCGAGCCCCTTGGCCTTATGAACCGTCAGGATATTAACCGCATGGGTGTCGATATCCGCCTCAACGGTAGCAGGGTCGTCACCCGCTTCTATAAGGCTATCGAGGTGCCTTGAAAATTCGACCACCCTGTCTTCCTTTGCGATTGTTTCAAAATTTTTCACGATCTCGAAAAATTTCGCTATATTCTGAACTTTTTCGTCAGCCTCGGGAAGATCGCTTTTTATAAGCAGTTTCAGATATCCCGTCTCTGTCAAAAATTTATACAGGAGCCTTCCTGTCGTAAGTTCGCGCGATACCTCGCTAAATTTTTCTACGTCCTTGAGGATATTCTCTATGCCCTTTTTTGTGGAGGGCGAGATATCTCCTAGCTCGTCAAACGTATCTATATGCACAAACAGATGAAACAAAGACCTGTTATTTCTGTTGGCAACGCTCATAATCCTATTAAGCTCCACCATGTCAAACTTATAAATTTCTGAAGACACTAAATGAAAAAGGCTTATGCTGTCAGCGAGGTTTGATATGACCTTCAAAAACGAAACGAGCAGTCTTATCTCGGCCCTTGAATAAAGCCCTTGATTGCCGCTAAAGCGCCACGGGATATTTTTCATGTTGAGCGCCCGTATAAAATGGTCCGCATCATTATTTGACCTTACCAGTATCGCAAAGTCAGAATACGTATAACGCCCCGATCTTATTTTTTTCTCTATTATCTTGGCAACGCCGTCTGCTTCGCTTGAGACGGTATCAAACTCAAAGTGGCTAACGGCATGAGCGCACGGGGCGCCCCCTTTTAATCGTTTGTCTATATTACATTTTATCTCAAGCCGGTCGGGGTTGTTGTGCACGATGAGCCTATAGGCGCAATCTAATACGGTTTGGGTCGAACGATAGTTTCTGGTAAGCACAACCTTTTTTGCTTCCGGATAGGTATCCATAAAGTTCAATATGTTGCTGATGGCCGCTCCCCGGAATTTATAGATTGACTGATCGTCGTCTCCCACCACGGTAAGGTTTTTATCTTTGCCTGCCAATAATTTTACAAGTTCAAACTGCACGTAATTCGTATCCTGGAATTCGTCTACGAGTATATATTTAAATTGCCGCTGGTAACTTTTTAATATGAGCGCGTGTTCCCGTAAAAGCTTAAGGCTTAGATATGCCTGGTCGCCAAAATCAATTCTGTTGTTTTGTCTTGTAAGTTCCTGGTATCTGGCATAGATACCCGCGATTTCTTCCTGCTGGAGCAGAAGCTCTTTTAATTCTTCGTCCCCGGGATGTTCGCTAAGCCGATGCTTAAGTTTCATTGCATAATCAGCATAATCCTTTGGGCTTATGTCTTCGTCTTTTGCCCTGCTTAGTAAGATTGCAAGCGCTTCGATAAAACGCGTAGGGTCGCTTAAGGGCCTGAAATAAGACACGGGGAGACTGAAGAGATTTTCCCTGAAGAATATGATCTGTTCAGGCCTGGTGAGTACTTTGAAATTCGGGTCAAGCCCCATAACAAGGGCATTTTCTCTTAGGATCCTGTCTCCGAATGCATGAAACGTACTAATCCAAACATTGGTATATCCGTAGGGAACAAGAATATCGACGCCCTCTTCCATATTAGCTGCCGCTTTTTCGGTAAAGGTAAGGGCGACTATTTCTTCCGGAAGGGCTTTTTTGGTTTCTATAAGATACGCTATACGCCGCGTGATGACGGAGGTTTTGCCCGTACCGGCGCCTGCTATTATTAAAAGAGGGCCCCTGTCATGGCATACTGCCTCTTTCTGCTGCGGATTTAGATTTTTTAGTATATCGCTTGCCATTTTGAAATAATATGTATGTTAGTATACCACAGCTGTTCTTATCGTTCAAACGGCAAAATAACACTGTGCGGGCTAATGACCGTGATTTTATTTTTGGTCCTACGCCTTATGGGTTGCGCTTGCCGTTTATAGGTCAGGGGCGGGCTAATACAGGGGAGGCTAATTCTGATAATTTTTTAATTTAAAAAGTAGTTCTTTAAAACCGGGGGTTTCCCGCAGGCTTGCCAAATCTGGGTCGGATAAAAGATATTCCATATCGTTATAACCATGCGCGAGGGCTTGTTTCATGGCTTCAAGGGACTTGTCTGTTTTATTTAATAAAGAAAGGCTGCAGGAAAGATTATACCATACGACGGGATCGTCCGGTTTTAGCTCGGAAAGTTTTTTGTCTATCGCCAAACCTTTTTCGTAATGCCCCCTTTTCGTATATGCGTCCGCAAGCGGCATAAGGACCTCTATAAAATCAGGTTTTTCCTTAAGCAGCTTCTCGAAGAATTCTATTTCAAAATCCAATTGTTCAAGTTTTTTATTTTTTTTCATTTTTTCTTTCTCGTATTGTGGAGGCGTACGCCTGCCTGCTGTCGGGCAGGG
>JAZDNB010000027.1:0-17544 GCA_043800345.1 Candidatus Omnitrophota bacterium
TTCTATGCTGCATCTTTTAAGGCCGTGCTTTTGGGGAGTTATATAATACGACCTTAACTTTGCGTCTTTTAATTCCGCAATAAGGGTCTTACCCGTTATCGATATCTCGTCCTTGCCGTCAAGGCCGTGCACCACGAGCGCATTTTTTGCTCCGAGATTTTTAAGCGCGGTTGCTATTACCGACGTAAGCTCGGGCCTCGGCACACCGAGTAGTTGCACGGAGGGGTTCGCCGGATTTGAAATCGGGCCAAGCAGGTTAAATATCGTCCTTATCCCTATCTCCTTGCGGGTAGGGCCGGCAAACTTCATTGCGGGATGGTAGAGGGGCGCAAAGAGAGAAAACCGATTCCTATTTCCTTAATGCACTGCGTTACCTTTTCCGGCGCCAGGTTTATGTTCACGCCAAGCGCTTCAAGGACATCGGCGCTGCCGCACCTGCCGGAGGCGGAACGGTTTCCGTGTTTTGCAACTTTTACGCTGCATCCGGCAACGATAAATGCAACGGTCGTAGAAATATTGTATGTTGGTATAAGGCTTCCGCCTGTGCCGCAGGTATCGATTACAACTTCATCCGGAAAGCTGCGGACGTCTATCTTTATCGACTTTGCCCTCATTACGCTTGCAGCATGCGTAATCTCTTCCGTGGTTTCCCCTTTTATCCTAAGGGCCGTCAAAAATGCGCCTATCTGTGACGGTGTTGCAAGGCCTTCCATTATCTCATTAAAACAGGCTTCTGTCTCTTCCGGAAGAAGATCCTTTTTTTCTATGAGTTTTGCTATTGTCTCCTTTATCATACCTACCTTGTATCCTTTCCAAATTCCTTTGTTACGGATAAAAAATTCGAAAGTATATGTTTACCTTCCTTCGTCAATATAGATTCCGGATGAAATTGCACTCCCCATACCGGAAATTGCCTGTGCCGAACCGCCATGATTTCTTCATCGTTAGTCTGGGCGATAAGCTCCAGATCCCCCGGCAGGGATTTTCTTTCTATTACAAGCGAATGATATCTCGTTGCCTCAAACGGGTTTTTAATATTTTTAAAGATAGTTTTTCCGTTATGATAAATAAACGACGTCTTTCCGTGCATGAGGGTCTTTGCATGGACAATCTTTCCGCCGAACACCTCCCCGATGCACTGATGCCCCAGGCACACGCCAAGTATCGGCACCTTATCCTTAAAGTAAGCTATAACCTCGCTTGAAATACCCGCATCCTTGGGATAGCCGGGACCGGGCGAAATAATAATATGCGCAGGCCGTAAGGATTGCATTTTGGCAGTAGTAATTTTATCATTTCGAAAAACAAGGAGGTCCTGCTTTAACTCCCCGAGATACTGGACCAGATTATAGGTAAACGAATCGTAGTTATCTATAACGATAATCATTGTTTTATATTTGACTGGGCAAGTTTAATGGCCTTTAAAAGCGCCTTGGCCTTGTTCTGAGTTTCTTCATATTCTTTTTTTGGGTTTGAATCCGCCACCAGACCCGCACCTGCCTGTATATAGGCCGTGTTATCTTTAACGATTATGGTCCGTAAGGTAATACAACTGTCAAGATTTCCCGTAAAGCTGAAATAGCATATGCAGCCGGCATAAGGCCCGCGTTTAACATTTTCAAGTTCATCTATTATCTCCATCGCCCTCACTTTCGGGGCGCCCGTTACCGTTCCGGCGGGAAATGTCGCCCTCATCACATCATATTGGTCAAGATTTGTTTTTAATTTACCGACGCATTCACTTACGATATGCATCACATGCGAATATTTTTCCACAACCATCAACTCGCTTACCTTTACCGAGCCGGCTTGGCTGACTCTGCCTATGTCGTTTCTTCCTAAGTCAACAAGCATTATATGTTCGGCCTTTTCCTTGGGGCTTTTAAGCAGTTCTCTTTCTAATTTTAAATCTTCTTTTTCATCTTTGCCCCGCGGCCTCGTACCTGCAATGGGGCGTACTTGTATTGTTCTATTTTCACACCTGACGAGTATCTCGGGAGAAGAGCCTATTAATTTCAAAGCGCCGTATTTTAAGTAGAACAGGTAGGGGGAAGGATTCACCGAGCGCAGTGCCCTGTATATATCAAACGGTTTAGATGTAACCTTCATCCTAAAACGCTGAGATAATACCACCTGTATGATATCGCCATTTTTTATATATTCCTTTGCCTTCCTTACCGCTCGTATGAATTCACGTTCCGTCATATTGCTTTTTATGCCCGTTAATAATTCATCGCTTAGGTCGCCTGCACTAAAGGGTAGAATGTTCGCTGGTTTTTTAAGCGTACGTATAATATCATCTATCCGTCTTAGCGCCTTCTTATAGGCAATAATAGGGCTACCTTTTATATATGCGTTCACGACAATCTTTATCGTATGGTTTATGTGGTCAAATATCAAAAGTTCGTCCGCAAGTATAAGGTAAGAATCGGGCAGACTCAGTTCGTCGGGATTCTTTTGGGGGATATCTTCAAAAAACCTTACCATATCATACCCTATGTACCCCACAAATCCGCCGAAAAATCTCGGAATGTCATAGTCGCCTGAAAATTTAAACTCGCTCATAAGCTTTTTTATCTCATAGAGGGGGTCGTGCACAGTTGTAAATGTTATTCTCTTTTTACCCCTTATAATGATAATTTTTTTTCCGCTGCTTGAGAACACCAAAGACGGATTTATGCCCAGGAATGAATACCTCCCCAGCCTTTCCCCGCCCTCTACGGAATCAAGCAGATAAGAGTACGCCCCTTTGTCCAGCTTGACATATGCGGACACAGGGGTTTCCATATCGGCGACTATTTCTTTATAGACCGGGATCATATTCGCCTTTTTGGCATTCTTTAAAAATTTTTTCTGATCGGGAATAAACATTTTTTATTTTTTATATACTTTCTTCTCATCAAACACTTTTTTCTCGACTATTTTTAGCGTACCTTCGGGTGTTATTTTCCTGAAAAAACAGCTCTTGTAACCTTCATGACAGGCGCCGCCTTTTTGGCTTACTTTTATAAGAAGGGCATCGGCATCGCAGTCAAAATATACCGATTTTACTATCTGAAAATTCCCTGATTGTTCACCCTTAAGCCATAATTTATTTCTTGAGCGGCTAAAGAAGTGGACTTTTTTTGTCTTCACAGTCAATGTAAAGGCCTCTTCATTCATATAGGCAAGCATAAGCACCTGATTATCCTTATAATCCTGTATGATAACCGATAGCAAACCATCGCTATTAAATTTGATACTTTTTGCTATGTTCATAATCTCACATGTATCCCTTTCTTTTTGAGATATAATTTTACTTTTTTTATTGAATATTGCCGATAATGAAAAATGGAAGCGGCAAGCGCCGCATCTGCGCCCGAGCAAAATGCTTCGTAGAGATGCATAAGGTTACCTGCCCCTCCGGAGGCAATAACGGGTATATCCACGCTATCTGCTATGCGTTTCGTAAGTTTTATGTCATAGCCGTTTTTTGTCCCATCCCTATCCATGCTGGTGAGTAAAATCTCGCCCGCCCCCCTTTTGGCAACTTCCTTCGCCCACCTCAGCGCATCAATACCGGTTGCGGTCTTTCCTCCGTTGATAAATACCTCCCATGTATCTTTTTGGCCGATCTGCTTTGCATCGATAGCGACCACAATGCACTGGCTCCCAAAGCGCTTCGAGGACTTATCTACTAACGAGGGGTTCTTAACCGCGGTTGTATTAATCGAGACTTTGTCACATCCGGAATTTAACAGCATCCTGATATCATCGATATCTCGTATACCCCCTCCGACGGTAAACGGTATGAATATTGCCTCTGCCACCTTTTTGACGACTTCCAAGAGAATAGGCCTTTTTTCGAAACTTGCACTTATATCCAGAAATACAAGTTCGTCTGCACCTTCCCTGTCATAAAAGGATGCATTCCCGACAGGGTCCCCCGCATCCTTAAGATGCAGGAACTTTGTGCCTTTCACAACCCTGCCGTCCTTAATGTCTAAACACGGGATTATTCTTTTTGCAAGCATACTTTTTGTGCTTTCATAAGTGAAATCTTCCTCTCGTAGAGCGCCTTTCCGCTAATAACGCCTATGAGCCTGCTGTTATCCAGCGCTCTTAGCGCTACAATATCAGAATAGCCGGAAATCCCGCCCGAAATAATCACCTTAATTTTATCCGTATGCAGGAATATATCTTTTATCAATTCTATATTTATACCTTTAAGCATCCCGTCTTTCGATATGTCGGTAAAAATAACCCGCGCAACGCCTGCTTTCTCCAAGTCTTTTATAAGCGCTAAACTCTTTATATTTGTCTTTTTCCTCCAGCCCTCTGTCCTTACAAAACCATCCCTTGAATCAACGCTCACTACTATTTTATTTTTATATTTTTCCACTATTTCTTTAAGAAAATGCTTTTCGATAAGGGCCTTTGTGCCGACTATTACATAGGAAGCTCCTATATCGAGAAAATCCGCTATCAAGCGTCCGCTCCTTATGCCTCCGCCGACCTCAACGGGAATGTTAACTGTATCTATAATATCTTTAATAACGGAAAAGTTTTTAGGCTCTCCTGTTCTCGCACCGTCTAAGTCAACGATGTGGAGAAGCTCTGCCCCTTGTCTCTGCCATTTTTTTGCATATTCCAATGGGTTGTTGGGGTATTTTTTCACCTTTGTAAAATCCCCTTGACGCAACCGCACTACGCGCCCATTCATTATATCAATCGCGGGAATGATAATCATATCTTGGAAAAATTCTTCAAGACGACTAGCCCTGCCTTTTGGCTTTTTTCCGGGTGAAATTGCACGCCGAATATATTTTCTTTTTCGATGCAGGAAGTAAATCTGACGCCATAATTGGTTATACCGCTTACCGCATTCCTTTCTTTTGGTTTTACGTAAAAAGAATGCGCAAAATAAAAATATTCCCTGTTTTTTAACCCTTTGAAAAGCAGCGATTTTTTCACGAGCTCCACCTGATTCCAGCCGATGTGAGGCACTTTTAATTTTGTAGTAGGTATAAACTTAACTACCTCGCCCTTTAAGACCCTAAGCCCTTTAGCGTGAGGTGATTCCTGGCTTTGAGAAACCAAAAGCTGCATACCAAGACATATACCAAAAAACGGTTTTCCTCTTCCGATAGCCTCAATGATAGCATCGTATAAACCTTTGCGCGTAAGTTCTTCTATGGCATCCCCAAAAGCCCCGACGCCCGGCAGGACAATCTTGTCCGCTTTTAATATACGGGACGGGCTTGAGGTAACAAAAGCCTTTGAGGCGATGTGCTCAAAGGCTTTCAATACACTCCTGAGATTGCCCATCCCATAATCAATTATGGCAATCATAACTTTCCTTTAGTAGACGGCGTTTCTTTTCTCCTTGAATCTATTGAAGTTGCCTCATCGAGCGCCCTTCCAAATGCCTTAAATATTGCCTCGATTGTATGATGAAAATCAAAGGTACCCCTGCAAGATTCCAATTTAATATATACAGCTATTCCGGAATTTCTAGAAAACGCCTCAAGAAACTGCCGGCAATATTCTACGGTGTAACCGCTTTCGCCGACAAGTCGGTAAACGGATTTTGGAAATTTTATATCAATGAGCGCTCGGCCGCTTATATCTACAATCACCCTTGCCCTGACTTCCGCTATAACCTCTTCCATGGGCACAAATGCCGTACCATAACGCCTGATACCTTTTTTATCTTCAAGCGCTGCTTTAAAGGCGCCTCCGAGGCATATACCTACGTCTTCATTAGTATGGTGTATATCGACATCTAAATCCTGCTTTTTTACTTTAATGGTTACATCAAACAAACCGTGATAAGAAAAAAGTTCGAGCATGTGGTCTAAAAAACCGATACCCGTCTTAATATTTGATTTTCCGGTTCCGTCAATAACAAGCTTACAGGACACCTGTGTTTCTTTCGTATTATATGTATATTGCCCTTCGCGCTTCATCTTTCTTCCTTTCTCTCCTGAAATCTTATTCTCGTTGATTCGGCATGTTTTGGCAGCCCTTCCAAGGAAGTTAATTTTTCTATAGCCGCTTTTACCTTCTCGAGGCTTTTCTTGGGGTATGAAATTACATGGATAGTTTTTATAAAATCATTCACGCACAGCCCTGAGAAAAACCGCGCGGTACCCGAAGTAGGAAGCACATGGCTCGGCCCCGCAATGTAATCGCCTACGCTCACGGGGCTATACGGCCCTATAAAAATCGCACCCGCATTAGTTATTTTGTTTACTAACTTGTTAGGGTTTTTTACCATTATCTGCAGATGTTCCGGCGCCAGCCTGTTTGCCGCCTCAACCGCTTCATCCAAATTTTTAACATACACTATAAAGCCGTTATCGGGTTCTTTCCTCACCGCTTTTATGAGCGATTTGGATGTTGTAATAAGCACCGAAAACCCTTTGTAATGTTCCGCCTGGGCCCTTAAATCGGCGACGACAAAATCAAGGTTAGAGTTTTGGTTTGCGATGATCACAACCTCGCTCGGTCCTGCGAGCATATCAATATCCACATAACCAAACACCTGCCGTTTCGCCTCGGTCACATATCGGTTGCCGGGGCCTACAATCTTATCAACCTTAGGAATAGTCTTTGTGCCAAATGCCAAAGCCGCGATTGCCTGAGCGCCGCCAATCTTATATATTTCATCAACTTTTAATAAATTTGCTACCGCCAAGATGGACGGGTTTATTGTCCCATGTTGATTGGGGGGACTTACCAAAACTACTTTTTTCACACCTGCTATCTTTGCAAGCAACGCAGTCATATAGACGCTCGATACAAGCGGTACTGTTCCCGAGGGGATATAGACACCGACTTTTTCTATGGGCCTGTAGATTTCTCCCAGTACTGCACCGTCTTCGTCTTTAATACGCCATGATTTCTTTGATTGCCTTTTATAAAACTTTTCGATGTTGGCAATAACCATCTTGAGCGTCGAGATGAATTCCGCATCCACGTTCTGATAGGCAGCGTTTGTTTCCGCCTCGGTTACCTTAAAGTGTTTCGGAAGTAATTTTACTCTGTCAAACTTACGGGTATATTTTACCAAGGCCTCATCTCCGTCAAGCCTCACATCGTCAACAATCTTCCCTACAAGCTCTTCAAGACGTTTCTTGCCGCCGAAAGCCCTGTTACACAATTTTGTAAACGCTTTGCTTGAAAACTTTATAACTTTCATACACAAAACTCCTTGTCAGCTTAGGCCGGCATTACGAGAAAATAATATCTTTTATGTAATCAGGTTCTTAACTATCTTTTGGGCAGCCGAAAGCGCTTCATCTATCTTAGTAATATCCTTACCGCCTGCCTGTGCCAGGTCAGCCCTGCCGCCGCCGCTTCCTCCGATCAATTCTGCCATTGCTTTGGCAATAAGCACCGCATCAAAACCAGCCTTTAGCAAATCTTTACCGATCGATACGATAAAAATTGCCTTTGACTGGGTAGCTGAGGCCAGCACAATGACCGATTTCTTTTCCTTATCTTTTATGATATCGGATATCTTTCTTAAAAAATCTATACTTGCTTCATTAAATTTTCCAATAACAACTTTTATGCCTTTGAATTCTTTTGCCTTTTCAAGCAATTCTTCAGCGGTATCTTTTGCATCATGGATAGACAAAACATCCAATTTTTTCTGCAATTCTTTCTGGGATTTCAGAATCTTCTCTACCTGTTTTATGACCTCCGACCTTGGTGTTTTTAAAACCTCTGCAACTCTGTTTAGGATATCCTCCGATTCCCGCACTTTTTTTATCGCACTTTCACCTGTAACCGCTTCGATACGCCTGATATTCGCCTGAACAGAACCTTCGGAGACTATCTTGAATAACCCTATTTCTCCCGTTGATTTTACATGCGTACCGCCGCATAATTCCTTGCTTACCGTACCCATCGATACCACACGTACGTACTTTCCGTATTTTTCGCCGAATAAGGCCATAGCCCCTTGTGTCCTCGCTTCAGTTGTTTCCATAATCTCAGTAGATACTGCCAGCGCTCTTTGAATATAACTATTCACCACATCCTCAATACGGTTAATTTCGCGTGCATCCAAATCCTTAAAATGCGTAAAGTCAAATCTCAGAAATTCATCGCTGACCAAAGACCCTGATTGCTCAACGTGAGGCCCTAACACTTCCCTCAATGCAGCCTGCAAAAGATGCGTCACGCTATGGTGCCGTGCAATATTAAGCCTTCTTTTAGTATCAATCTTTAAAGAAACGGCGTCGCCAACTTTAATAGAACAACCCCTCGCCTCAATAAAATGCACAATAGTATCTTCAACAACCCTTGTATTAAGAACGTTGCACTTTGTATTATTTTTTTCTAGGATGCCCGTATCGCCGATTTGTCCGCCAGATTCGCCATAACACGGGCTTTTATCGGTAATAATGTATCCTTTTTCGCCGCTTGAGAGCTCATCCGTGGATTTTTCGTCTTTAATAATGGCTTTTACCTGGGCTACATCCTCATAAACGCCGTATCCTGTAAATTCGGTTTTTATATTCAATGATTTTATGAGCGCAGAAGCGGTCTGGGCAAATATAACCTGGCTCATGCCTGAGGACTTTCTTGAAGCATCTTTCTGTTTCTCCAGTAAATCATTAAAACCTTCTTTATCAACTTTCAGACTGCTTTTTCCCGCAATCTCTTCTATTGTTTCGATAGGAAGGCCATAGGTGTCATACAGTTTAAACGCAAGCTCTTTCGATAACTCTTTAATCTGTTTTTCCTTGAGGAGCCCTATCTCTTGTTTCAATATAAAGCTCGCATTTTTCAGTGTTTCTTTATATTTTTTTTCCTCCGCCAAAATCATATCGGCTATATTTTCCCTTCTTGTTTCAAGTTCGGGATACGGCGTATGCATAAGCTTTGATACGATAGGTACCATTCTATATAAAAACGGTCCTTCAATTCCCAGCTTTGTTCCAAGATTTGCCCCGCGGCGTATCAACATGCGAATCACGTATCCGCGTGATTCATTTGACGGTATTACGCCGTCGCACACGGCAAATACCACAGCCCGCAAGTGATCAGCTATGGCCCGGGAGGATGCAATATCTTTTACGGCCGCTACGGTATTAATAAAACCCGTAAGCTCAGAAAACAAATCCGTTTCAAAATTCGTAAGAACACCTTGCATAGCGCGCGCGAGTCTTTCAAGTCCCATACCCGTATCTATATTTTTACTCGGAAGCGGTTCTAGCAGGCCGCCGTCTTTCCTGTCAAATTGTGTAAACACCAGATTCCATACCTCTACGAATCTTGCGCAGTCACAGGCAGGGCTACAGTCTTCCCTGCCGCATCCGATCGACTTCCCCTGGTCAAAGAATATCTCGGAGCAGGGACCGCAGGGCCCGTTCGGGCCGTCTTTCGGCGCATTCGAAGGCCAGAAATTTTCTTTTTCGCCTAACCGTATGATTCTCTCCCTCGGCATTTTAATTATTTTCTCCCAAATCTCGTAAGATTCATTGTCGTCTTTATAGACCGAGCACCATAGTTTTTCTTTTTCTATGCGGAGTACTTCGGTCAAAAACTCCCATGCCCAACTAATAGCTTCTTTTTTAAAATAATCTCCGAAGGAAAAGTTTCCGAGCATCTCAAAGAAACTATGGTGACCGGCGGTCCTGCCCACATTATCCAGATCGCCCGTTCTTAAGCACTTCTGGCAAGACGCCGCACGTTTTAATGTCTTCACCCTCCCCAGAAAATTATCCTTAAACTGGTTCATTCCGGCACTGGTAAAAAGCACGGTAGGGTCATCCTCGGGCACAAGCGAACTGCTGGGGATTATCGTATGTTCTTTAGATTTAAAAAAATCCAAAAATTTTTGTCTTAACGCATCAGAATTCATCTATAGTAAATGTATCCCTTAAAATTTTTTCGGTTATTTCATCGCTAAAACCGCACCTTTTAAGATAAAGGTACAACTTTTTTATTGCACTCTCCGAGGTTACACCTCTTGATTCCTTAAAGCGCTTTTTTAGAACCTTCTTTGCCATAGCATACTCATCAAGAACTTCCGGAAAACTTGAAAACGCATTTTGAATTACTGATTCATCAATACCCTTGTGTGTAAGTTCCTCGATAAGTATTGCTTTTGCCCGCGGTGATTTTTCTAATTTTGCGCTTATCCAGTCCTTGGCAAATTTTAAATCGTCTAAAAGACCCGCACCCTTCAAGACGGCGATAGATTTTTCTACTGCGTTTCTTGAAAAACCTTTTTTTGTAAGCCTGTCGGAAACTTCCTTTATGCTTCTTGGACAGTAATGTAACAGTCGAAGTACCGTATCTTTTGCAGCTTCGACTTCATTATGAGGGACCATCAAGATTTAATGTTCCGGTAGTATATGCTAATACTCACGGGGACTTGCTTCTTACCGCCTCTAGTATCTTTTTTTCTATTTCGTCCATAAGCTTTAGATTATCCCTGAGGTACAACCTTGCATTTTCTTTTCCCTGGCCGAGCCTATGTTCGCCATAAGTAATCCATGCACCGCTCTTTTGTACTATGGCGTGTTCCTGCCCCACGTCTATCAAATTTGCCGCTCTTGAAATACCCTCATCGTGCATGATGTCAAATTCTGCTTGTTTAAACGGCGGGGCAACTTTGTTTTTTACGACTTTTACGCGGACCCGCGCACCTACCACCGCATCCTGTGATTTAATTGTATCTATTTTTCTTATATCAAGCCTTACGGATGAATAAAATTTGAGCGCCCTTCCTCCCGGGGTAGTTTCAGGATTACCGAACATAACGCCGATTTTTTCCCTGATTTGGTTTATAAAAATGACGCACGTCTTTGATTTGCTTATTGCCGCGGTAAGTTTACGAAGCGCCTGCGACATAAGACGTGCCTGCAGGCCCATGTGAGAATCGCCCATTTCTCCTTCTATTTCCGCCCTTGGCACCAGTGCTGCCACGGAATCAATTACCACTATATCGACCGCATTGGACCTCACCAGGGTTTCCGTTATTTCGAGGGCCTGTTCTCCCGTATCGGGCTGTGATATCAAAAGTTCATCAAGATTTACCCCTAATTTTTTTGCATATGTGGGATCAAGCGCATGCTCGGCATCGACAAATGCTGCAACGCCACCTCGTTTCTGCACTTCGGCAACGATGCTTAAGGTAAGTGTGGTCTTACCTGATGCCTCAGGTCCGAATATCTCAACGACCCTCCCCCTCGGCACGCCTCCTATACCAAGCGCAATGTTCAAACCTACAGCACCCGTGGGGATTGAGGGAATATCCATTTTCGTATCCTGGCCTAAACGCATTATGGAGCCCTTGCCGAATTGTTTCTCTATCTGTGCGAGTGCAAGTTCAAGTGCTTTATCCTTTTCCGTCTTTTCGTCATGCTTTTGTTCTCTTTTCTTATCCTCGGACATTTGTATACCTCCGTTATGAATTTTATTTATTATATATTTTTGTTAAAATACTCAAAGATTATACCTTTATTTAATATTTTTTGCAAAGAAAAATTCTTTAGAAAAATCTTGTTATTTGGGGGCTACTAATCTATAATTTCATATAATGAATGCCGAAATACTTAATATAGGAACGGAACTCTTACTTGGTTATACCATCGACATCAATTCTGCCTATCTTAGCCAAAAATTATCTACTATAGGCATAGATGTATTTTACAGAATAACCGTCGGTGACAATAAAAAAAGGATTCTTGCCGCTTTAGAAATCGCCCGTAGCCGCGCTGATATAATCATAACAAACGGCGGTCTTGGTCCTACTGTTGATGATATAACACTGGACGTAATTTCTAAATTTACTTCTAAAAAACTTATCTTTAACAAAGATATAGTAGAAAATATCGAACATCACTTTAAAAATCGTAATATCGTAATGCCTGAGTGCAATAGACGCCAGGCATATATACCCGAAGGCGCTCTTATTATCAAAAACAGCGTAGGAACGGCTCCCGGGATTATCCTAAAAAATAATAATGTAATACTTATTGCCCTGCCGGGCCCTCCTTCCGAGATGAGACCTATGGTTGATAACTTTGTAATACCCTATCTAAAAAAAGAATTTGGGCTAAACACCATTATCAAATCAAAGACCATTAAGATAGTGGGCCTGCCCGAATCGAAGGTTAACGAAAAGGTAAAAGATGTTCTCAAGCGTAAACCGCCGACAACGGTAGGGATATACGCCCACCCCTATCAGATAGACTTAAGGATAACGACAAAAGCGCAGACTGAACAAAACGCAGACAAAAATATTAAAAAAATCGAAAGGATACTCAAGAGCCGGCTTAAAGGTTATATCTTTGGTTATGATAATGAAACACTTGAAGAAGTAGTCGGTAAACTGCTTCTTAAAAATAAAAAAACGATCTCGATAGCTGAATCCTGCACAGGAGGGCTTTTATCAAATAGAATTACCGATATCTCCGGAAGTTCGCAGTATTTTAAACTGGGGGCGGTGGTATATTCCAATGAATCTAAAATAAGAGACCTCGGCGTCTCAAAAGAAATTTTATGGAAGTATGGTGCAGTAAGCAAGGAGACGGCACGGGCACTGGCAGAAAATATAAGAATAAAAGGCAAAACAGACATAGGTCTTGGCATAACGGGCATCGCCGGTCCTACGGGTGCTACAAAAACAAAATCTGTAGGTCTTGTGTATATAGGTTTATCTACTCCTAGAAAAACCGTCTGCAAAAAATATAATTTTATCGGCGACAGGTTGACTATAAAACTAAAATCAACCGATGCAGCCTTGGAGATGGTAAGAAGATTGTTAACAAAATCATGAATTATAAATCTGTAAAATGCAAATATCAAAAATCAAAATGCAAAATGACAATGCAAAATTTAAAATTTTTAAAACATTTTGGATTTTGGTATGTAATTTTAATATTTGGATTTTGATTTTTGGATTACCATAAATGCACGATACAATACGGACATTCATTGCGATAGAATTGACTAAAGAATTGCAGGAAGAGTTAAAAGACCTGCAACAGGAACTTAAAAAATCAAACATAGACGCAACGTGGGTCAGGCCGGAGAATATCCACCTTACCTTGAAATTTCTGGGCAATATCACTACTCCCCGCATTGAACAGATAGGCAGCATCCTGGAAGATACGGCAAAACAAAGAAAAGCGTTTTATGTAGGCCTGTCGGGAATCGGTGCATTTCCAAAACTCGAATATCCCCGCGTAGTATGGGTAGGTATAAATGAAGGGAAACAGGAAACAGCAGAACTCGCTAAAAGTTTAGAAGACAAACTCGGGGAAATAGGTTTTCAAAAAGAAAACAGGCCTTTTAGCTCCCATTTGACTCTCGCCAGGATTAGAAACCCTCACAATAAAGATAAGTTAAAGAAAATTGTTGAAGGGATAAGCTTTACTTCAAAAAATAAAGCTTATATCAACAAAATAATTCTTTTTAAAAGTACACTCACCCCCCAGGGCTCGATATACTCAAAAATTTACCAAAGCGATTTTATTTCTGCCGTCTGATTGTATCCGCCGCTTCAAGATCGGCATAGATGTGTATGCCGCGCACACCCTGATAAATTCTTCCTATGGGAGTCGCAGGATTTACGTTGTCAAATATACTTTTATAAAACGGAGTTTCTTTTGTTTTACCCGTAACAAGACCTATAACAAGCGTATCATCTCTGATAAACAAAAGCGGATTGGTAGTAATTGCCTGCTCGGGCACCTCAGAGATATCATTAAAGTAACGTGCGTTTGCTTTTCTTGTTTCCGGAGTAAGATATACATCCTGCGCACCCGTAGCAAAGAAGGACGTTTCATATAATCTTATCCTGCCGTTATATTGAACTAACCTCTGTTTTATAGAATCAATCTGCCCGCGATGAAAAGAATCTAATCGGGTATTCATTTTATCGGCAATATAGATATAGGCAGGCATGTTTCCCGACTCTCCAAAGAGTTCTATAATAAGGCCTACTGCCTCATCTAAATTTTCCGGGGCAACATCAATTTCAAACTGATTAAACTCATCTCTTAAAATAGAAAGCTCTCCTTCTTTTCCTCTTAAATCTCTAAGTTGATTAATATCATTTATAATATATGCAGGTTCTTTAAAGGCGTAATGCCCGTTTGGACCCATCGGCATTATAATAGCGTCATATCCTCCCGCCTCACGAATCCTTGCCTCATAACCCGCTAACTCTTGTTGTATATCAGGGGCATCCGCATTTAATACATGTATAGCCCTTATATTTGTTTCTTCCTTCAGCCTTTTAAAAGGCGGATAATTACTATACCTTTGAGGATGCTCTTTCGGAAGGCCGAGATATTCATCAAATGCAAACATTGTCACTCTTGACAGATCAAGCCCTTCCTCCTTATGCATCCTGATTAATTCATAATATACCTCCTCCGGTGTTCCTCCTGTAGGAGATGCAATGTTTGTATCCCTTGCCAACGTGTTATTCCTTGTTATCAAATCAGCAAGTTCTGTCGCTGTCTGGAGAACTGCCCTCTTTGGCTGCGCAAATATCCGAGCCCTTCCCTCTTTTATCCTTGGCTGAACAAGACCCGCCAATTGATACCCCAGTATGACATCTCCTCTTGCTATCTCCATAGCCGCATAACTGCGAGCTGCGTGATACGGCATATATGAACCGCTTCCCCTTATACGTTTAATTATGGTATCTATCCTATCTTTATATTTACCATCTTTGTCAAAATAAACCTCTTCCATAAGCGAGCGTATTTCGCTCACAACTTCCCTATGGACATCGTTCGGCGTAGTGTCTCTATCCTGGAGCGAAAGTAAAATAGGGACAAGATCGTCTTCCCTGGAAATTACCTCATCTCTGCTCTCCTGAATAAGCGCATCTATATTGGCGAGTATCTGAGCGACTGAGAGCCTGTGTTTTACCTCACCTTCTTTTGCGCAAACCACATAAGCAGTCCCATAATTTACCGTTGAGCCCTCAAAGGCCAATATGCCTCTTTGATGTAATAATTTTTCCACTTCTCTATCAGCAATAGCATTATTTTCTCCCGGCACAATAGCCTTAACTATAAATTTGTCTACATTCTCTTTTGTGACCGTAGGGCCAATAGCTGCGGGGAGTAATATGTCAGCTTCTTTCCACAGGATATCATCGGGATTATCATATCTAACTACGCCTTCTCTTTCGCCCAATGCAGCAACGACATATTCTTTTCTCTTTTCTTCTTTAGCGCGCAACCTTTCTTCCTTAAGCCTGCGTATATCTTCATCGGTAAAACCACTCTCTTTGTATATCGCACCTTCTTCATCTGAAATACCAACAACTTTAAACCCTAATTCAGTAAGTAGTTCTGCGCTAGCCTCTCCCACGGTTCCTGCGCCTCTTATAATCACATTTGGTTTTTCGCCGGTAATAACGCCTTTATCTTTCAGATAGTGAGCGACGTGCACAAGCGCCCTTACAGTTCCTCTTGCGGTTATATCGGATAACCCCTCATGCGCAACTAAAGAACCGGCTGCTTTTGCACCGCCACCAATAGCGACTCCTATTATTTTGTCAAATACAATCTTAGTTTCATCGGGTATTGTTAAATCGGTTATTACACCTTTTCTAAGGCCATTAAGCGCCTGCTCTCTCATGGCATATATATAAGGGTCCTTGAGGAAGAAAACCCCAAGCTCGTTTTGTATAATCGAAAGTACCCTTATATATTCGCTAAAAGCAGGGTCACTTGTATCATATAAACGTATAGTTTTTTCTTCGGAATCCCTGCCTTTTGCCGAAAGTGACGCTATTGTATACTCACCTTTTTTCGCTCCAACAGGAGAAGTTTGCCAAAAAATCCCATGGCTTCTCATGAGCGCTTTATTTGAAATCTTGATTATTCTCCCGCCTTCAAGGGCTATCTCGGTCACGCCATCTTCAGGAATATCATTTCCGTTTATTCTTCCTGTTAAGACCGCCTCGATAAGTTTCATTTCTAATTCTATATGCTGCCTATATCGTTGCCGTAGGGCATCAACCGCCGGCTGTATCTGTTTTTCTCCGGAATTAACGTCGGGTCCTGCTATGTTGTAGGGGAAAAGGCCGAAGTTAACCAGGCCAACAGCAGAGGTTGCCATACGTTTCAAAACTTCCGTATCATCACCATATCCTTCAGCAAGGGCAAGTTCCCATTTTGAACCCGCAGATACAATACCGCTCCACTTATCTTTAAAATCCATGGAATCGGCAAGGTCATAGACCTCCTTCCAGATGTTATCCATATTATACGCACCGGGATGCTTTATGCGTATTCCGCCTGCGGTATACGCTTCTTTTTTAAAATCAATGAGGGGGATAAGGCTAAAAGAAGCTGTTCTGTCGGGTAGATATGCTACAAACTGATCTCTGGGATTTTCTGTAAGAAGCACTCCATCAAATAGGAGGGCGGGCGGATCTACTGGGTCATAGAAGGGTTCGAACAAATTGGAGCTTACGAGAGAGCCGGCAGTCGCAAGTATATTTGATAACAGCGCTCTTTCTGTCCCATCCGATACATTTTCTATTTCAAGACGTAGCATTGTCTCAAGCACGCTTAGATTCTTAGACATTTCTTGATAGGCCTTACCTTCCAATCCCGCTAATTTTAATTTTGCCTCTATGTATCTGGATAAAACGGCCTTAAATCGCGGATATTTTTCTATCACCCTTTGCATGTTCGCACTTGAAAATGGGTCTTCTTTTTTTGATATGCGGCCATGTATAAGCCCATACACATTGACAAGCGAGGGCGTTATAGTTTTTCCTATATGAAAGTTTTGTGCTCTTTCTATTATTGAATAAGCCCGCACGGAATACGCTTCCGGCATGGTCACATCTGAGCCAAGTGCCTGCAATCCTAGATATGCCCTTTCCATATGCTGCAATGCGGTAATAGCCCATACCATAGCTTTTAACGGATCTGTATCAATAAAACTCTCGGCTATTTCAAGTTCGCCGGTAGCTCCTGCAATAACAGCCATCCAAGCTTCTTGAGTAAGCGCGGTGTCTGCACCGCTTCCTCTTTCTTGCAACCTTATGCCTGTCGCAGACTTTTTTCTACCTTTCGAGGCCTGGTTTCCGGTAATGAGCGGCGGTGATAGTTTTGATTTTTCCAATTGTAAAACAGACGAGTAATTTCCGGATTTAAGGTTAGCGGTTACGGGAAAAGATATAAAAACAAAGAAGGTCAAAACCAAACTAACTATACATATACCCAATTTCTTATAATGGTTAAACATTTTGATTATGTTTGTAGGATGTTCCGAGGAGAGGTCTTATTTTAAACTTTTTTTGCATAAAATTTCCGTTGATTGTAAAAAGGGAACTACTCTTCACGTGCAATAGTAATTCCCTTTTTCAGACGATAATAAATTCACACTAAAATTACCTACTTCGCTCGTAACTGTTCTCTGTATGCCTTAAGTGCAGTGGCATACACACCTGCTACGGCAGTGGGGGTAAGGACAAAGGTATTGCCTTCTTTCCGTACAAGGTCTTGGCCAAGAGGTAGTCCCAATGCAAGGTTTACCGCAATGGGAATAATGCCTAAG
>JAZDNB010000010.1:0-44020 GCA_043800345.1 Candidatus Omnitrophota bacterium
TTTGTCCTTGAAAGACGCCGTAGGGCTTGTTACAATAAACCAGGCCAGACTTCTTGGCATAGATAAAAGAAAAGGTTCGCTAGAAGCCGGAAAAGATGCCGATATAGTAATTGTCGATGAGGATTTCAAGGTCCGCATGACGATCTGCGAAGGCAGGATAGTCTACGAAGGGAATTAATTATGTGCGGTATAGTCGGTTATGTGGGAAAAAAAGACGCTGTTCCGATTCTCCTTGACGGCTTAAAGCGCCTCGAGTACCGCGGATATGATTCATCCGGCATAGGGGTAGTATATAAGGGTAAAATTTTCTTAAAGAAAAAACCCGGCAAGATAATCTCGGTTATCGAAGAACTAAAAAAATCTCCCCTTCCTAAGGCCACCGCGGGGATTGCCCATGTGCGGTGGGCGACGCACGGAAAACCAAACAGGGCAAACGCGCACCCCCACGCCGATTGTTCAAAGAGGCTCCTTGTCGTCCATAACGGGATAATAGAAAACTATCAGGAATTAAAAAACCGGCTCATAAAAAGAGGGCACGTCTTCGCATCCGAAACAGACACAGAGGTTATTGCCCATCTGATAGAAGAAAATATAAAGAGCGGCCTTGAAGAAGCGGTACGGAAAACACTCCGGTCACTTGAAGGCTCGTATGCAATCGGCGTCATAAGCGCGGATGAACCGAACAGGCTGATTGCCGCGCGGAACAACTGCCCGCTTGTCATAGGCATAGGAAAAGACGAAAACTTTATCGCATCGGACATCCCCGCAATCCTTACGTATACCCGGGATATAATTCATATCGAAGACAAAGAGCTCGTGTCTCTTACCGACAAAGATATCAAGATAACTAATTCCTCCGGCAACACTATCGTGCGCAGGAGCGAGCATGTGGATTTTGATATAAGCGCGGCAGAAAAAGGCGGGTTCAGCCATTTTATGCTCAAAGAGATACACGAACAGCCCGGGGTTATCGCCCAGATTCTCTCATCGATGATATCAGAAAGAGGAGAGGTTATATTAAAAGATATAACCATACCGAAAAGCGAACTTAAAAAAATCAACAATATAATCATAGTCGCCTGCGGAACCGCTTATCACGCAGGGCTTGTGGGAAAATATTTTATTGAAGAATGCGTACGGATTCCCGTCTGGGTAGATGTGGGAAGCGAGTTTAGGTACAGGCGCCCCATTATACAAGATAACACGCTCGTCATTGCAATAAGCCAATCGGGAGAGACCGCGGATACCCTCGCTGCGGTAAAGGAGGCACGACAAAACGGCGCAAAGGTTATCGCCATATGCAATGTCGTTGGCTCCTCCCTTACCCGGATTTCGGACGCAACGCTCTATACCTATGCAGGCCCGGAGATAGGAGTGGCCTCGACCAAGGCATATACGGCGCAGCTTATGATACTTTATTTATTAGGCCTGTATATAGGAAGTATTACCGGGCGGTCTTCCGCCGCCAAAGTAAAGGCCTTGGTCACAGAGCTGAGGCAGGTGCCGGGGCAGCTTGAGCATATCCTTAAAAGTAAAGATAAAATTATGAAACTCGCATACAGACATCTTCATTTCGGGTGCTTTCTCTATCTCGGCAGGAATAATAACTATCCGACGGCACTGGAAGGAGCGCTTAAGCTCAAAGAGATCTCGTATATACCCGCCGAGGGATATGCGGCGGGAGAAATGAAGCACGGCCCTATCGCGCTTATCGATGAATACCGGGCGGTGGTGTGCGTCGCGGTCAATGCAAGGACATACGAGAAGACGCTCTCCAATATCGAAGAGATACGCGCAAGGAAAGGCAAGGTCCTTGTGGTTGCAACAGAACATAATGCCTTTATTAAGAATCATGCCGATGAAGTAATTTATATTCCCGAAATCGATGAAATCTTTTCTCCTATTTTGGCCATCCTGCCGCTTCAGCTATTTGCCTTTTATGTAGCGGTAGGCAGAAAGTGCGACGTTGACCAGCCGAGGAATCTCGCAAAGAGCGTAACCGTAGAGTAAGCATGCAAGAGAAATACGGGACATTATTTATTGTTGCCACGCCCATCGGAAACCTGAAAGATATCACGCTCAGGGCGCTTGATACATTAAAAGCCGTTCACCTTATAGCCTGTGAGGATACGCGCCACACAAAGATTCTCCTTAACCACTACGGCATAAAAACTCCGCTCACGAGTTATTTCGAATACAATAAGATTACAAAGGGCGACTATCTCATCAAGGTTTTGCAGGAAGGTAAAAACATCGCCCTGGTTTCCGATGCGGGCACCCCGGGGATTTCCGACCCCGGAAGCCATATAATAAGACTCGCTCTTAAAAATGCGGTTCCGCTGTGCGTTATCCCGGGGCCGGCCGCATGCATAGGCGGCCTTATCCTCTCCGGTAAACCCACCGATAAATTTATATTCGAAGGATTCCTGCCCTCCAAACAAACCGCGCGCAAAAACCGCTTAAAACAACTAACCGGCGAAAAAAGAACCATCATTTTTTATGAATCACCGCACCGGCTCTTAAAGACGCTTGCCGATATATACGAGGTCTTTGGGGATGTGGAGCTAGCGCTTATAAGGGAACTTACCAAGCTGTTTGAGGAGCAGAGAAGAGAATGCGTTTCATCTCTCTTGGCGCATTTTGTAAAAACAAAGCCCAGAGGCGAGTTCATACTCATACTATAGAAAGGAGCCGCTCTATGGACAGTATAAAGGTTGAAAAACCGGATAAGGCAAAACTGGACAAGATGAAGATCTTCTCCTGGCCTATATGGGAAAAAGATGCGTCGCGTTTCAATTGGCATTACGACGAAATCGAAGAATGCTATTTCCTGGAAGGAAGCGTAACGGTAGAAACTAAAGGCGGGGAAAAAGTCAGTTTCGGCAAAGGAGATTTTGTCACGTTTCCCAAAGGGTTATCCTGCACGTGGGACATCAAAGAACCCGTGCGCAAACATTATAATTTCAGATAATATTGAACATCGTCTATAGCCCGCACTGCCTTGAGTATGACAGCCCCGGGCATCCCGAATCCCCGGACAGGGTAAAAACCTGCCATGATTTTTTACTTACCAAAAAAGATGCCTTGAGCCTGGAATTTATCGTTCCCTCACCCTGCAGCCAAAACGATATTCTTTTAGTCCACAGCAAAGAACTCGTCGATAAGGTGAAAGAGGGCAATTTCTTTGACCCTGATACGCCGAATGTCCCGCGCATTTTTGAATATGCCTCTTTAGCTGCGGGAGGAGCCGTTAGAGCCTCAGAGGTTGCATCTTTAGAAAAGCAGTTTGCATTTTCTCTTATGCGGCCGCCCGGCCATCATGCAACAAGAAAATCCCTCGGCGGGTTCTGCTACTTCAATAATATAGCGATAGCGATAACGCGCGCTATCGGCAAGGCAAAAAAAGCGGCTGTGCTTGACCTTGACGTGCACCACGGAAACGGCACTGAGGATATATTTTTTGAAGCGCCTAACGTCCTTTTTGTTTCATTACACCAGAGCCCGCTTTATCCCGGGACAGGCCTTACTTCAAGAAAAAATTGTTTGAATTTTCCACTCCCTCCGGCAACGGAAGAAACACTGTATCTATCGGTTCTTAAGGAAGCACTTAGCGAGATCAGGAATTTTACACCGGGCCTGATCGGTATATCGCTAGGATTTGACACGTATAGAGATGACCCGCTTGCGAATTTAAATTTGGAGGCAGCGTCATATTCGAAGATTTCCGGCTTGATAAGAGAACTCAACATTCCGTGTTTTGGCGTGCTTGAAGGCGGCTATAGTACTGGTATGGCTGAGTGCCTGTATAATTTTTTAAAGGGATGGCAGGCGTAGCTCTGCTACAACTTATTTTTTATACGATTCGCTAATATCCTCTATTCTCAGGGCATCTTCTTTAGGTGAATGCCAGTTCCCTGTAAACCTTATAACAAATTCGTTTTTCCCCGGTTTAAAATCTTCCTTGAAGCCTTCTTTTACATAGATAACGTCAAGCCTTGGGTTATTATAAAATATGAGTATCGCAAGATGCATCCTTAGAAGCTCCGGGAAACCTACAAGATAAATACGGCTATTGTCCGGAAATGTCTTATAGAGCGAGCGTATGGTGCCCACCATTTTTTTTGTATTTCTTGTCATATAAATCAGGGCAAGGGTCTGGCTGGTTACGTTTCCCGATACGGCAAGAAGGCTTGAAAGAAAGAAGGCGCTCACTAACACGCCGATAACAAATCTTGCAACATAACGGCTGATGCGAGAGAGCAGTTCGTATAATCCCGCTATGCCTACCGCAAGAGACACTACAAACCCTAGCGACGGCATGTAGAGGTACCAGCTGTTAAACCGCAGAGGATTGGTAATAAACACAAACGGAAGAAGCCCCGCGGCGTACCATGTTAAGCCCAGAAAAAATAATTTAATCCCGTTTCTGCCGAAATCACGCGGCCTCTTTTTCTTTGCGGCAGCTATGCACAGAATGACTATTAATCCCACAATCAACGTAACCGCATAATGATACAAAGAAATAGAACCCAGCGTAGAGGCGCGCTGTTTAGTAAACAGGGAGAACGCATACGTGAGCCATTCCGCTTTGACGAGCGTAAAGAGCGTATATTTTTCAAACACGTTGCGTATATTGTAAAAATTATACACAAATACATCCTGCTTAACTATCCACAGGCCGAGCACAAAAAACCTTATTATAAAATAGAGGAACATAAGGAGAAAAAACCAGCCGCTTTTTACGGTACGCTTGCTTCTATCAAAAATAATATGATAGGCAAGGATAAAAAACGGCAGACTGATAGCATCTTCTTTCGTCAGAAGCGAAAGCATATAACAACCAAGCGAGGCAAGGTAGAGCGCGGTTTTGTGAGGGATTTCTTCAAGCGATAGGATATAGGTAAGCAGGGAAAGGGAGAAAAAGAAAAATGCGAGCGCCGTATACGTAAACGGTGTCAGTATGATAAATTGGACCAGGGATATGGAAAACAAAAACGCGCCAAGGAAAGCGGTGGCATCATCCCTGACTATGCGCCTGATGAGTTGATATGTTATCATGATATTAAAAATCGAGGGGATTATGCCGGTTATGATGATATAACCGCTTGGGGTTAGAAAAAACCATTTGTAACACAAAGAAGAAACAAACCCGCCCAAGGGCCTGAAGGTGAACGATCTCATCATAAACTCTTTTGCAAATTGCAAGGGGCTTATGTTGCGTAGTAAAAACGCATAGAGAAAATCAAAATCGTCGGTGACAAAAAAATTTTTGTAACTGCCGGATGAAAAAAGGAAAAGATATACCAGCGTAAGAAATCCAAACAACCAAAGGCGGGGTTTTACGTTAAAATTAAACATTATATAGGGTATGTTTTTATTATATACCTGTTTGGCGTTATTTGAAAGTGGAGAAAAAACATAACTTGTGGTACACTTTTTCCCGGGAAACATAAGGAGAAAACTTATGGACAGAAGAGAATTTATAAAAATGTTATTAGCGGGAGCGGCTGGATTAAGCGCCCTGAACGTTGCGGGTAAGTTTAAAACAGGACTAGATGCACTGGCGGATTTTGCCCCTGACCTTGTGGTTGCAAAGGGATCTCGGGCTGAGAGTGTAGTAGAGGAGGCGGTCAATGCCTTCGGGGGGATGAAACGCTTTATCGCTAGAGGCGACCGGGTACTCATCAAGCCGAATATTGCATGGGACAGGGCCCCGCAGTTTGCCGCCACGACAAATCCCGCTCTTGTCGGAATGCTGGTAAGGCTTTGCCTTGAAGCAGGGGCGAAAGAAGTGTTTGTGTTTGACAGGACGTGTAACGACCCGAGGCGCTGTTATGTTACCACCGAGATAGGGAAGGCGTCACAGGATGCGGGCGCACGCCTCGTCTATATAGACGAAAGCAAGGTTAAAGAATGCCCCATAAACGGAAATGTGCTTAAAAACTGGCCCGTCTTAACCGACGTCCTTGAAACGGATAAAATCATCAATGTCCCCATCGCAAAGGTGCACGGTCTTTCAAAGCTGACCCTGGGTATGAAAAACTGGTTTGGCGCCATAGGGGGGAACAGGTCGCGGCTTCATCAACGCACGGAATACACCATCCCGGAAATCGCAAGTCTGTTTAAACCAACCCTGGTGGTATTGGACGCTATCCGGATACTGACGCAGAACGGCCCCCTGGGGGGAGACGAGAGCTATGTAGAAAGACGCAACACCGTAGTGGTAGGGCAAGACCAGGTAGCGGTCGATGCCTATGGAACCACGCTCTTCGGCTTAAAACCGCAGGACATGGGCTTTATTGTCAACGCCAACAAGATGGGGCTGGGGGAAATGGACCTTTCAAAACTTACGATAAAGACCCTTGAGGTGGCCTGATATGAAAATACTGCGCCGCATATCGCAGATCATATTTCTCTTTCTCTTCCTTTTTCTGCTTATACAAACGGAATACCGCGGAAGAGACAGCATTGCCTATCCGGTGAAGATTTTTTTGGAGCTCGATCCTCTGGTGTTCATCGCGACGCTTATCGCAACCCACAAGGTTATAGGAGGACTCCTCCTCTGTCTTTTTGTTGTTGCCATAACCGTTACGGTGGGTAGGATATTTTGCGGCTGGGTATGTCCGCTGGGGAGTCTTCATAACGCGCTGAGTTTTGCCAAGAGAAAAAGATATCTCAATCAGGCGCAGGGACAATATGACAGCGCGCAGGCCGTAAAATACTATGTGCTGATTTTTCTTTTAATCGGCGCTCTTTTTTCATTCCAATTTATAGGGATATTTGACCCGTTAAGTTTATTAATACGCTCGCTGAGCCTTGCGGTATTTCCCGCACTGTCGTTTTTGACGGAACTTACCCTCCGTAAAAATTTTCTCTCTTTTAGGCAGCCGTATTACCGGGATGCTGTTTTGTTCGGACTTATACTGTTGGGGGTACTTCTCGTCAATATAAAAAGACGCAGGTTGTGGTGTAAATATATATGCCCCCTCGGCACCCTTCTTGGACTGTTAAGCTTTTGCAACATTGTAAAACTTAAGGTAAACGAACAATGTAATTCGTGCATGAGCTGTTGTGCGGTCTGCCAGGGGGGATGCAGCCCGAACTCATCCAAGGACTGGAGGAGGCAGGAGTGTTTTATATGCTTTAACTGCGTAAAGGAATGTCCGAAAAAAGCAATATCCTTTGGGTTTTCTTTTACCGATGCGTTACGTCCCAATGCGGTTGATATAAAAAGAAGACACATCATACAGTCTCTTCTGGGAGGACTTTTCATATTCCCCCTCCTGAAGATAAACCCTTCCGCAAAATTAGAATCCCCCGGCCTTATAAGACCTCCCGGCTCAAAGAACGAAGGAGAATTCTTGTCTCGGTGCATAAGGTGTAGTGAGTGTATGAAGGTATGCTTGACGGGGGGATTGCAGCCGGTTACGTTTGAGGCGGGCATTGAAGGTATCTGGACGCCCGTGCTTGTTCCCAGGATAGGATACTGCGAGTTTAACTGTACGCTCTGTAGCCAGGTATGCCCCACCGGTGCGATAGGAAAAATTTCTTTAAAGGAAAAGCAGCACCTTAAAATAGGACTCGCATTCATTGATAAAAATAGATGCCTGCCGCATGCATTCGGGATAGACTGTATCGTGTGCGAGGAACATTGCCCCACAAGCCCGAAGGCTATCCGGTTTAAAGAAGTGCGTACGATGACAGAGGGGGGAACTGAAGCGCTCCTCAAGCAGCCGCTCGTTGACCCGGGGCGGTGTATAGGCTGCGGGATATGCGAGTATAAATGCCCTGTGATAGACAGGCCCGCCATATATATCACCTCGATAAACGAGAGCCGCTCAAACAATAACGTGCTCACGGTCTGATACCAGAGGCCCCAGAGATAAAAAATTTCTTGACAAATTAGCCTTTTTGTAGTAAGCTCTTTCGCAATACGATAACCTTTTAAACCTGTCCCGTGAGGCAGGAAAGGGATTAATAGATGTGCGCAAAAGGAAAATTCAGAAGCCTACTCAATGTAAAAAAGAGTAGGCTATTTTTTTGTCTAATACATAACCAATGAAAGGGAGGTTCGGGTATGAAATTCCGCGAAAAATCAAAGATAATGGATAAAGAGGCCATGGACAGGACCATGACAAGGATGGCGCACGAGATCCTGGAAAAACATAAAGGCGCGGAAGACCTTGCCATCATAGGGATTAAAACACGAGGCGCCTATTTAGCGCA
The DNA here is from genome assembly GCA_043800345.1 of Candidatus Omnitrophota bacterium. GTDB lineage: Bacteria > Omnitrophota > Gorgyraeia > VGKN01 > VGKN01 > JAZDNB01. The sequence goes on from JAZDNB010000010.1 coordinate 8,227, forward strand.
GAGACTCGCCACTACCATAGAAAGGATAGAAAACAAAAAGGTGCCTGTCGGGGCGTTGGATATCACCCTGTATAGGGACGACTTGTCCGAGATATCCTATAAGCCGCAGGTTCAGCCGACCCAGATAGATTTCCACATAACCGGCAAAAACATAATCCTTGTTGATGACGTATTGTTCACCGGACGCACCATCAGGTGCGCGCTTGACGAACTTGTTGATTTTGGCAGGCCCAAAAACATACAACTGGCAGTGCTCATAGACAGGGGCCATAGGGAACTTCCTATAAAAGCAGATTACATAGGCAAAAATGTACCTACGGCAAAAGCAGAAAATATCCAGGTTAAATTAAGGGAAACAGACGGAAAAGACGAGATAGTCGTTGAAGAGCTTGCGCCGTAGTGCGCGTAGTATACGTGGTATAAGGTTAAGGAGGGCATAATTATGGAATGGAACAGAAAACACCTGCTCGGGCTGGAGGAATTGTCTAAAGAAGAGATACTGTATATTCTCGAGACGGCAAAATCCTTTGGGGAGGTTTCCGCAAGGCCCATAAAGAAGGTCCCTGCCCTGCGGGGAAAAACGGTCGTGCTTTTTTTCTTTGAGCCGAGCACCAGGACACGCGCTTCGTTTGAACTTGCCGCAAAACGCCTGAGCGCCGACATAATCAACATCTCGGTCAGCACGAGTTCTATGGTAAAGGGTGAAACCCTAAAAGATACCGCGCGCAATATAGAGGCAATGAAAGTCGACATCATCGTCATGAGGCACTCTTCCTCAGGAGCACCCCACATGCTCGCAGGCGTGGTTAAATCAAGCGTGGTTAATGCGGGGGACGGTTCGCACGAGCATCCCACGCAGGCACTTTTAGATATTTTTACTATTATGGAAAAGAAAGGAAAAATCGAAGGGTTGAATGTGAGCATAATCGGAGATATCGCCCATTCAAGAGTCGCGCGTTCCAATATATGGGGACTAAAAAAACTCGGGGCGAACGTAACGGTATGCGGCCCGTCAACGCTTATACCTCCGGGGATAGAAAGACTCGGGGTAAGAACTACCAGTAAGCTCAAAGAAGCCATTGAAGATGCCGACGTACTTAATGTCCTGCGCATACAGCGCGAAAGACAAAACGAAAACCTTTTTCCCACCATACGGGAGTATGCCATGGAATTCGGCATTGATAGCGAAAAGTTACAACACGCAAAAAAAGATATTTTGATCATGCATCCGGGCCCTATAAACAGGGGGGTAGAATTAACCCCCGATGTGGCAGACGGGCCTTATTCGGTGATTTTAGACCAGGTGACAAACGGAGTTGCGGTGAGAATGGCAGTATTATACCTGATATCAGGAAGGCCCGAAGATGAAAGCTCATCCGAATAACGTAGTCCTCAGCCAGAGCGCCTTTGCCCTAGCAGGTAAGGAAGGAGTAAAACAATGAAACTCTTGATTAAAAACGGAAGGGTCATAGACCCAAAAAACAAAATAGACGAACGGGTGGATCTTTTGATCGAAAAAGGAAAGATTTCAAGCATCGCAAAATCAATAAAAGATGCCGAGGCAAGAATAATAGACGCGGATAAAAAAATAGTCTGCCCTGCATTAGTGGACATGCATACCCATATTAGACAGCCCGGCCGCGAGGACGAAGAAACTGTTTTGACCGGGAGCCGTGCCGCGGTAAAAGGCGGCTTTGGAAGCATTACGGTTATGCCCAATACGCAACCGGCGATAGATAACCAGGGGGTTGTTGAGTTTATCTATTCCGAAGCAAAAAAAGTAGATCTAGTAAACGTATATCCGATAGGCGCTATTACGAAAGGTTTGGAAGGAAAAGAGCTTGCCGAGATAGGTGAGCTTGCAAAAAGCGGCGTCGTCGGGATTTCCGATGACGGCATGCCGGTAATGAACAGCCATATTATGAGAATGGCGCTTGAATATTCGAAGATGTACAATCTTGTGGTTATTTCTCACTGCGAAGACCTGGAACTCTCCTCGCGAGGGGTGATGAATGAGGGGTATGTTTCAACGGTGCTGGGGATGAAGGGAATACCGCAAGAGGCGGAAAGCATTATGGTATTACGCGATATACAACTTGCGCGCCTGACGGGGGCAAAACTTCATATAGCCCACGTAAGCTGCGCCCAGAGCGTCGAGTTTGTACGAATGGCAAAAAAAGTAAACGTAAATATCAGCGCGGAAACATGCCCGCATTATTTTACCCTAACGGATGAAGCCGTATTAGGCTTTGATACACATACAAAAGTAAAACCTCCGCTGCGGACAAAAGATGATATCCGGGCAATCAAAGAGGCCCTTGCCGATGGGACGCTTGATGTAATTGCAACAGACCACGCCCCTCATACCGAAGCCGAAAAAGACGTGGAGTATGACGCTGCGCCGTTCGGGATGATAGGGCTTGAGACTGCGCTCGGCATCTCTTACAGGGAACTCATCCAAAAGAAAACGCTTGGACTCTCCGCGCTTATTGAAAAAATGAGCTTAAACCCTGCCCGCATATTGCAATTACATACCAAGGGGCATCTTTCGGTTGGTGCCGATGCCGATATATTGATATTCGACCCCGAAACGGTCTGGACGGTCCGGAAAGATACGCTTGAGTCAAAATCAAAAAATACGCCGTTTTTAGGATGGGAACTTCCCGCAAGGCCGCTTGAGCTTATCGTGGGCGGGCGCCATATTATGAAGGAGGGTAAAATAATAAAGAATGACAAAAATAGTTAAGGTACTTTTTTTTCTTATGGCGTGGGGGATAAGTTATGCCCATGCGCTCTCAGGCGAAGAAGCAATACGGGATGTGGAAACAAAATACAGCGCTATTACTTCATATAAGGTTATGTATAGACTCGAGGTCAATAGCCAGGAGCAGAGTTTTACCAGCGAGGGTGCGGTTTTCTTTAAAACACCCGATAAGGTTAAAATGGAATCGGTAGTAATGTTAAACGGACCGGCAAAACAGACTATCATATCAAACGGTTCGCTCATGTGGGTATACATACCGGGCACCTCCGGAGTATCAAAGATAAACCTGGATGCCTTACGGCGGCATTTTGGAAATAACTACTTTGATTACCAGGAGCCGAATGTGTGCAAACCGTTTAAAGAAGTTGACAGAGACAGCCTGAAATTTTTAGGGGTCGAACAGTATGAAGGAAAAGACGTATATGTGTTTGAGGCAGCGCCCTCAAAAAACCAGATTGCGCAGGGGTTATCGCCGGCGGCAAAGGTTACGTTATGGATTAGCACTGATACCGGACTTGAGCATAAAACGAGCATAACGGATGAATCCGGTAACGAGATCATGCGGCATATATTTAAGGATTTTGTCATAAATACACCTATAAATGATTACGAGTTTGAGTTTAAGCCGTCGAAGGATGTCCAAATAAGCGATATAACAAACGACATTCAGGCTAAAATGAAAGAGATTGTGGCCGGGCGATGAACTTATCATATGACATCTATACCCGAGGTATCGGACTATGAAGGCACTTCTTGCGTTAGAAGACGGGCTTTATTTTGAAGGTACGCCCTTCGGCGCATGCGGAGAAAGTGCCGGGGAGGTAGTGTTTAACACCGCAATGACCGGATATCAGGAAGTAATGACAGACCCGTCATATAAAGGCCAGATAGTTACTATGACATATCCGCTGATAGGAAATTACGGCACGAATGATAGTGATTATGAATCACACAGGCCGTGGGTTGAAGGTTTTGTGGTAAAAGAACTAAGCCGCACAGAGAGTAACTGGCGCTCAACGGGCAGCCTGAACGAATTTTTAAAAAAGCATAATATAATAGGCATCCAGGGCGTAGACACGCGCGCACTCACCCGGCACATACGCTCGTTCGGCGCAAAGAAGGCCGTTCTCTCGACCGTAGATTTAAATCCGGACAGTCTCATAAAGAAAGCGCGGGAATCTCAGGGTCTTGTGGGAATTGATCTTGTAAAAGAGGTAACGTGTAACGCTCCTCATGAATGGGAGACCGAGGAATTTGATATCTACGACCCGAAAAAGAAAGCGCCGAAACCAAAATATAACGTCGTGGCTATGGACTTCGGGGCGAAACACAATATATTAAGGAAACTAATGTCAAGCGGTTGCAGGTGCGTTGTGGTGCCTGCCTCTACCGATGCGGAAAAAATTTTATCGTATAAGCCGGACGGGCTCTTCTTATCAAACGGGCCGGGAGACCCCGAGGGAGTGGCTTATGCGGTAGATACAGTACGAACCCTGCTTGAGAAACTCCCCATATTTGGGATATGCCTCGGACATCAGATTTTAGGACTTGCCTTCAAAGGAAAGACCTATAAACTAAAATTCGGCCACCATGGTGCAAACCACCCTGTTATGAATTTAGAAACGCAAAAAGTCGAAATAACATCCCAAAACCACGGTTTTGCGGTTGATATAAATTCTATTGCGGATAAGGAAGTTGTATTAACCCACATAAATTTGAACGATAAAACGGTCGAAGGCATGAGGCACCGAAAACTTCCCGTATTTTCTGTCCAGTATCACCCTGAGGCATCTCCGGGGCCGCATGATTCGGGATATTTATTTGAGAAATTTGTGCGCCTCATGGAGCAGGCTAAATGCGGCTAGGAGAGAAATAGCAACACCCTTTTTAATTAATGACGCAAACCATGAAGTTTATCGTAACACATGAAGTAGGGAAACTTGCAAAATGGCTGAGGATACTCGGATTTGATACCGTCTACCAAAAAAAGGACGATAAGAGAGAGCTGGTATTAAAAAGCTTAAGGGAAGACCGGATCGTCGTCTCAAGAAATCAAACGCTCGCACGGTATACGGGCATACGGCTTGTTCACATCAGCAGCGATGTATTGAAAGAACAGCTTGCGCAGTTAAAAGACGAGCTTGGGATTTTTATCAGCGAAGAACGCATGTTTACGCGCTGCGTGCTATGTAATGACGTATTGCATCCCATAACGAAGGAAGAGGTAAAGGGAAAAGTACCGGTTTTTGTATATGATGACAACGAGTCGTTTGTCGAGTGCCCTACGTGCAAGAAAATATACTGGCGGGGGACCCACTGGGGGAACGTAAAAGAAGCGACTAGAAAATTAACGAATACCGTATGAGAGTAGTAGCCGATTTTCACATTCACTCTAAATACAGCCGCGCAACCAGCAAGGATATGGACATAGAAAACCTTTCTAAGCATGCACGGCTTAAGGGTATACAGCTCTTGGGAACGGGCGATTTTACCTATCCTTTATGGCTTATAGAACTGAAGGAAAAACTTACCCCCAGGGACTACGGCCTTTTTGAATACGGGGGCACCTATTTTATACTCACCACGGAGGTATGCAATATTTTTTTAAAAGACGGCAAGTCAAGGCGTGTACACAATATAATTTTTGCGCCGACATTTGAGGTCGTAGATACAATAAATTCCCGGCTCCAGCGCTACGGAAATCTCATGGCAGACGGCAGGCCCATGCTCGGGCTTTCCTGCAGGGATTTGGCAGAACTCGTTTTCTCTGTATCGCAGGAGTGCCTGATAGTACCCGGACATATATGGACGCCGTGGTTTAGCATATTTGGTTCCATGAGCGGTTTTAACAGCGTTGAAGAATGTTTTGAGGGGTATGCAAAAGACATTTATTGCCTCGAGACGGGGCTTAGTTCGGATCCCGCGATGAATTGGAGGCTAAGCGCACTTGACCGCTACAGCCTGATTTCAAATTCTGACAGCCATTCCCCCGGCAAGATAGGAAGAGAAGCCAACGTCTTTGACGTGAAACTGGCATACGCCGAGATTATCGACGCCCTCAAGAAGAAAGACAACAAACGTTTTTCTTTCACGGTGGAGTTTTTCCCGGAAGAAGGAAAGTATCATTATGACGGGCACAGGGTGTGTAACGTAAGGTTTTCACCTGAAGAGACAAAAAAACGCAGGGGGCTGTGTCCCGTATGCAACAGGCCCGTGACGGTGGGCGTGATGAACAGGGTGGATGCGCTCGCGGACCGAAAGGCAGGGTTTCTTCCTGAACATATCATACCGTTTAAAAGCATGATACCGCTTGAAGAAATAATAGCTCAGGTGAGAATGAAATCGCGGGATTCCCAGGCCGTTCAGACGGAATATAAGTCAATATTACAGAGGTTTGGAAGCGAATTTAAGCTGCTTCTTGACACCCCGGAAAAAGAACTGCTTGGTTCGTTGCCGTCTCAGATAGCGCGGGCAATTATAAATGTGAGAAACGGCAAGGTGACAATAGAACCCGGTTATGACGGTGTCTATGGCACCATAGGGCTTCCGAAGGACGAGGATAAAAAGGAAAAACAGTTGACGCTATTTTAATCTATGCCGAAAAGAACCGATATAAAAAAGATTTTAATAATAGGCTCAGGCCCCATAATCATATCCCAGGCCTGTGAATTTGATTATTCGGGTACCCAGGCCTGCAAGGCCCTGAAAGAGGAAGGTTTTAAGGTTGTCCTGGTGAACTCTAACCCGGCGACCATTATGACTGACCCGGAGTTTGCGGACGCCACCTATATAGAGCCGATCACCGCAGAGATTATAGAAAAGATTATCGTAAAAGAGAGACCGGATGCGCTCCTGCCTACCCTTGGAGGACAAACCGGCTTAAATGTGGCGATACAGCTTGCCGACAGCGGCATCCTTAATAAATACGGCGTTCTCATGATAGGCGCAAAACAAGAGGCTATAAAAAAAGCCGAGAACCGGGAGCTCTTTAAGGAGGCGATGAAAAAGATAGGACTTGATCTTCCCAGAAGCGGCCTTGCCCATACTATGGAAGAAGCCCTGGGCGTTGTAAGGGACATCGGTTTTCCTGCGGTGATACGACCGTCTTTTACATTGGGCGGTACGGGCAGCGGGGTTGTCTATAATATGGAGGAGTTTGAGACAATCGCCAAATTCGGGCTTGAGCTCAGCATGACAAAAGAAATACTGATAGAGGAGTCGGTTGTCGGGTGGAAGGAATATGAGCTTGAGGTAATGCGCGACGTAAAAGATAATGTGGTTATTATATGTTCGATAGAAAACCTTGACCCTATGGGCGTACATACGGGAGATTCCATAACCGTTGCGCCTGTCCAGACGCTCACCGACAAGGAATACCAGTTAATGCGGGATGCGGCAATCAAGGTAATACGGGAAATAGGCGTGGAAACAGGGGGAAGCAATATCCAGTTTGCCGTTAATCCCGAAAACGGCAGAATGGTGGTAATAGAGATGAACCCGAGGGTTTCAAGAAGTTCCGCGCTCGCAAGCAAGGCGACCGGTTTCCCGATAGCAAAGATAGCGGCAAAACTTGCGGTCGGCTACAGCCTTGACGAGATACCGAATGATATTACCAAGGAAACGCCCGCTTCGTTTGAACCGACGATAGATTATTGTGTGGTAAAAATACCGAGATGGACGTTTGAAAAATTTCCGACCGCAGACCCGAGGCTCGGTACTTCTATGAAATCCGTCGGCGAGACCATGGCTATCGGCAGGACCTTTAAAGAGGCGCTCCAGAAAGGCATACGTTCCCTTGAAATCGGGAGGTTTGGCCTCGGCTGCGACGGCAAAGACGAAGCCCCTCATACGCGCGGCTACATCGAGGCGAACTTAAGCACGCCTAATGATAAACGGCTCTTTTATATACGGGAGGCATTCAGGCAGCATTTTTCTATCGACGAGATATATAAACTTACCAAGATAGACAGGTGGTTTTTAAGCAATATAAAAGAAATAGTCGATTTTGAATATGAGCTTGCCTCCTGTAACTTCTATAATTTAAGCGGCGATATACTGCTCAAGGCGAAACAGCTCGGGTTTTCCGATGTTCAGATAGCCACCCTATTTAAAAAAGACGAGCACACGATAAGAGAGCTGAGAAAATCCCACGCTATAGAGCCGGCGTATAAGCTGGTTGATACCTGCGCGGGAGAATTCGAGGCATATACCCCCTATTATTACTCAACATACGAAAAGGAAGATGAAGTAAAAACGTCGCAGAAGAAAAAAATTATGATCTTAGGCGGCGGCCCGAACAGGATAGGTCAAGGCATAGAGTTTGATTATTGCTGCGTGCATGCCTCGTTTGCGCTCAAGGAAATAGGTTTTGAGACGATAATGGTAAACTCCAACCCCGAGACCGTATCGACCGATTATGATACATCGGACAAGCTTTACTTTGAACCGCTTACCATAGAAGACGTGCTGAATATCGCCGACAAAGAAAAACCCGACGGGGTTATTGTACAATTCGGCGGCCAGACGCCGCTTAATCTTTCCATACCCCTTATGAAAGCAGGCGTCAAGATTATAGGGACATCCCCCATCTCGATAGACATAGCGGAAGATAGGAAAAAATTTAAAGCGATGCTCGATACACTTAAACTCATACAACCCGATAACGGTATTGCCGCAAACCCCGAAGAGGCACGGGCTATTGCAAACAGAATCGGTTACCCCGTAGTGGTAAGGCCGTCCTACGTATTGGGAGGCAGGGCCATGGAGATTGTCCATGATGAGTCAAGCCTTGAGTATTATATGATGAATGCGGTGAGCGCTTCGCCCGAACACCCCGTACTTATCGATAAATTTTTGGAAGATGCCATTGAGGTAGATGTTGATATGATAGCCGACGGCACCACATTCGTAATCGGAGGTATCATGGAGCACATAGAAGAGGCGGGCATACATTCCGGAGATAGCGCTATGGTGCTTCCCCCGCATACCTTATCGGATGAGATACTGGAGAGGATACGCCACTATACGTACGCTATGGCGCAAGAACTCCATGTCATCGGGCTCATGAATGTCCAGTATGCGGTCAAAAACGACACCGTGTATGTGCTTGAGGTAAATCCGCGGGCGTCACGAACAATACCTTTTATCAGCAAGGCGATAGGCGTGCCGCTTGCAAAGCTTGCGGCAAAGGTTATGGCCGGTAAAACGCTTAAAGAGCTGGGATTTACGCAGGAAGTAATACCCGACTATATTTCGGTTAAAGAATCCGTCTTTCCGTTTGTGCGGTTTCCGGGCGTGGATATTATATTGGGGCCGGAGATGAAATCAACAGGAGAGGTACTGGGGATAGATATGGATTTCGGAAAGGCATTCGCAAAAAGCCAGATGGCGGCAGGCGCAAGCCTTCCCACCAAAGGCAGGGTCTTTGTGAGCGTAAAAAACAAAGATAAGCGGCCGATGATCTTTATAGCAAAAAAACTCTTTGATATAGGTTTTGAGATTATTGCCACCGAAGGGACGGCGAAGGCGCTTAAAAAAAGCGGCATAGGCGTTACCACCATACAAAAGATCAGCGAAGGCGGCCGTCCAAACATCTTGGACTATATCACCGACGGGAAGATTGACCTTATTATCAACACGCCCACGACGGGAAAAGGCCCCAGAAAAGACGAAATAAAAATCCGCTCAACCGCCGTGATGCGCGCTGTTCCATGCGTCACGACTATTTCCGGGGCACAGGCATGCGTAAACGGCATAGAGGCGCTCTTAAAAGGGACGCTTGACGTAACGTCTATCCAGGAATATCATACAATGTTACGGAGTAAGCTATGAAACAGGAATATATCAGCGTACGTTCAAATCGTTATCTGGGCAATGTGTATTATCTTATGTCCCTCGCATCCCGCTCTATTGCCGTATCGGCTAAGCCGGGGCAGTTTATACATATACGATGCAGTCAAAACAATGTTCCGCTTATCAGGAGGCCGTTCAGCATCCACAGCGTAATGAGTCAAAAGGGTACTTTTGAGATATTGTATGAAGTCAAAGGCACTGGTACCGGGATATTATCAGGAAAAAAACCGGGTGACACAGTTGATGTTATAGGCCCGCTTGGCAACGGATTCGACATTAAAAAAGCCAAAGAAAAATCCCCGCCTCTTTTAGTCGGAGGAGGGATGGGGATAGCGCCGCTTCTCTTTCTCGCTCAGGCGCTTGCGCGCCATGACGCAACCGTCCTGATAGGGGCAAAAACAACGAAGCAAATATTGTGCGAAAAAGATTTTAAAGATGTATGCAGGTTTGTTAACATTGCAACGGATGACAAAAGTGCGGGGTTTGGCGGTTATGTATCCGATTTATTAAAGAAGGAAATCTTTCCGCTTAAGTCTAGGCCGTCGGTTATATATGCCTGCGGGCCGCACGCCCTGCTTAAAAAAGTTGCAAAATTGGCAAAACAATATAAGATAGAATGCCAGGTTTCTTTGGAAACATTTTTTACCTGCGGGGTAGGGGCCTGTCTGGGATGCGCGGTCAAGACAATATATGGATATAGGCTTGCCTGTAAAGACGGCCCTATCTTTAATGCGGAGGAAGTATTGTGGGAATAAATCTATCCGTCAAAATCGGAAAAATCGTTCTTAAAAACCCCGTAACGGTTTGTTCGGGCACTTTCGGAAACGGCGAAGAGTATAAAGAACTGGTGGATATTGCCACACTCGGGGCGCTTATCACCAAAACAATCACGGTAAAACCCAGAGAGGGTAATCCTCCCCCGAGGATTACCGAAACCCCGGCCGGTATTTTAAATTCCATAGGACTTGAAAATCGCGGCGTAAAATTTTTTATCAGAGAAAAACTCCCGTTTTTAAAACAGCTTGGTATTCCTTTTATAGTAAGCATCGCAGGGCACACAAAAGATGAATTCAAAACGCTTGCAGCCGAACTTGAAGCCAGTAACGTAAAGGCCCTTGAACTTAACATATCGTGCCCCAACATAAAATACAGAAAGAGGGGGCTTCAGTTTTCGCAGGATGCAAAAGCTGCGTATGAACTCGTTAGGGCTGTGAGAAAATCCACAAGGCTTACGCTCATTACAAAGTTGTCGCCCAACGTTACCGATATTACCGAGATAGCAAGGGCGGTAGAAGATGCGGGTTCCGATGCCCTTAGCCTTATCAATACGCTCGCCGGGATGTCGGTAGATATAGATAAAAGAATGCCGAAACTCGGCAATATCACCGGCGGCTTAAGCGGACCTGCCATAAAACCGATTGCGCTTAAGATGGTGTGGGAGACCTACAAAAGCGTACGCATACCCATCATAGGAATGGGGGGTATTATGGACAGGACCGATGCCCTCGAGTTCCTTATCGCCGGTGCTCGTGCCATAGCCGTAGGCACCGCAAACTTTATAAACCCAAAGGCATCCCGGGAAATTTTAGAAGGTATTAAAAACTATATGAAAGAAAAAAAGATACATAACATCAACACCATAATAGGATCATTACAATGCCAAACAATGCATTAATAGTAGCCCTGGATACGGACGATATAAAAGAGGCAGCGCGTATTGTTAACGAACTTTCCGGTATCGTAAAAATCTTTAAGGTCGGCAGCCAGCTCTTTTCGGCACATGGGCCAAAAGCGGTGGATGTCGTGCATAAGAAAAACTGTAACGTCTTTCTTGATTTAAAATTTCACGATATCCCCAATACGGTAAAAGGCGCCGTTATCTCGGCGCAGAAACTCGGTGTTTTTATGTTGACGCTCCATACGCTCGGCGGAAAAGAGATGTTACAAGCCGCAAGCAGTATTGCCCGCAGGCCAAAATTAATCGGCGTTACCATCCTGACAAGCCTCGATGATAACGACCTGCGCACGATAGGAGTACAGAGGAAAGTAGACGAGGAGGTTATATACTTAGCCGGGCTTGCTAAGGCCTCCGGGTTAGACGGCATCGTATGCTCTCCGCGGGAGATAGCCTCCGCAAGAAAAAAAACAGGCAGGGACTTTTTGATTGTTTCACCCGGCGTGCGGCCTGCAGGAGGTCAAACATCCGACCAAAAAAGGGTGCTGACGCCATATGAAGCCATACGCCAGGGAGCCGATTTTATAGTTGTAGGAAGGCCGATATTGGATGCGGTCTCGCCGCGCAAAGCGGCAGAGCATATTGTGGAGGATATACGAAATGCTGCACGCTAAACGGATTATGGATATTTTTAAAAAGACGAACGCTTTTTTAACGGGACACTTCAAACTCTCAAGCGGATTGCACAGCGATAAGTATCTTCAGTGCGCGCTTGTACTCCAGCATCCAAAACTTGCGGCGTTATTATGCGCGGACCTTGCAAGAAAGTTTAAAAAGAAAAAACCGACCGTCGTTGCCGGCCCTGCGCTGGGCGGCATAGTGGTATCGTATGAAGTAGCCCGGGCCCTGGGATGCAGGTCTATATTTGCCGAGCGGGAGGACGGGAAATTGACATTCAGGAGAGGTTTTTCCGTTGATAAAGGAGACAGGGTGCTTGTGGTTGAAGACGTGGTTACCACGGGTCTTTCATCAAAAGAACTTATAACCCTCATCAGGCAAGCCGGCGCAAAAATTGTAGGCGTAGGGGCCATTATTGACCGCTCAAAAACAAAACCGGATTTCGGCGTGCCATTTAAAAACCTCCTTAAAATTAAAGTAGCTACGTATACAGAAAACGATTGCCCTCTTTGCAAAGAAGGCATTATGGTCATTAAGCCCGGCAGTAGAAGATAACAAGAAAAAAAGAGGTCCTTATGGAAGCAAAAGAATTCTTAGAAATGATAAAAACAAGGCGGAGTATCCGCAGCTATGCAAAGAAACCGGTACACAGAGAATTACTCGAGCGTATAATCGATGCAGCGCGGCTTGCGCCGAGCGCAAATAATATTCAGCCCTGGATGTTTGTGGCAGTGACCGACGAAAAGGCAAAAATCAAACTTTCGCAGTTAGCCAACTACGGAAGCTTTATCAGGGAAGCGGCCTGTTGCATCGCGGTATTCTGTAAAGATACGAAGTATTATCTTGAAGACGGCGTTGCGGCAACCGAAAATATTTTACTTGCCGCGCATGCCTTGGGGCTTGGCGCCTGCTGGGTGGCAGGGGATAAGAAACCTTACTGCGAAGAGGTAAAAAAACTTCTTAGGGCACCGGCCGAATATAAATTAATAAGCCTTATACCGGTGGGGTATCCGGCCCAGACACCGCAGGCATATGGCAAAAAGACGCCGGATGAAGTAATGCGGTGGGAAACATTTTAACGTGTACTATTTTTCCATATGCTCGTTACAATAAAGGTTATAGCCAACGCCAAAAAAAATGCACTAAAAGAAGAATCCGGGAGGATTAAGGTGTATGTAGCCGCACCTCCCGTCAAGGGAAAGGCAAACAAACTGCTTTTTGAAATATTAGCGGATTATTTTAATGTAAATAAAAATAAAATAAGTATAATAAAAGGCGAATATTCAAGCACAAAAGTGGTGCAGGTCAACCGATAGTAGTATTTTTAAGAGGTTAAAGTATGGATTTTTTGGATAAGATAAAAGAAGCCGAAGAAGAAGCCCAGCGCCTGCTGCGCAACGCCCAAGAGGAGGCGAGGCTTATCGTGGAACGAGCCCACAATGAGGCACAAAACATATCTGAAAAAGCGAAAAAGGATGCCCAGGCCGGTGCATACAATTTATTCAAAGACACCGAGGCAAAGATTAAAAGCGAAACCGATAAACTGAGCATAAAAATAGAAAAAGAAAAAGCGGCTATCAGGGCCCAATCCTCAGGTCGTTTGCAGCGCGCCGCTCAAGTTATAGTCGAGGCGATTAAAAAAAGATGGCAATAGCACGGATTAAAAAAATTAAGATAGCGGCTCACAACAGTATAAAAAACGAGCTCTTAGACGTCCTCCAAGATTTAGGGATGGTCCATATCTCACAGCTACAACAGATGTATCACGGCCTGCCTGTCAAAGATAACCAGGCAGAGGAAGGACTGGTGGCAGCGCTTTCTCAGTTAGATGAGATGTTAAAATATATGCATAGTTTTGAGAAGAAAAAATCAAGTTTTGGCGAGAAGATAATAATAAAACTGGAAGAACTAAAAAGTGTGCATATGACATTCGATTACAGAAATATCTATGAGATAATTTTGAATTTAAAAAATTTATTAAAAGATATGCCGTCTCAAAAAGAAAAACTGCGTGACAGGAAAAAGAAACTTCTTCCGTGGCAATCGTTAGGTAGCCTGTCTTTGGAGCTTGAAGGGACACAACATGCCAGGGTAGCCTTTGGCACAATGCGGCCTGAGGATTACGTGTCCCTCTTAGAGGAGATAGAGAGGGAGAAACTCGCTTTTCATAGCGAAGTGATAAATGAGAAAAATGCCCGTAGCTATGTCGTATGCGCATACCTAAAGCAAGAAGAGCTTGCGCTATGGGAAATTCTTAAGAAAAATAATTTTAACAAGGTATCACTTGACATAGAAAACCCGAACATAGAACAAGAACTCACTTTTTTACAAACACAATACGAAACCTTGGCACAAAAAGAATCCTCCGCGCTTGAAGAGCTAAAAACCCTCCGTAAATATAAAATTAAACTCATGTGCCTCTATGATTGTTATGTTAACCTTAAGAAAAAAGATGAGTCCAAGAAAAGCCTTCTCTATACCAAAGAGGCGTTTCTTGTGGAGGGATGGATAAAGAAGCGTGACGAGAAACAGATTCGCAAGACCCTTGAAAATAAATTTACCTGTTTTGAACTCAGTACAGAAGAGCCGCAACCGGACGATATAATCCCCGTTGAACTGGAAAACGCGAAGGTGCTGAGCCCGTTTGAATTTGTGACTAACATATACGGCCTGCCTGCATACGGGGAGCTTGACCCTACGCCTCTCTTCGCCCCGTTCTTCTTTCTGTTCTTCGGTTTTTGCCTTACCGATGCCGGCTACGGGGTAGTCCTGGCAGTGCTCAGTATCTGGGCGCTTTTAAAGTTTAAAATGGGCAGATATTGGAAGACATTTTTTAAACTTTTGTGTTTAGGCGGCATTTCCACCGTTGTCTTAGGTGCAGTCACGGGCGGCTGGTTCGGCAATATCATCGATATCTTATATGAACGGTTTCCGACGGTTTTTGCAGGCGTCATACATATCAGGGGCAGGCTTATCCTCCTTGACCCGAACAAAGAACCGATAAAACTTTTAGCGATTGCGCTCGGAATCGGCATAACCCAAATTTTTGTAGGAAACCTTATAGCCTTCTATGACAATATAAGAAAACGGCATTTTGTAGACGGCATCCTTGACCAGGCATCCGTTCTTATATTTCTTACGGGTTTCAGCGGGCTTATCCTGGTTATGTTTGAAGTTGTTGATAAAAAATATAACGGCCTCTGCGGGAAATTAGCGATTGCGGGGGGAAGCGCGATAATACTTTTTGCGGGAAGGGCAAACCCGGGGATAGGGGCTAAATTGTTCAGCGGGATTTTTACATTTTATAACACCGCGGCCGGTTATATCAGCGATGTGCTTTCTTATTCAAGGCTGTGGGCGCTCGGGCTTGTGACGGGGGTTATGGCCATGACGTGCAACATCATTGCGTTTATGATAGGGGATATGATTCCCTTCGTTGGATTCATAGTCACCGCACTCATACTTATAGCGGGGCATACCTTTACCATGGCTATCAATATTCTCGGCGGCCTTATCCATTCGGGCAGACTCCAGTTTGTTGAATTTTTTCCGAAGTTTTTTAAGGGGGGCGGAAAGGCATTCACCCCGTTTAGGATGGAACATAAATATACCGTTATTGAAAAATGAGGAGGTAGATATGGAACTGGGACTTGTTATGGCTATATTAGGAGGCTCACTCGTCATAGTGCTTGCGGGAATCGGCTCAAGCATCGGAGTTGGTCTTTCAGCTCAGGCAGCGGGCGGGGTGCTTACGGAAGACCCCGATAAACTCGGCAAGCTTATACCGCTCGTGGGCATCCCCGGCACTCAGGGGTTTTACGGATTGCTCGTAGGATTTATGGTTATTTTGAAACTGAAACTCTTAACGGCCTCTCCCATTATCCCGACCCTATCGCAGGGACTGCAGATTCTTTCTATATGCACATCGGTCGGCATGGTTGAATTAATATCGGCGATACACCAGGGAAAGGTTTCAGTGGCCGGTGTCGGGATTGTAGCAAAAAGGCCGGAAGAGATGGGAAAGGCGTTAATCCTTCCCGCGTTCGTTGAGATATATGCAGTGCTCGGCTTAGTCGCGGGATTCTTACTGCTCCAGGGGGTAAAGGTATAAATGGCCCTTGCAGACATTACCGGTAAGATACAATCCGACGCTCGGCTGCAATCAGAGCATATAATAAAAGAGGCAAAGGCAAAGGCCAGAGAAATCACGGAAGCGGCAAAGGCTAAAAGCAACCTTGATAAGGAAGAAATTATAAAAAAAGCGCAACGGGAATGCGCCAGGAAGCTAAAAAGCACTGAGATCTCACTTGCCATTCTGGTTAAAAATGCCATCTTGAGAGAAAAACAGGATATAGTAGAAGAAGTATTTACCGAAGCGAAACGCATATTGTCGAACCTGGATGCTAACGAGTACAGACGTCTTATCAGGAATATGCTCATATCCGCCATAGGTAAGGGCGATGAAGAGATTATTTTTTCACGTAATGACCGAGATAGACTTGATGAATCTTTCCTGCATATGGTAAACGAGGGCCTTGTAGCAGCCGGCAAAAAACCGGGTTTGCGCATTGTGCATAGCGGTGATTTTGAAGGAGGATTTGTTGTAAAAATGGAGAAGATACATATAGACGGTACCTTTCATGCGCTACTGAAAGTTTCCAGGTCTGAGCTTCAGGGCGCGATTGCAACAATCTTATTTGCCTAAGCGATGGATAACAGATTATTTATAGCCAAACAAACATCCGGTAAAGATACGCGCTACACGTATGCCACCGGCAGAATAAGGGTTCTTGAAGCGAGGATGCTCGCCAAAGCGGTCTTTGAAAAAATGACGGAAGCGGATTCTTACGAAGGGGCGCTTTCCATACTTTGCGAACATCCGGACTACCGGCAGGATGCAGAAAACTTAAAAGACAAATCAGCCTTTGAAAATCTGATTGTCCTCCAGCTTAAAAGGTTATATGACATAATGAACGAACTTACGCGCGATAGCGAGATAACCGACATATTGATGTTTAAGCATGACGTCGATAACACAAAAGTTCTTTTAAAAAAAGAAGCCGGTTATGATGCGGATGAGGTATTGATAAACGTGGGCGTATTTACCATAGATCGCCTGAAAGAAGGCATAACCAAGAAAAATTTCACGATTTTTAAAGAAGAAGCATTCAGCAGCTTTTTCAAGGCAGCATGTTCCGTAGAAAATGCTGTCCGGATAGATGATACGCTTGAAATGCTGTATCTTGGGCTCTTACAAAAGGCTTTCGCAAAGACAGAAAGCCCGTTTTTGCTCTATCTTTACGGCACAATGGTGGACCTCTGCAACATAAAAATCCTGCTGAGGTATAATCGGCACAAGAGAGGGGCTAAGGAAATTATCCCGGAAGGCGGGCATCTTGCCGGAGGATTTTTTTATCCGTTGTTTGATAAACCCGATGCCGCCGTACTCAAGGACTTTTTTACTACTCCTTATGTTGCCTTGCTGCATGGGATTTTTGAATCAAAAAACGCAGATGCGCCCTTTGATAAATATCTTCTATCCGTTATAAAAGAGGCAAAGTCTTTCCACTTCGGCATAGAGCCCTTAGTAGGGTATGTGTATGCCAGGGAATATGAGCTCAAAAACGTAAGGAGAATCCTCGCGGGAAAAATATACGCGCTCGAGGGAGGCGATATCAGAAATTCATTACAGGAGGCCTATGTCTAATATCGCTTTTATAGGAGAAGATGATGTAATTTCTTTGTTTGGCATAGCCGGCATAGACACCTTCGGCGTAAAATCCAAAAGCCCTCATGCCGTTGTAACCGAACTTTATGAAAGCAGGCAGTATGCAATCATATGTATCAGTGAATCGATTGCCCGGGGACTTTCCGAACTTATACATACCGTTAATCTTGAAGGCAGGACATATATTATGTCTATCCCCGACCACACAGGTAAGAATGATTTCTCAAAACTTTTATTAAAGAAGGCATTTGAAAAGGCGATTGGCGCAGATATTCTAAAGGAGTAAGTGTATGAACATCGGAAGAATAATTAAGGTATCCGGCCCTCTTGTTTTGGCTGATAAGATGCAGGATGCCAGGATGTATGATGTGGTACGGGTAAGCGATAAGAAACTTATAGGAGAAATAATAGAATTACACGGGGACGTTGCGTCAATACAGGTCTATGAGGAAACAGACGGTCTTGGCCCCGGAGAACCCGTGTATATGACAGGCGAATCATTGAGCGTTGAATTGGGGCCCGGGCTTATCGAGGCTATCTATGACGGTATTCAGAGGCCTCTTAATGTGATACGCGAAAAAACCGGTGACAGAATCAGCCGCGGTGTCGACATACCGGCCCTTGACAGGAATAAAAAATGGCACTTTAAACCGGTAGCTAAAAAGGGCGACAGCGTCACAGGCGGGGACGTGCTCGGAGAGGTAAAAGAAACAGTCCTTATTGTCCACAGGATATTGGTACCGGTGGGGACTAGAGGCGTTGTCGAAGAGATAGTCGAGGGTGAGTTTACCGTTACTGATACGGTATGTATCATACGTCAGAACGGTACCTTAGAGAAAATATCGATGCTTAAGCGGTGGCCTGTAAGAACCCCCAGGCCTTTTAAAGAAAAACTTATCCCGAAAGAGCCCCTTATTACCGGCCAGAGGATAATCGACACATTTTTTCCTGTTGCAAAAGGCGGAACCGCCTGTATCCCGGGGCCGTTCGGTTCGGGGAAGACGGTAGTGGAACATCAACTTGCAAAATGGTCCGATGCAGAGGTCGTGGTCTATATCGGTTGCGGAGAACGGGGTAACGAGATGACGGATGTGCTTATGGAATTTCCCCATTTACAGGACCCGCGCTCAGGAGAGCCGCTTCTTAAGAGAACGGTGCTTATTGCAAACACATCCAATATGCCCGTTGCAGCCAGAGAGGCAAGCGTCTATACCGGCGTAACCATAGCAGAGTATTTCAGGGATATGGGCTATAGCGTTGCGGTTATGGCAGACTCGACTTCACGATGGGCGGAAGCGCTGAGGGAAATATCGGGAAGGCTTGAAGAAATGCCGGGTGAAGAAGGATATCCCGCATACCTTGGTTTTAGGATAGCGGAATTTTATGAACGGGCAGGCAGGGTGCTGTGCCTGGGGTCCGGTTCCAGGGAAGGTGCCCTCAGCATAGTCGGTGCCGTCTCTCCTCCGGGAGGGGATTTGTCAGATCCCGTAGTCCAGGCAACGCTCAGGGTAGTGAAGGTGTTCTGGGGACTTGAAGATAAGCTTGCCTACAAAAGGCACTTCCCCGCAATAAACTGGCTTATGAGCTATTCACTTTACCATAACAACATAGAAGAGTTTATAAAGAAAAAAGTATCAGAGGATTTTATCGAGCTTAGAAAAATTGCAATGCGCCTTCTTCAGGAGGAATCGGAACTCGAAGAAATAGCGCGCCTTGTCGGCGTAGAGTCGCTCTCGGAAAATGACAGGTTGACGCTTGAAGCGGCACGTTCCATACGGGAAGATTTTCTGCATCAGCACGCCTTTCACGAGGTAGATACGTATAGTTCGTTTAAGAAACAGTATAAAATGCTCAAACTCATCATGCAATACTATAGCGAAGCAAAACATGCGCTCTTGCAAGGGGTATCGTTTAAGGAACTCTCAGGACTGAAGGTAAGAGAGGATATTGCGCGGGCAAAGTATGTGGATGAAAAAGAGCTGAACAAGATTGACAAGATCTCAGAAAATTTAACAAAGGAAATAGGATCAAAGCTTACGGCGGGAGAAAAATATGCTTAAAGAATATCTGACTATCTCAAATATTGTAGGTCCACTTATATTCGTTGAGAAAATCGATAATGTCAAGTACGGCGAGATTGCGCAGATAGAATTCGGAAATGGCCAGCTACGAATGGGCAAGGTGCTTGAGGTCTCGACGGACGTTGCCCTGGTTCAGGTCTTTGAAGGGACGCGCTCAATAGACGTATTCAAAAGTAAGGTACGATTTTTGGGAAAAGGTATCGAACTTGGCGTATCCTTGGATATGGTGGGAAGGGTATTCGATGGATTCGGAAGGCCGAAGGATGGCGGCCCGGCGATACTACCCGAGAAGGATCTCGATATCAACGGAAGCCCCTTAAATCCGTACGCGAGGGATTATCCGTTAGAATTTATCCAGACAGGTTTGTCCGCGATAGACGGGCTTAATACGCTTGTAAGGGGACAGAAACTCCCTATATTCTCCGCTTCCGGCCTCCCCCACCCGCGCATAGCCGCACAGATCGCCCGCCAGGCGAAGGTTCTGGGAAAAGAAGAAAATTTTGCCGTGGTATTTGGTGCCATGGGAATAACCTTTGAAGAAGCGGAATTTTTTATAAATGATTTCAAGGATACGGGTGCCATAGAACGTGCGGTCCTTTTTATGAATTTGGCAGACGAACCTGCCATTGAAAGGATTGCAACGCCGCGTATGGCGCTTACCTGCGCGGAATATCTGGCGTTTGAAAAGCAGATGCATGTGCTGGTAATTTTAAGCGACATGACCATGTATTGCGAGGCACTCAGAGAAGTTTCTGCGGCACGCAAAGAAATCCCCGGAAGACGCGGATATCCCGGCTATCTCTACACCGACCTTGCCACTATCTATGAGCGGGCAGGAAAAATCAGAGATAAAATCGGCTCTATAACGTTACTACCCGTACTTACTATGCCCGAAGACGATAAAACCCATCCTATCCCCGACCTCACCGGTTACATTACCGAGGGCCAGATAATCCTCTCGCGAGACCTTCACCGAAAAGGGGTGTATCCGCCTATTGACGTGCTGCCGTCCCTTTCGCGCCTGAAAGATAAAGGTATAGGAAAAAATAAAACAAGAGAAGACCATTCGGATGTGCTTAACCAGCTTTTTGCCTGTTATGCGCGCGGGAGAGAGGCAAAGGAGCTTGCGGTTATTCTCGGGGAAGCCGCATTAAGCGATATAGACAAGCTCTATTCAAAATTTGCCGACATCTTTGAAAATGAATTTTTATCCCAGGGCGAATATGAGGACAGGACCATAGCCGAAACCCTGGATGAAGGGTGGAAGCTTCTTTCCATGATGCCCAAACAAGAATTAAAAAGAGTTAGAGAGGAATATCTGAACAAATACTATAAAGGGTAAAATAAATTCAAATATCAAATATCAAAATCCAAAAAGGAAAAACAAAGTTACATTTTAATATTTGCAGTTTGATTTTTAGATTAAACTTTTTATAGCATATGAGATTATCGGTTAACGCTACAAGAATGGAGCTTCTGCGGCTTAAGAAGCGCCTGATGCTTGCACGGCGCGGCCACAAGCTTCTAAGGGATAAACAGGAAGAGCTGATGAGGCAATTCCTCAAGCGTGCGGAAGAACTTAAGGGGCTCAGGAAGGAACTTGAGGAAAAATTCATCACGGCTTTTAAGCTCGCGGTTCGCGTAAGAATGGCGTTACCCCCGCGCAAGATAAAAAATATCGCCCTATCGCAGCAAAAAAAACTTACTATCAAGAAAACAGAGCGCAGGATTATGAATATCAAAGCGGTAAGTTTTGAAATAGAAGAGCGGCCCTCTCCTTATGTCTATAGTGTGCTTGATACGCCGTTTGAAATGGATGATTTTGCATCAGTGCTTCATGAGGGCATGCCGCAGCTTGTGCGGTTAGCCGAGATCGAGGCAACCATCATGCTTTTATCGGAAGAACTCCAGAAGACCAGGCGCAGGGTAAATGCCCTCGAATATATCCTTATCCCCAACCTTATAGAAACCATAAAATATATTACCATGAAACTCTCTGAGCTTGAACGCTCAAACCTCGTGCGCTTGATGAGAGTGAAGGAATTGCTCGAGAGCAGGCATTAATATATAAATGAAAGAGGTGTATACAATGCGACTCAAAGCTATACTCCTTATTGCCCTCGGTATCCTGGGGGGGATATTTATCTCGGTTTTCGATATAATTATGGGAAAGCCCGTAAATGACATAACCGGACCAAAGTCTATTTCTGCCCTCATAGTCTGCGGTTTTTTTATCATAGACGGTATGTATATGCTTATGAAGGGAGCAAAAAAACATTGAAAAAGTGCCATTTTTGCGCAGAAGAGATACAGGATGACGCAATTAAATGCAGGTACTGCGGCGAGTTCTTCAAGAAGGAAGAGAAAGAAAAATGGTATTTTAGGACCTCAACGCTGATAATCGGGTTTCTGTGCGTAGGCCCGCTTATCCTTCCGTTTGTATGGATTAACCCGCGTTTTAGTATGCGGACAAAGGTAATCGTAAGCATTATCATCGCCGCGATTACCTATTATGCAACAATATTATGTATCGGCTCTATTAAAACGATAAGCGAGTATTACAAGTTAGTATTTTAAAATTTTATTGACAACCCGGGGAAATTTTAGTATATATCTGTATGAAATTGAGCGGTAAATAAGAGAGTAGAAATCTTGGCCGCAAGGTAAATGTGCGGTTTTTAGTTTCTGCCGTTATTTACTAGCTACAAAGAAAATTTTTCGGAAAGGAGGTAGTGGTAAATAATGGCGAAAGGAAAAATAAAGTGGTTCTCTGCCCAGAAAGGTTATGGATTCATTACCCCCGAGTCAGGTAAGGACGTATTTGTCCATTACAGCGCGATTCAGGGAGATGGCTATAAAACCTTAGACGAAGGCCAGGAAGTCGAGTTTGAAATCGAAAATGGCCCTAAGGGCGAACAGGCTACAAATGTAACAAAGGCATAGTCCTGTTAACCCAACAAGGCCCGGTAGGTAGTACCGGGCCTTGTTTTTTTTTAGCGAAGCAAGAAGCACGAAGCAAGTAGCGCGAAGCAAGTAGCATAACGCAGTAAGTATAGAGCATATATGATAAAAAAGATTAAGCTAATAACAGTGTGGCTGTTGCCGGTTATTGTAATAGGCGGACTTATAAATCCATTGCTTGGATATCTGGTTGTGGCGATGATGGGTTTTTTCCTGCCCTTTTCTTATTTTAAATCCAGATATTGGTGCTGGAATCTTTGCCCGCGGGGGGCATTTTTAGATATAGTAATATCGCGGGTAAGCATAAACAAGCCGGTACCCAGGATTTTTACGAAACAGTGGTTTAGGTGGACTGTCTTTGCAGTGATGATGGGGTTTGTTAGCCTGCGCCTTATCCTGACAGGGGGAAATCCAGCGCTCATAGGTTCGGTTTTTGTCGTAATGTGTGGCGTGACCACAATCCTTTCTATTATTATCGGCATGAGCACGAAACATAGGGGCTGGTGTACTATATGTCCCATGGGAACACTCCAGGAACGTTTGGGAAAAGTAGGACGCCCAAAGAATACATCATCCGGTTAATCCCTTCCGCAGAAATCCCCGGTCTTTAGACCGGGGATGAGGGGTTGCGGAAGTTTATTAGAACCCCCCTCCCTCAAGTTTTCGATTGCATTATCCCCGCCGGAATAGTATTATTAATACCTATTACAATAGTTACGACCCTATTACGCTATGGAAAAAATCCTTCAGGATATTAAAGAAATTTTAGGACGCGAAGGGATTTATCTGTTCGGATTCTGCGGCATAGGCGATATCAAAGATGCCTTTCTCTTTAAAGATAAAACTGTTTTAAACAATATAAATTATGCTGTTTCAATTGCCCACAGGCTCTCTTGGAAAATTTTAGAAGAGATAACCGATGAGCCCACCGCGCTGTACGCATTTCATTATAAGAGGGTAAACAGCCTCCTGGATATGGCGGCCCTCAAGGTTTCTTCGTATATCCAGGAAAAAGGTTTTAATGCTATCCCGATACCAGCGAGCCAGATAATTGATTGGCAGCAGCAAAGAGCGTCCTTGTCCCATAAGCACGTAGCGGTAAAGGCGGGCCTTGGTTGGCTTGGAAGGAATAATTTGGTCGTACATCCCCGTCATGGTTCGCAGCTGCGATTTGCCACTATTCTTACCGATATAGTGTTGCCTGAGTCCGAACCGTTGCATCGCGACTGCGGAACCTGCGCGTTGTGCCTGAGTGCATGTCCGGCAGGGGCTATTAGAAAGACGCAGGAAGAATTTGACCATAAAAGCTGTTATCATGCATTAAAAGAATTTTCAAAGAAGCAGGGTATCACTCAATATATATGCGGCATATGCATAAAAGCATGTAACTTTAGCGGTGCAGGCAATGGGAACACTGACAAAACATAGCAAGGTAAATTTAATAATCGGCGTTATAACCAAAAATGAAAAGTTGCTTCAGGACGCTACAAAACATCTTAGGAGAAAATTCGGCGCCATAGACTATCAGAGCCCCATAATAGATTTTAATTTTACCGATTATTATGAAAAGGAAATGGGGTTGAATCTCAAAAGATGTTTCTTTAGTTTTAAAAAACTTATTGCGCCCGAGACGCTGTGCGATATAAAGTTATATACGAACGGCCTTGAGAAAAAGTTTAGCAGGTCAAAAAATAAACCGAGCAGGACCATAAACTTAGACCCCGGTTATATAACCGCCGCTAAACTCGTACTTGCCACCACAAAGGATTATGCTCACAGGGTATACCTTGCAAAGGGCATATTTGCGGAGATAACCATGCATTTTAAAAACGGGGGTTTTCAGCATTTTAATTGGACATATCCCGATTACAGGACCCAGGAATACAAAGATGTCTTTAACCGCATACGAGCACTCTATCTAAGGAAAAAACATGGATGAAATAACCATAAGGGCAAAGCGGTATTCCCGGATTAAATATGCGCTTTTCTTTATACATATCTGTTTTTCCCTCATATTTTTGGCCGCGGTGCTCTACCTTAAGCTGCATATTCAGCTGAGGGATTTTTCCTACTATTGTGCGGGTGAAAATTTGTATCTTGCCCTGGGGATATTTCTGGTCATATTCGCAGGTTTGTATGCTATCGCGTTTTTGCCGTTTGACTTTTATGCCGGTTTCATGCTTGAACATCGGTTCAATCTCTCCAATCAGACCCTACGTTCCTGGTGCGTGCGGTATATGAAACAGCATCTTGTGTCGGCGGTTATATTTTTTCCGCTTGCGGAGGTGTTCTATTTCTTTTTAAAAAACTATCCTTCTTCATGGTGGATTTTTATTTCACTGATATGGATATTTTTTAGCATCATCCTTGCAAAATTCACCCCCATGTTTATCATCCCCCTATTCTATAAACTTACCCCTCTTAGGGATGGGCAACTTAAAGAACGCCTCAGGAAATTTATCCTTATAGCACGGTTCATGGTGAAAGAAATATGCGAAATCAATTTGAGCAAGGATACCAAAAAGGCAAATGCTGCATTTACCGGCATGGGTAAGACCAAACGAATCCTGCTTTCCGATACGCTTCTTGCAAATTTTACTCACGATGAAGTAGAGGTAGTGCTTGCCCACGAGATAGGCCATAAAAAATTCGGGCATATCTGGCAGCATCTTTTGTTCGGTTCTGCCCTTACTTTTTTAGGGATGTTTATATTGCGCTACGTGCTTACTGCGTACGGCCGCCTGTTTGGTTTTATCGGGTTATATGATATTGCAAACTTTCCGTTCATCCTGCTTTATTTTTCACTCTTCGGCCTTGTTTTTTTACCGAGTCAAAACGCATTTTCAAGGCACCTTGAGAGGCAGGCGGACCGGTATGCCCTCGTCCTTACTAAAAATAAACCCGCCTTTATCTCTGCCATGGAAAAACTCGCGCAGCAAAACCTTGCGGATAAAACGCCGCCCCTTCTTATCGAAATACTGCTTTACGACCATCCCCCCATATCTAAACGCATACAATCAGCCCGGGCCGTTACGCAGCAATGAAGACGTATATCCTCAAAGACGTATCATCCTCGTCCGCCAAAAAGATAGACTACAAAAGCGAGCTCAATGCCCCGCAGTATAAAGTAGTAACCGAAGCAGGGGGGCCGGTGCTCGTTTTAGCAGGCGCCGGAAGCGGAAAGACGAGGACCCTGATTTACAGGGTGGCATACCTGCTTGAGAGCGGGATTAAACCCGAGCACATCCTCCTTGTAACCTTTACCAATAAAGCCGCAAGGGAAATGTCAAGCAGGGTAGAACTTCTCCTCGGGAAGAAACCAAAAGGATTCTGGTGCGGTACGTTTCATCATATCGCAAACAGATGCCTTAGGCATTACGCCGACAAACTCGGCTATACGCGTGATTTTTTCATCCTTGACGAGGAAGACAGTCTCCAGCTCATCAAGGCCTCTAGTGAGGATTTTAAAAAGTCTTTCCTGGAAACCCGTTTCCCCAAGCCAAATATCGTCCAGTCCATTATAAGTTTTGCAACCAACAGCATGCAAACCATCGAGTCCGTCGTGAAGGAAAAGTATTCTTATTTTGAAGAACTTATACCCCAGATGGAGCGCATCAGCGTCCAGTACGGCAAGAAAAAGAAAAACGCAAACAGCATGGATTATGATGACCTCCTCGTAAATTGGCTTAAACTCCTTACGGAAATAAAGGAAGCGTCCGAGCGCTACGAAGGGCAATTTACATATATACTTGTGGACGAGTATCAGGATACCAACAGGCTTCAATACGAAATAATAAAACAACTCTCCTCTCATCATAGGAATATCCTTGTGGTCGGAGATGATGCCCAGAGCATTTATTCATTCAGGGCCGCGCAGATACGGAATATCCTGGATTTTCCCGAGCATTTTAAAGACGCAAAAATCTATAAGCTTGAAATAAACTACAGGAGCACGCATAAAATTTTACATCTTGCCAACGAGAGTATTAAAAACAACGTGGAACAATACCCGAAACATCTCACGAGCCTTACCCACAAGGGCCCGATGCCTATCCTTGTGAGGTTGCAGGACGTAAATCAGCAGTCGTGTTTTGTTGCGCAGAGGGCGCTCGAACTTCGGGATGAGGGTATTAACCTTAATGATATGGCGGTATTGTTCAGATCGCGCTACCAGGCTGCCGAACTTGAACTTGAACTCACCAAAAGAAACATCCCCTACGTGATACGGGGCGGCCTTAGGTTTTTTGAACAGGCTCATATCAAGGACGTGCTCAGCTACCTGCGCATCCTTTTAAACCCGAGGGATGAGGTAGCATGGAAAAGAACGCTGGGTTTATATGACGGTTTTGGCAAGGTAACTATAGAGAAGGTGTTCGGTGAGCTGGCAAAGCACGATTTTAGCCTTTCGATGATTTTAAGCAGCGCCTTTGATATAAAGTTATCGCAGCGGGCGCATACATCATGGCGCGCATTCACAAGGCTTATGCGCATATTAGAGGATGAGCCCAACAGAAACAACCCCTCAAAACAGATAACGCTGGTAGTAAACGCCGGTTATGATAAACATGTATTGAATTCATTTGAAAATGCCCGCGACAGGCTCGAGGACTTAGATGAACTTTCCAATTTTGCCCA
This sequence comes from Candidatus Omnitrophota bacterium, assembly GCA_043800345.1. Lineage (GTDB taxonomy): Bacteria > Omnitrophota > Gorgyraeia > VGKN01 > VGKN01 > JAZDNB01. The sequence goes on from JAZDNB010000010.1 coordinate 35,601, forward strand.
CACCTACGGCTCGATAAAAGAGTTTTTGCAGGATATTACCATACGCGAGGGTTTTAAAGGAGAAACGATTCTGGAGGCTCCCCGGGAAGAAGAGTACCTGATATTATCGACCATCCATCAGGCGAAGGGCTTAGAGTGGAATACGGTATTCATCATAGGCCTAAGCGACGGGCACTTCCCGCACCCAAAAGCGCTCGGTAGCCCTCAGGCGCTTGAAGAGGAAAGAAGGCTTTTTTACGTTGCTATCACAAGAGCGAAGATACATTTATATCTTACCTATCCCATGAGCCATCCGCATTCGAAATTCGGAGAGATTATTTTAAGGCCGTCATTGTTCCTGGACGAGCTGCCCGTGCATACCTACAAACCATGGGACGTGGAAGTAGAATAGCGCTGTTGCCTTTTTTATAGTCCTGTTGTATAATCAAAACACCATGAAAATCAGGCTGATTGTTATATGTATTCTTGTGTTATCGCTCTCTGGGTGCGCGACTATTTATAATCCCGCAACAGGCAGGCAGGAGCTCATATTTCTCGATACGCCCCAGGAGGTTGCGATAGGAAACAAGGTATCGCGCCAGGTCGAACAGGAGTACAGGCTGTCGCGTGACCCCGCCTTAAACGAACGCCTTAGGGTAATCGGAGAAAATATTGTAGCGGTGTGCGAGAGACAGGATGTTCGCTATCATTTCGCTGTGATACGGGAAAAGGAACTAAATGCTTTTTCCCTTCCCGGAGGCTACGTTTATGTTAATACGGGGCTTATGGAGCAGACAACGGATGATGAACTTGCGGGCGTGCTTGCCCACGAGATAGCCCACGTTGCGGCGCGCCATAGCATTAAAAAACTCCAGGCAGCGATGGGTTATAATCTTCTCATGAGCCTCGCCCTGGGCCGCGGCGAACCGGTTGAATATGAAAGGGCATTGGGTATTGCGGTAAACATTATCTCGTTAGGCTACGAACGGGAAGACGAAAGGGAGGCGGATAAACTTGCAGTCAGGTACACCCGTAAGGCAGGTTATGACCCCTACGCCATAATTACTATGCTCAAAAAATTGCAAAAGCTTGAAGCAGAAGACCCCCTCTCGATGGTGGTTTTTTTGCGGTCGCATCCCCGCGCAGAAGAGCGCATAAAGCTTGTAGAGGCCGAACTGGAAGGTCTTTCGATTGCGCCGCAAGACAATAGTTCAGATGCCCTCATGGAACAGGAAGGTTCCGGACAGAAATTCTGTCCCGAGTGCGGAACATATTATTCCGACAGCACTGTTTTCTGTCCGAAAGACGGAGCCAAACTAAGGTATGTACAATAAAAATGCGGCGCACCGTCATTTTCTCTAATATCCGGCAGTCCCCCGTAAAATCCGTTGTTATCGGCGCGGTAGTGGTAATACTCCTGCTCCTTGTATTTGCCTTACTGAGTATTATAGGTATAGTAGCGGTTGCGCTCGTGGTTACAGGCGGTCTTTTTTATCTGGGAAAAAGCGCTGTAAAAAAATTATTGAGACAGAAAGAAAACCCTGTGCCCCTTAATCAACATACAACCGTTGATTGCATAGAACTAAAGAAGGATGAATTCAAGATATGCAAGTAGAGAAAGTATTTTTCCACGTCCCTTATAAAAATCTTATGAAGAACCTTGACTTCATATCAAAGCATGCCATTGACTGCGAGATATTCTTTGACGCGGATGCGCTCGATATATGCAGCGAAAAAGACATTGACCTTATCAATTCCACCCTTAACGACCACGGGCTTTCCAGGACCATCCATGCGCCTTTTATGGACCTGAATCTGGGAAGTTTTGATTCCCGCATACGGGAGACTACCTATAAAAGATTTGAACAGACGCTTGCGCTCTGTAAAAGCCTCGACGCACGCAGCGCCATATTTCATTCCATGTTTTTTCCTCTTTATTACGAAAGCACCTTAAAACGATGGCTTCAATATGCAAAAGAGGGTTGGCAGCCCCTTCTCACCATGGCAAAGAAATGCGGCGTGACTATTATCATCGAAAACTCCGTTGACACATCTCCAAAGGCGATTCTGGCACTGCTTAAGGAAATAAATGATGAAAGCTTCAAGGCCTGCCTTGACTTTGGCCATTATTATATCTTCGGAGAAAAGACCGGGCTTGAATACCTAAAGGAATATCCGAAAGGTTCCATAAAAGAAATCCACCTCTCCGATAACAATACTAAATCCGACCAGCACCTTGGGTTGGGGAAGGGTTCTCTGCCGTTTACAGACTTCTTTAGGGCGCTTGATGAGCTTTCCATAAGCCCGATTGTAACCGTAGAGACGCATACGCTTGAGGATATATTGGTGAGCCGCACGTATCTTAAATCTCAGGGCGTATTAACATAAGGAGCGTAGCATGGACGGTAGTATTACCTATGAAGAGTTCAAAAAATTGGATATCCGTGTCGCAAAGATTCTTGATGTGCAGGACCATCCGAATGCGGACAGGCTCTATGTGATAAGTGTAGATACGGGGCTTGAGCGCCGTACAATAGTCGCGGGCATAAAAAATTTTTATACAAAAGAAGAGCTTATAGGAAAAAGTATTGTGTTGCTTGCAAATCTTGAACCTGCCGTCATAAGGGGCGTTGAAAGCAGTGGAATGCTCCTTGCCGCATCGGATGAAAACGGCATTTATGCGCTGTTTCCAGACAAAAATCCCAAGATAGGCAGTAAAATTTCCTGACGGCATGGACGCGTACCTTGATATCGAGACCTCCTACGCAAGAGAAATAACCGTCCTCGGGATTTATTTCTCAAACGGAAGGTTCAGGCAGTTTGTCGGAAACGAGATATCAAGGGATAGTATCACCAAGGCCCTGAAAAAAGTAAAAAAGATATTCACGTACAACGGAAATAGTTTTGATATCCCGGAAATCCGAAAAAGGCTCGATGTGGATTTGTTTGAGGGTTTCGAATGCCACGACCTTATGCGCGAATGCCATAAGAAAAATTTATACGGCGGTTTAAAAGGCGTTGAAAGAATACTGGGAATAAAACGCAGGACGCGAGGTATGGACGGTTACCAGGCAATGAAGTTGTGGCAGGAGTACGAGGACTTAGGCAATAAGGAAGCGCTTAAAATCCTGCTTTTATATAATAAGGAAGATACGGTAAATTTACATAAGCTTAGAAAGATTATTTCTAAAAAAGATGGCAAAAAAAATTCTTAAAGCTAGTACCGGCCTGTATCCATGCCCTGTGGTGCTGGTAAGCGTAGGGAGCCCTAAAGGCAAGGCTAACTTTATGACGGTTGCATGGTGCGGTATTATATGTTCGGAACCTCCGCAGCTTTCGGTATCAATCAGGCCGAAAAGGCTTACCCATGCGATGATAAAAGAGATAAAGGACTTTACTATCAACATACCGAAGGCATCCATGGTAAAAGAAGTTGACCTTGCGGGGGTTATATCAGGCAAAGACGTAGATAAATTTGAAAAGTTGCATTTTACAAACTTGCCTGCATCGAAAATACGCTCTCCCCTTATCAAGGAATGCCCCATAAATATTGAGTGCAGATTGATAGATGTGAAGGCGCTTGGTACCCATGACATGTTCATAGGAGAAGTTGTTGCCGTGCAGGTTGATGAGGAACTACTTGACAAAGAGCAAAATATAGATTATAAAAAAGCACAGCCCCTGGTATATGTCCAGGGTGAGTATTGGAGCCTGTTTGAGAAAATAGGCCATTACGGATTCTCAAATGAAGCCCAAACTTACGGAACATAGTGCGCGTAAGTTTGATGGCTGAATTTGTACCCACTGTTTCGCTTTGCTTGCAAAGCGAGTGGATAAATCGTACAAATGAAACTCAAGTTTGATGGATGAATTTGTCCCCCTCTTGCTTTTGCAAGGAGGCTGTGGGGATAATTCGCCCAAACAAAGATGTTAAACATAGAAGATTGACCCCGAAACTTCGGGGTCAAGGGTTAAGATCCCCACTGTTTCACTTTGTGAGCAAAGTTGAAACAAGGCTGTGGGGATAATTCGCCCAAACAAAGATGTTAAACATAGAAGATTGACTTATGTCATCCCAAAGAATCGGATTCCATAAGTCAAGGGCTCATTATGGACAAACTTAAACAAGACTGCCTCTTCTGTGACATAATAAAAAAGGAAGCGCATAGCGCTGTCGTATATGAAGATGCGCGGACGTTAGCCTTTAAAGATATTTATCCCCAGGCGCCTGTCCATATAATCATAGTGCCCAAGATACACATAGATAAAATGATCGATGTGACCGAGGAAACCGTCGGCTATTGTGCCGATATGCTCCTTAGGGCAAATGAATTAGCGAAAGAATTTAAAATAGACCAAGATGGCTTCAGGCTTGTCTTCAACTGCGATGAGTACGGAGGCCAGACTATATATCATATACATATGCACCTCCTTGGCGGAAGAAGGATGACCTGGCCGCCGGGCTGATATAGATTTTGGGGGCGGTTAGTTCAGTTGGTTAGAACGCGTGACTTACATTCACGAGGTCAGAGGTTCAAGTCCTCTATCGCCCACTTGATTTTCGCCGTAGCGAAAATCATCCCAGGCGTCTTGCCCTGTGAAATGTAAAACATTTCCAGGACTAAGTCCTCGCAATCTTCAAGATTGCAGAGGGATTTGAATTGCTTTGCAATTCAAATCAGCCGGAGGTAAAATTTCGCTTTTTAAAAATTCAGGGGACGTAGTTCAGTTGGTTCAGAACGTCAGACTGTCGATCTGAAGGCCGCGGGTTCGAGCCCCGTCGTCCCCGCCATATAGAAGTAGCAGCAAGCAGATTGGCCCTATTTTGTCAAATCTCCGACGGAATGGGGCCTTTCATTATCTATTACCATTCTTTACCACTCTTACTGTTTTTGCTTATTTCTTTCTACACCCTTTCTACAGGGTGATAGCAGGAAACGAACAACAGAATGGCATTTTTGACCACGCTAATTATCTGGTACTGCTTGGCGTAGCGTGAGTTAGGATAAGAGAGCCATGTGGTATAAGCAACCTCTCTATGGTCGATGTTTCGGCGGGTATAACAAATCCTACATGGGGGTATGCATCCATCCACCACCCCGTCATCGTTTATTATTATCTCTATATATCCCAAGTGAAATTCCAGATCATTCTATTATCATCTTTGTTTGCTCTTGACTACCTTTCATTATGTGATATACTCTATTACACAAATAGAACAGTCCCGAGTTGTGAAGGGGTAAATCCCGGACTATAAAAAAGTAAAACCTTCGAGTGGTTGAGTATGCCTCCGAAGGTTTTTGTATTTATGGGGGGAATTTATCGATGAAAATTACGAGATTGAGCGAAGGCAAAGGACTCAAGACTACTGAAGACGACCTGACGCTATCATGTCCAATATGTGGCTCCCTATGGCTTAAAGAAGAAGGTGGTTATAATGTCGATGATGGCTCGTGCAAGCATCTTCGATTTATATGGATGACAGGTTTAGTGAGTGGCGCCGCTCCCGAATTTTTTGGTGATTGGGATAAAGAGATATTTATTAAGCAATGCCTATTAGAATTGAATCGTAAATCAAAAGAAGATGGAGAAGAAGATCATGTCGAAATTCCAGTCATTGGCGACTCTGACGTTGTAAAAGAAATATTGAAGAAGATGTCGTCGCCTGACATTGACGACGTGTGGGAATATGTTTTTTTTGAAGAATACCATCTGGGTGGCGGCAATACGCAAGAGAAAAGGGGTCAGAGTGATTTTTATTGACTAATAAAGCACGCTCTTTTATAATCTATTCATGCCAAGGCAGCCAAGATTGATAGTTGAGGGGTATCCTCACCATATTATCTTAAGAGGGAATAACCGAAGCGCCATATTTTATAATGATAAAGATAGGCGCTTTTTTATTGAGTGCTTGAAAGCCGCCAAAGAAAAGACAAAATCAAAAATCTATGCCTATTGCTTTATGACTAATCATGTGCATTTGTTCCTTGAGCCTTCCTCCAAGGATGGGATAGGGGATATGATACAATCTTTAGGCAGAAGATATGTGCGTTACATAAACCAAACATACAAAAGAACAGGGACTCTTTGGGAAGGCAGGTTTAAAAGTAGCCTGGTAAGCAAAGATGAATATCTTTTGGCTTGCGCCAGATATATTGAATTAAATCCTGTTAGAGCCAAAATGGTAACAAATCCCAAAGACTATCCCTGGTCAAGTTTTGGCTTTAGGGCAGACGGTAGGCCTGATGAACTCCTTGATGAAGATCCTGTTTATAACGGCTTAGGCAAAACATCCCGAGAAAGGCAGACGAATTATAAGGAATGGCTTAAAAGAGGTATCCCTAAAGAAGAACTATCTTTGATTCGTAATGCTGTGCAAAAAGGCGGAATTTTTGGTAATAAGAGATTCTTTGATAGGGTGGTTCAATTAACAGGGAGGGCTGTCGTCTTGAGGCCGAGGGGAAGACCGAAAAAATCACTCTGACCCCTTTTCGAAGGCTATGGTTCGGCTGTATCTGTTTTTAAGGGATGAAGTAGGGTTAAAAGAGGATTTATCTATTTACGAGTTAAAAGACTTACTAAACGCCTTAAAATAATAAGAAAGAGATTTACAGAGTGGGATGTTGGGTATACAATAATTCTATCTACAAGGAAGTAGCATATGAAAGGTTAGTTGTTTAAATTACAAGGCAATTCTCTTAATTAGAGGGTTGCCTTTTTTATTTTAGGAGGACTTATGAAAAGAAACCCTAATCAGTACTCTAATTCTGAAATATCCACTTATGAAAAGTGTAAACTAAAATACCAGCTTCAGTATCTCACCGATACAGAGTCGAGTTTCGATACAATAGAAGCATTTATGGGAAGTAGAGTTCATGATGCCTTAGAAAAGTTGTATTTAGATATTCGGATGGCTAAATTGATGAGCTTGGATGATCTTTTGGCTTTCTATAATGAGATTTGGAATAAGCATTGGAATAATAATATACATATAGTAAAAAAAGAGTATGACAAAGACGATTATAGGAGAAAAGGGGAAAAATGTTTGCAGGATTACTATGATAAATATGCCCCTTTTGACCAAGAAAGAACAATAGCAATGGAAAAGGACTTTAAGTTTAACATAAATGAGAAATATGCCATTTTTGGAATTATAGATAGAATAGCCAAGGCAGAAGACGGTACTTTTATTATCCATGATTACAAGACTTCCAATATGTTACCTACACAAGAGGAGATAGACAATGATAGGCAATTACCGCTTTATCGATTAGGAATTATGAGTCTTTGGCCAGAAGCAAAAAAAGTTAAACTTGTTTATCATTATCTTACTTTTAACGAAGAGCTCAGCCCAAGCATAGACAAATCTTTAGAAGAAGAGGGAAAGTTTAAGGCAAATATAATTGAAATCATAAAGACAATAGAAACCACTAAAGAGTTTATGCCTGAACCAAGCAATCTGTGTAATTGGTGTGATTATCAGCCGCATTGTCCTAAAAGAAAGCATCTTTTTAAAGTAGAGTCTTTACCGCAAGAACTCTATCATAAAGATGATGGGGTGAAGTTAGTTGATGAATATGTTAAACTTTGGTCGCAGGAAAAAGAAATAAGCCAGGCTATAGAAGAGACAAAGGCAAAAATAATTCAATATGCTAAGCAAGAAAACATAGAAGCAATAAAGGGCAGTAATTATAAGATATATGCGAAATCAAGGGTTGAAAAAAACTTCCCTGGGAAAGATGACCCCGGTCGAAAAGAGCTTGAAGATTGGATTAAGTCTATTGGTAAATGGGAAAAAGTATCAATATTATGGATATCTTTTCTAAAAAAAGAATTAGAGTCTAGAAAGTGGAGCCAAGAATTTGTTGAAAAAGCAAATTCTTTCTTGATTGAGAAAGAAAATAATTGGATTTCTCAACCTTATAAACTTAGTATTGGTTAGCATAATACCCAAAGAGAAGAAAAGGCCATTGTAGGTTAAAGTATGTTGATAAATTGCCCACCAAAGACCTAAAAGGGTCGCTGTTGGCTTTAAAAGAGTAGTATAATGAAAAATAGAAACGGTCCAATTCTTCACTAAGGACATTGAGGGAGAGATGAGACTTAGTACTTGGTTTGAGCCAAAAAACCTGCAAAACTTTGATTATTGGAAATTAATCATAATAGTTTTTGTGGTGGGTCTTATTTTAGGTATTTTAGTGATTTTGTTCATACGGCTATAACAGGAATAAAATTGGTCCCGAAAGCGAGTAGCATAAGGGGATGTGTCAAAAAGGGACGCGCCCCCATAAGGGTATATTCAAATCAAAAACCATGGTATAATAAAATCTAACATAATCAAAAAAAGGGGGGGCAGGATGAAAAAATATTTTTTATTATTTCTAATTATTACTATCACGTTAAGTCTTAGCGGTTGTGGCCTCAAAATGGTTGAAGACGGC
>JAZDNB010000011.1:0-27965 GCA_043800345.1 Candidatus Omnitrophota bacterium
CTTACGGTCGCGGTGATTAACGGACTTATTTATATACGGTATAGTATTGTACAGTGTCATCATCGCTAAACCACACATTGTCTTGCCCCGGACCGATGCATTTATTTATTTGCGTCAAGAAACCGTCTTCGCCGTAGGTGAGTACCTTGGTTGCAGAAATCACATCATCGGCAGTCAACCATACCCCGTCAGGACCTTGGCCGTTATGTTCTGAATGATACTCCGCAATCCTAATCAAAAACCCTTTATCGTCATAGTAAAAGCGGTGGTATTTCTCTATTCCATCGTCCGCAGTGAACCATTGACTATCCGCGCCAGCACCTTTATTATATATTACATCTATGGTAATCAAACCCTGGGGGTTAGTTTCAAACGTAGTGTATTGCAATACAGTGCCATTTTTTACATACCTTACAACCTTCAGCTTATTTCCATAGTGATCATATTCATAAACAGAGTGATAACTCTCTATATCGTCCGCAGTGAACCATTTATTATCCGGACCTTTGTCGTTATAGCAGATTTCTTTGATTAGTTTTCTTTCGTTATTGTATTCGTATGCCAGATAATATTTGAGATACTGTTCGGTGGTAATTATGGTATTATCCGGGCCTATATTATAGCATTTATTTTTTATCGTTTTCCCCTGGCTATCCTTTTCATAAACATAGTGGTTATAGACGCTATCCTCTTCGGTTAGTTGGTTAGGAGTTTTATCCGGGACATACTTGATTCCTTCGGACATATGCATCTTCACGATGGAAAGTGGTATTTTTTCTTTCGTAGTAGTGCGGGAAAGATGGCCTTTAATTTCCCTCTTTGCAAGGCGGGATACCACAAAAGAAAAACTTAAATAAAGCACACTACTTATCAGCAATAAGATAAGCAGCGTAAAAATCAACTTTTTCAATTAATTATCTCTCTTTCTTTTCTATAGTAACCACATAATACATATAACGGATAATTCCCTTAGTTACGTTATTTAAGCCAATCTATCATCGGTTCGCGCTGTTTGCTTTTTGTTCCTGTCTGAGGGCCAGGTATTGTTCCCATTGTTCTTCGCTAAGAATATGTGAGTACATATCATCATAGTATTTCTGAAAAAGTTTTAACTCCTGCAAAAGTGCCCCTCTGGCGGATTCTCCTTTACCTGCATATTTTTTGATGGCCTCTTTTCTTCTCTCGGTTTTTTCTTTCATAATGGGAGTAAGTTTCGCAAGTTGCTTATCGGTCAAATTCAATCTTACCTTCAATTCCTGAAGAGTAACCTTCTTCTTAGCCTCGCCCTGAGTGGCAGGCTGTTTCTGAGTAGGCATCTGCGGTATTTCTTTTGGAACCATGGCAAGTTGTTTTTGTTTTTCTTCCTCCGCCTTTCTGGCAGCGGCTTCCCGGATTTCGCGTTCTTTTTCCTCCTGAAGCGCCGTTTCTTGTTGCTTACGAGCCTCTTCCTCTTTCGCTTTTCTGGCAACTGCTTCCTGGGTGAGACGCTCTTGCTCGGCAGCAAGTTCTGCCTGGCGTTTTTTGAGCTCTTCTTCCTTGCGGGCGAGTTCGACCTCGCGTTGTTTTTCAAGGACAAGCCGCTGTTTTTCTTCTTCGGCTTTTTTGGCTTCAGCTTCCTGGGCGAGGCGTTCTTTTTCTTTAGCAAGCTGGGCCTCGCGCTCTTTTTCGGCCTGTTCTTGTTGCAAGGTAGTTTCCTTTGCAAGACGTTTTTTTTCGGCCTGTAACTGGGCCTCGCGCTCTTTACGTTCCTCTTCGGCTTTTTTAGCCGTAGTTTCTTTTGTAAGACGTTCTTCTTCGGCTTTCTTGGCTATAGCTTCCTGGGCAATGCGTTCTTTTTCAGCACGCAATTCATCTTGTCGTTTTTTCAGCTCTTCCTCCTTGCGGGCAAATTCATCCTGGCGTTGTTTTTCAAGGACAAGCCGCTGTTTTTCTTCTTCGGCTTTTTTGACTATAGCTTCCTGGGTGAGGCGTTCTTTTTCAACACGCAATTGGGCCTCGCGCTCCTTACGCTCTTTTTCAATCTGTTCTTGTTTCAGATTAGTTTCTTTTGCAAGGAGTTCTTTTTCGGCCTGTAACTGGGCTTCTCGCTCTTTACGTTCCTCTTCGGCTTTTTTAGCCGTAGCTTCTTTTATAAGACGTTCTTCCTTGGCTTTCTGGGCCATAGCTTCCTGGGCAATGCGTTCTTTTTCAGCAGCAAGTTCTGCTTGGCTTTTCTTCAACTCTTCTTCTTTGCGGGTGAGTTCGGCCTCGCGTTGTTTTTCAAGGGCAAACCGCTGTTTTTCTTCTTCGGCTTTTTTGACTGTTGATTCCTGGGCAAGACGCTCTTTTTCAAGGCGCTGCTCCTGCGCAACTCTTTGCTGGCGTTCTGCCTCGGCCTTCTCTTTAGCTAAACGCTCCTCTTCTACCTTCTCTTTAGCAAGACGTTCTTTTGCGAGGCGCTGCTCTTCTGTAAGTTGGCTCTTACGATCCGCTTCAGTTTTTTCTTTAGCAGCTATCTCCTGAAGCAAACGTTCCTTCTCAGCGGCAAGGTCAGCCTGACGTTTCCTAATTTCTTCTTCCTTGCGGGCGAATTCTTCCTCGCGCTCTTTACGTTCCTGCTCTTCTTTAGAGAGGCGAAGTTGTTCCTGCCTTTCTCTCTCAAGACGTTCCTTTTCGGCAAGTTTTTTTTGCTTATCGGCTTGGACTCTTTCTTGTTCGAGACGCTCTCCTTCTTCTCTTAAGGCACGCTGTTCTTTAAGCACTTCAGGGGCAGCCTGAGGGGCACCTGCAAGTATTCTCTGAATCGCCTCTTCACTTAAATCCTCATCAAATGAAACATCTTCTATCGCGCTGGCACTTTCTACCTGTTCCTGTGCATTTTCTATCATGTCCATCTGCTGGGCAGCAAAGTCATCGATAGCCAATACCTTGTTTGCAGAAATCAAAAAAACCACAGCAATACTATACAGCATACCCTTTGCAAATCTACGCATGCATTTCTCTCCCGCAGTTAACTCATTCCTCTTCCTCGTCGTCTGCCTTCGAGGAAAAATAGTTAATAAAAAGAAGAATAAACAAAACACAGACGATAAGCTGGGATATTACTACAAGTTGCCCGGCCGGTCCTTTCGCATGTATATCGCCAAACCCCACGGTTGTATTTGCCACCATGCTAAAATAAACCGCAGAGACAGGGGTCAGCGTTTCGCTTAAAAGGCCAAAGCCTATATATATGGCCGCAAAATCCAACACTACCTCTATATAATGCAGGAAAAGCAGCAATATGGAACGCGTATACGAGGCGCTTGCGGTGTGGATATCATACAAAAAAATAAGGTTCAAGATATGAAAAATTGTCTCGGAGAGCAGATATACGAGAATGGCGATAATAAACGGGTACCGGTAAAGTCCCAAGACGAGGACACAAAAAGGACATAATAACTTTATGACATTATAAAATTCTACGGCAAGCTTCCTTGGCGTGGCTCCAAACCTGCCAAAGATATCCCGTATAAGAAGCAGGGGATAGATAAACTGGACTATGCATAAAAACAGGCGCAGGACACGCTCAAGGCCGTAGGTATCGTCATTCCATACTTTTTTAAGAAAAAGTATCTGATGGGTATATGCCGCCTCTACTTTTTTACCTGAGGCAGCATGGGGATTAATAAACAGCTTCATACCTGTAGATGAGGAGAATACATATTACTCATTATTTTGGCACTTCGATATAAACATACTTTATATAGTACTGGAGAATGTCATCATCCGTAAACCATTTATTATCCTGCCCTTTTCCTATATATTTTCTTGTTATCTCCAGCAATCCGTCTTTAGTGTATGAGCATACTTTTGTCGCGAAAATATTATCATCGTCAGTAAACCATTTGCCGTCACTGCCCATACCTTTGCTAGCCTCATTATATTCCATCGTCCGCGTCAGCCTGCCTTGCTCACCATATTCAAACCTGTGATATTTTTCAAGCTCATCATCCGAGGTAAAACATATATTATCCGGCCCTTTATGCTTATATTCTATATCCCTGATAAGTTGTCCTGATAAATTATGTTCAAATGCGGTGAAACGTTCTAATTTATTATCAGCCGTATATCTTGTCGCTTTCACTTCACTTCCTAATATTGAATACTCATACATATAGTAATATGCTTCCTTGTCGTCCGGAGTAAACCATATATTATCTGCACCTTTGCCTGCATAGGAAACCTCTTTAATCAGCTTACCAATCGTATCATATTCATACGCCTGGTATTCCTGCAATTCATCATCCGAGGTAAATCCGATACCGTCAGGGCCTATTGTGTATGTCATCTTTTTTGTTGTGCCGCCATTGTCATCATATTCATACACAAAATAATGGTATATGGCATCATCGTCGGTAAACCATTTATTATCTTTTCCCACGACATACTTCACTTCTTTTAACAGCCGTATTCCTTGTTTAATAGCGTCGGGCTTCGGCCTGACAAATACCTTTAATATGGAAGAATCTTCAAGGTCTATATTTGAGGCCGCAGTAGCCCTATAGACTGGTTTCGCCAGCAAAATGAACGCTCCAAAAAGTAAAAAGATAGCCACTCCAATCTTTATAACCTTTTTCATTTTCAATCCGCCTTTCAACCCGCTGTAAATATGTTTATAGTGTTTAGGAGTATCTTAAATCTTATTGCTCGGCCGCCGTATTTGCAGGAACCGTTTTATCAGTTGCCATTATCTTTACAATACGAAATCCTATTGTCTGTCGGCTGAGTTTCTTGTAATCAAAGCTGCGGTAACTGGTATTAGTCGCCTCGTCATAAATAACGCAGTCAATGATAAACGGAGGCCCCATCTCTTTTCGGAAATTCGGGTCGAAAAGATAACAACCGCCCCGCACTACGCGCAGAGGCTGGAATTCTTTAAAAATGGGAAGGTTTATAAAGAGGCTTGGGCCTGGGCCTATAGGGTCCACCTGCACATCCGGCTTATAATAGTTATACCAGTCATTACACCATTCCCCGACATTGCCTGCCATATCGCATAACCCAAGCTGGCTGTCTCCTTTGGGAGAATATGTGCCTACTACTGCTGAACCATCGTCGGAAGGACTCGCAAGCTTCTGCCTGATATGTGCATACGTAGCGTCCGGTTTTTCGTTGCCCCATGGGTATTTTCTGGCATCATTATATTTAGCGGCATATTCCCATTCTGCTTCCGTAGGAAGGCGGTATCCCGTCTTTCCGTACACCTGACAGGACCAGTCATCAAGGTTATAGAGAGGACTAATGCCCTCTCTCTCGCTTAACATATTGCAGTAGAATACCGCTCCATACCAGGTCAATTCAAGTACCGGATTTCTTTCTTTTCCGGCACGGACCTGAAATTTACCGTCTACAAACATAATCTGGGAATGTTCATCCCATACGTCCTGGTATTTGTAGGGTGATTTTGATACGCCTCGTGCTTCACGTTTTTTTGCACCTTCTGCCAGGGAGTTTGTATCAAGATACCCTTTGCCGAGGGCATAATTAAGGACATCCGCATACTGCCGGTTGGTTGTTTCATACTTACCGATATAAAAATCATTTGTCAGTGTTACCGTATGAACTGTTGCATTTTTAAAATCATTACTACCCATCTCAAACGAACCGGCAGGAACTAAAACCATCTCCTGGGCGTTAAAGTCTGCCGGATACGCTAATGCAGGTAACAATAATAATGCTAAGAAGAATAACTTTTTCATGTAAGAACCTCCTTTAATGCATCTACATATTCATCCCCACTGATTCGTTTTGCATTCGCAAAAGCGAATCCCTCAGCAATTTGAAAAATTGCGAGGACCAAGTCCTGGAAATTCTTTGAATTTCACAGGGCAAAACGGTGGGGATAAATTCAGACACGGCCTTCGGCCTATAACTTACGTTGTCCGCCTACGGTGGACTTCCGTAAATTATGTCTTCATTTAGAAACCTAATCTGCAACCGCTATTTTTACCGTCTTCACTTTTGGGGAAATTAGCGGCAAAACGCAGCGCAAGACGCAGGTATTTCGGCGCGGGGCTTGACCATACTCCGCCGCGGTTTCCCGCGCCGGCGCCGTCTTTGCCGGGCCAGCTAGCGACATTCGCGAAACCGTCCACATCCAATTCTCCGTCGCCGTGAATTGCGTCGTATGCGCGGCCGAGCGTATGCCCGAGAGTAACGCAGCGTTCCCAGACATTCCCGCTCAGATTCATAACACCATAATATGAAGAACCATCATTTATCCTCTTGGGAACATCTTTGTGCTGAGTATTTTCAAAGAGTTCACCGCTCACAGGGCCTTCAAATCCGGGGTTATCCGGGACAGTTTTTTTGTCCACATCGAAAGGAGCTATGCCGCCGCCGAAACAGGCGTTCACCACGCCGTTCTGCGGAACTTTCTTTTCTAATCCGCTGCCGTCGGCACCGTCAAAGGTCTGTACGCGGCCGATCTTGCCGGCGTCTTCCATTGTAACGCCCCAGCTCAGTTCGTTCACCAGCGGCTCGCCGGGTCCACGGGCTGCCTTTTCATATTCCAGCTCAGTGATTGGCCTCAAGCCTGCCCAGTCACCGATGGCGGCGATATTAGACCAAGACATGAAGTTCACCGTACGCGAAGGGGCATAGGTGTAGAACTTTACGGGCTCGGTTGTTGTGCCGTTGCCGTCTTTGGCTACGACAATCGCGTTACGCAGATGTTCCTCTTCGCTGTTAGTTTTGACATAATAATTTGTTATATGATCGCCACTGATATCCGCCTCAACCATGCTCTGCTGCTGTTTTCTGGTAAGCGTATTGAGAAAATCCACGAATTGCTGCGAAGTCAGTTCATATTTCATCATCCAGAATGCCTTGTAACCTTTAGGGAAAGTTTCCGGAATTGTAAACGGGGTATCCTCGCGGCTTCTGGGATTATCCTGGTCGCAGTATAAACTACCGTCGGTTTTATCAACGTTAATCGGCGCTTCCGAACTAATCAGATATGCGCCGTTATTGGGATAGGTATACAAACAGTTATCAGACCCATCGGGACCGGCAGGGTCGCCCACATAGTGTTTATCCTGAGGTACATATACCATCTCAAGGCCAAAGACCCGTATTTCTGCATTTTGAACATCGGCATCGCTTAACCCGTCTTTAGTATAATCCCATGCCAGCTGCACATTCTGCGAGACGGTGGTACCGCTGCCTTTTGTCCTAAAAATAAAGGCGCCTTTCTTTTCGTCAGGTTTTGCTACAGGAACCCACATCCCTAAATCAGCATTGCTACCTTTTGAAAAATTCTCAGGCGTACGGTCGGTATAATCAAATGCTGCTTCGCTTGCAGCTTTTAAATTCACGTGTTTCCAGGAACCATTTTTACCGACTTTGTATTTGGCAAATAGATATACACCGTCACAGTTAATATCGTTCTTCCAGGCATTATCCCATGAGACACTACATTGAACCTTAGCCACTTTGGTTTGAGTATTTACTTCGCTTACCATGGCATTTTCCACCTTGAGGTGACTTGCAAAGGCCTGGCCTTGCCCTACCACTACAAGCACAACCAAGGCTATGATAAAACATGCATACCGTTTCATAAAACTCCTCCTTTTTAATTTGTGTTATTTTAATCTATGGAGCCCCGTGAGGTTACACCCACAGTACTTTTCTTCTCAGTGTCGTGCCATACGGCACATGCCCGTGGGGCGGAATCCCGCCCGTCCGCTTGTAGCGGACTGGGTGTGGGATAAAACCTTCCGTGTCAAATTAGTGGTGCAAAGATACACCCTCGCCCGATGGACGTGTCTGTTTTCTATTCTTAAACGCAATAACAAAACCTATTATAGCCGAAACCGTCAAACCAAGAGTAAGAAAATTAAACTGTGCCCTGAATGCCTCTCCTCCCGAAAAAACAGAGGCTGCTTTTAAAATCACCGGAGAGAGAAACTGTCCTAAATATATTCCGACACTCAGTACGGCCATGGCAAACGTGCGGGAGACATCCGGGACAATTTTGGCTACCTTGAGCAGCAAAAGCGGCATGAGGACGCCTGAACTAAACCCAATGCATACCATGGCAAGAAGAATCAAAAGCAATGAATTGGTAAAAGCAAGCAGTGCATATCCTATCGCCATCGAAGCAATAGCGATGGTAGGGCAGAAAAGCCCGAATACCCTCATGAGCCCGACTAAGAATATACCCGATACTACACCAATGAGGGTCATTGTTGAAAGCAAATATCCTGCAATTCCCGGCCTGCCTATTTTTTCAGTATAAATAACCAATTGCGTAGGTTCTTTTTTAATAATATATTTTTTGTTTTTGTCGGTTATTGACCAGCTTTTTCCCGGCTCTATAAGCGCGAGTGAGGCCTTATTGGAAAGTATAATCCCGTTGTTTCTAAAGGCTTCGATTGTTACATCCGAAACAGTACCTGATTCCAGATGACGCTCGAGTTCTTCTTTATCCTTAAATAAGGGCATCTGGCTTGTATAAAGTTTTCTCTCGCTCTCAATGAACATCGCAAGATTAGTCGGTGCCGCATAAAACGCTACCATCATGAGCACACCCAAGAAAGCACATACATAAACTCCAAAAGGAAGTTTTGATTTAACTAACGTTGCAGCTTTTTTTGAAACAGGTTCAGGAAGCCACAAAAGTACCATCAAAAATATAATAACGGATAATCCGTATACTATAAACGCATAACGCCAGCTTATGCATGCAAGCCAACCCGATACCAAGAGAAACACTACCCCGCCGAAGTGTGAGACAGAGCCGGAATATCCCATCATCTTAGTTCTTTCTATGCCTTCATAGAAATCCGCGATGATGCTGGTTGAAAGCGGTATAATAAGGCCTACACCTATACCGAAAATACCGCGGATGATAAGCAGTTCGTTGATATTACGGGCAAATCCTCCTCCGATACCACCGAGGCAATAAATAAAAAGCCCTATTAACAAGATGTGTCTTTTTTTCATCCTCGTAACGAGCCACCCCGCAAGCAAGCTGAAAGGAATGATAAGAAGAGACGGCAACGTAAGGACTAATTTGATGAGTGTCGGATCAACACCGGAAAACGCCTGGTGGATTTTTGCAAGCGCCGGCGAGATTGCCGCAGATGCCATAACAGTGAGCAGCGATATGGAAAGTATACTTGACTTAACTAACGTCTTGTTCATATATGTGCCCTCCTTAATAAGCAGATGGTTTATGGAGCCAAAGCGACGTAAACCATAGCTCATGTTTCTTGAGCGTCTGCGCATTAATCCCGAAGCTTGCACTGAAAATATCGCAGAGATTTTCAGTGCGTTTAAGCAAGGGGCAAATTACCTTATCTTACTGCTTCACTTCGCTTCTCATGTTTCTTACGGGACGGAAGGGATACTTACCTTCTTTTTTTCCGGCATAATAACCGTCATAGCCAAACTGGAAGTTTTCCCCCCAACCAAACGTATCCCCGTATGTGGTTGATGCCCAGTAAAATCCGAGCGGGGCAATCTGAGTACCCGGGAAAAACCGTTTATCAAACCAGCACCCGTCCTTAAATGACAAATCAAGTAACGTAGGCAGTTCCTTGATGCCGGGTAGTCTCCAGTCAGAATAACCTCCTAAGCGCAGGTCCTCGCAGTATTTCATCGCCCCTTCCCAGCTCATCGGAGGGCTTTCGTCTTTTTTCCACATAAGGCCTGTATTTAAATCGGTTATCGTTCCGTCAGCATTATCCTTAAAGGAATAGGCATTCATATTGCCGAAATTCCTGCTGTAACCGCCGCGCACCGCCCGTACGGGATAAGAAGAACTTCTCAAATAGCAGATAGTACACCCATAGGCAAAATAAATACCCCATGCAAACAAAGGCTCCTTCACATTTACATCGCCTGACCAGTAAAACTTGGGCAGGATATCAGGAAAATATTTTTTATCGATTGCGGGGATGTCCCCGTTATAATCGACAATGGAGCGGAGCTCCTCCCTGTTTGGAAGACGCCAGTCGCTGAATCCGCCGTAAGAAGATTTATTAAGTGCATCAATGTAATTTTTTGTATCTTCCCACACATAGGTAGCGCCCATATAATTTATATCTGCTTTATCGGGTGATTTAATTTCCCATATCAAACCGGTGTTATCATCCCTCACCATACGATAAGCATCTTTCCAAGACGCGTTTCCACCTATCTCTTTTGCGCCTTCTCTTAATTTTGTAAAGGAGATGGGGTTAATAGTGTATGAGCCGTCCTGTCCGTACAATCTTTTTCCTTTTTTGGGAGCTGTGATTATTTTTCCTTCGTCGTCGTAGCATTTTTTCATCCCTGAATCGGGAAATAGAAAAATTTTCGGCGTTTTTAGAGAAGCAGCATCAGCATTTCGTACGGCTCTAAAAAGCAGCTTTGCGTTTTTACTTGCATAGTAACCGTCATAGCCAAAACAGAAATTGGTAACCCATACGTAAATTCCTTCATAAGGCGTGGATGAAAAGTAATGCAGCAAAGGCGGCTGCAGGCCTTTTGCCGGGAAGAAATCTTTGTAATACCACCAGCCGTTTGTATAATCCAAATTCAAAATAGTATTTAATTCTTTGATGTTAGGAACTCTCCAGTCAGAGTAACCGCCGAGCTTCATCTCCTTACAGGCCTTAAGCGCACTATACCAATCCATCCTCTCGTTTTCTTCTTTCTGCCACACGAGCCCTGTCATCGAATCGGTGATTGTCTCATCCCCATTATCTTTAAATCTTGAGGTATCGGGCTTGCCGAAGATTTTGCTGTAGCCTTCTCTTACCGCGCGCACGTATCGCTCACTCAGCGGCGTATAACAAATACCGCTTCCGAGCCCGAAAAATATCCCCCACACAAACGGCTTCTGCATATTATAGGCAACAGCCGTCCAGTAAAAATCGCTTTTGCAGTTCGGGAAATACCACGTGTCAACCGCAGGATTGGTCTTGCTATAATCTAATATGGAGCGCAGTTCATCTTTACTAGGGAGCCGCCAGTCGTTGAATCCGCCGTATTTTTTGCTGTTGAGCTTCTGTATATATTTCTTCTTGGCATCTTCCCAGTTATACCTATCCTCGCAGTAATTTACATCGCCCTTCTTCGGAGACTTCACTTCCCACATCAAGCCCGTATTATTATCAAGGACTGTGCGATAACCATCACCCCATTCGGCTCCGTCCGGCATCACCTTTCCTTTATTAGCCATCTTTGTAAATGACATCGGATGTACCGTAAAGCAGCCGTTCTGCCCCCAAAGCTCATGCTCGGACGTAATCGCAATCTCTTTTCCTTCTTTATCATAACAACGTATATCGCCCGCGTCAGGAAGTTTAAATATATCTTTTTTCATATGTCCTGTCTCCTAATGAGCACTTGACTTATGGAGCACATATGTGCGACATAAGTCAATCTTCTTTGTATTACATCTTGTTGTGCGAATTACCCCCACCGCCTTGTTTCACTCTGCGAAACAGTGGGGGCATACTTTAAACGTTCTTCATATCCTTCGTAAGAAAATAACTCAATACCGTCCTGATAACCACTATCACCCCCAAGATGCCGACGCTTTCCCAGGTGGGGGTAATGATAGTCCTCACGATATCCGCCGCAATAAAAAACTCCAAAGCTAAAACTAAATAGCTTCCTAATTTTATTCGAATCGAATCATTGAGTCGGACCGCCTCTTCCCGCTTAAGCAATTCCTTTCTTACAAATGCAAACAGGGCAATCAACGTACCCCAAATAGTAATCAACGCCCCGACGATATTTAAAACAAAACAGGTAACGTCTATAATGCGGTGAAATGTGTCCATATATGTTTATCCTATTTATTTCTCTATTTCCATCAGCTCAACCCATCTATAGATTTGGATTTTATCAATTTTTATACCAAATCTAAACATTGAGGGTTTCGCATAACTCATCATCACTGTTTACTTCTCCATCTCCATTACCTCAATCAAAATCCCATCAGGATCTTTAATAAAAAAGTATTTAAGACCGCTATCAAAAAGTTTTATCTCAGCCTCAACCTTGACCTTAGCCTTTGTTAATCTCTTATACATCCCCTCTATGTCCGATACCTCGATAGAAAAATGCTTCACTCCTAATGTCCGTAAATCACTATCAAGTGTTTTCCGGTATTCAGGCAGGGCTTTATGTTTTTTAAATTCAAAAAGTTCAAGCGTTATGTCATCTTTCCCAAGCAATGCAATCATAAGCCCGATGTCTTTATGAGCATATTGTTCCTTACGGCTCAGCCCAAAATGTTTTTTGTAAAACGCTACTGACCTCTTTACATCCGAAACGCTTATGCCTACATGGCCAAATTTCAAAGAACGCATATGTATCTTTCTGTCAGCAGTCAACTGTAAACTGTTAACTGTTCTTTACACTTTTCCCAGCCCAAAGGGCGGATAGACCTCGGACTCGACCACCACATCAATGAGCGCGGCCTTGCCGCAGGCTAGTGCTTTTTTAAATGCCGGCTCGAAATCCTCTATCTTTTCTACTCGATAACCGACTGCCTTGCACGCCTCGGCATATTTTACAAAGTCAGGGTTATCAAACTGCATAAACGCATGCTCACCGAACAGGTTTATCAGAAATTTCTTGATAACGTTAAACTCGCCATTATTAAAGATAACCCATATAACGGGAATGTCATACTGGATTGAGGTCATCAGTTCAAATCCTGCCATCTGGTATGCCCCGTCACCGCAACCGCAGATAACAGGCCTGCCGGGGTTTGCCGCTTTTACCCCTATTGAACCGTTGACGTGGCTCGCCATAGGGCCGAAACTCCCCGGGTTCTGGTAGAGCTGATTCTGGGTAAGTTTCAGATAACAGTTCAGCCACAACATATGCGAACCCGCATCGCCCATTACAATGGCATTGGGAGGCAGGTTTTTTGAGAGGGCTTTTACGAGCTCTGCCGGATGGATTTTCTTTCCGGGATTTTGTATCGGGAGGTCGTACCATTTTTCCTTCTGGATTTGTTTTGCCTCTACCTTAGCGATTTTTTTAGAGAGCCCTTCGATTATTGCCTTGAGCGCAGGCTTGGCATCGCTCAGTACGGGAAAATCTGCTTTATAGATCTTGCCTATTTCATGTGTATCGATATTGACATGAATAAGCGTCTTTCCTTTAAAGAGGTCGGGTTTAAAACCGAAGGTAGCATTTTGGGCAAATGAATTGCCTATTGTAAAAACGGTTTTTGCCGAGTCAAAATACTTGTTTGCCCCGGGGTCACCTGAGGTACCGTAGACGCCAAGGCACAAGGGATGGTCTTCAGAGATAATCCCCTTTGCGTCCATGGTAGCGGTAAAAGGAATCTGGAATTTGTCAATAAACTCTAAAACTTCTTTTTCTGCGTGGCTCCTGATTACACCGTAGCCTATTATCGCAAGTATTTCTTCTTTGCTCTTTATTGCCTTGGCAAGCGCCTCAAGGGCAGCTTCTATTTCTTTTTGGTTGGGAAGTACCGGCTTAATATTAAGTTTTATCGCCCTGAAATTATTTACCTTTGTTATGGTAATATCTTTAGGCACATGTATATGCACAGGCCCCGGGCGGCCTTCATACGCAAGATTAATCGCCTCTTCCAATATATCGCAGGTTGCGTCAGCGTCTTCAATGATAAATGACTTTTTGGTGGTGGCATTAAACATCTTGCGGCTGTCGGGAGTCCTACTTAAGCCCGTTGATTCATTTAAGGCGCCTTTTCCCCTGTCCCGCGCTGAAGTGTAACCGGAAATCGCAAGCACCGGAATTGAATCAGAATATGCGACTGCAAGTCCCGAAAAAAGGTTAAACTCCCCCGGCCCTCCCGTTGCAAAGCACACGCCGAGTTTATCGGAATACATCGCATATCCGCACGCCATAAAAGAAGCGGCCTGCTCGTTTCTGATAATTACGGTCTTGATCTGCTCCGAGCGTTTAAGCGCAAGCAACATCGAACCATTCACCTGCCCTGAACCACCGAATACGTGATCAACCCCCACGAGCTCAAGCGTTTTAACTATCGCCTCATTCGTATCCATACTATAGCCTCTCTTTTTATTGTCCTGCCTGTTTTTGCTGACTAAATTTACCTACAGCAACTTTGGGCGGCCTTTTAGAAAAAAGTATGCCATCGCATGCCGCATTATCCAAAGTATAGCCGTCAAAAAAAAGATAGATACGGTCTTTCGGAACTTTGCTCACTTCAGAGAAAATAGTGATATATTTATCGGCGAGGATTTCTTTCTGTTCGTCGGTAAGCTCTAAAGAATGGACGATAATTGCCGGCATTCTGCACCTCCCTATTTTTAATTATTTAACGATATATGTACTGACTCTAAAAAAATAATTACTTATGATAACGTTCCCTTCCGCGCCCCACGGGCGCGGAAGGGATATAATGCTTATTTCTACTTACTGAGAACTTCTACTATCTTGTTGGCAAACGCAATGGATGATTCTACCGAGCAACCGGTAATGAACGGATGATCGTAGACAACGCTTGGGTTTTCCCTGGATGCTTTATCGGCTTTCTCAACATTGCCATTAGGGCCGACTGCATCGTTACAAAGGTCCTGTAACGGATAAATAAACCCCGGGGTAACGACGTTGGTCGGTTGATTATCCGGCGTAATACCATAGAGGTAGCTATGGTCCAGGTCATCATGAAAATCCCATGAGCGCGGATGTGCCGTAATCTTTTTACCAAAGATGATGCTTTTATAGTCCTTCTTCGGGTCACGGGCGAAAACAAGCGATGCTACCGCATAGCAGAGGGCGCCGATTACTTTACCGGTACGGACGGCCTCAAGCAGCATATCATGCACGTGTTTTCTTCCGTTTATGTCCAGGATAGCGCCCGGTCCGCAGGTGAGCACGATGGCGTCATAATCAGCCATCTTCGCATCCTTAATCTTTATCGCACTTTCCCATTCTTTTCCGTCAACAAGTTCTTTTACCCGCTTGCATACTTCCGGCGGATTGACGTGATAATTCTGAATAGGGTCGACAAAATCAGGGTCAACGCTTATTGTCAGGGGCAAAGGTTTTTTGCCGCGCGGCGTTGCAAGCGTCACATCAAAACCCGCTTTCCTGAAAATATCCCACGGTGCCTGCTGTTCCTCTCCCCAGCCACCGTAATTTGGTGCTAAGAGTAATACTTTTTTCTTGCCTGCCATTTCCTACCTCCTTTTGGTTTTTGTAGGTTATTCTTGATTATATTATTCTTTCCACGGAAAATCTGTTTTTATCGGGCTAAAAATATCTATCGCCTCGGTCTGGCCTACGGCGACAAATTCATGCTTCACATTAGCCGGTATAAAATAAGCGTCTCCCTCTTTCAGTTCGGATGTTTGATCGCCGATTATCATTTTAAACCCGCCCTTGATAACGTATCCAAACTGCACCTGCGAATGGGTATGCATTTTAACGATACTTCCGTCTGCCATATCCCAATGCTGTGCGTTCATCTTTTCGCATTCTCCGAGATACTGACGGATGACACCGCCGCCCATATCAACTTTTTTAAGCTCTCCCCTGAAAACAAACATCCCATCCCTCCTTCCTAAAATAATAATTCTGCTTATCCTTTAGCGTCAATCAGTTCTATTATTTTCTTTGCAAACACGTTGCAGTGGCCGCCTGAGCGGGCGGTAACCAAATCACCGTCAACCACCACGTCTTCATCTATATATATGGCGCCCATGTTCTTTGCATCGCCAAGAAGGTTATTGTGCACCACCACTTTT
Source organism: Candidatus Omnitrophota bacterium (assembly GCA_043800345.1). GTDB lineage: Bacteria > Omnitrophota > Gorgyraeia > VGKN01 > VGKN01 > JAZDNB01. The sequence continues at coordinate 15,735 of JAZDNB010000011.1, forward strand.
CTTCCTTTTACCAGCTCCGGAACAGGCGCAACCAGCCACATCCCGTGGCAGATAATGCCTTTTATGATATTTTTTTGCGCAAACGCACGTTTTAGAAATTCTACCGCCGGGGGGAGTTTTTTAATATCTTCAGTGTAGCGAAGCCTGTCAGCCACCATGCCTGCGGGTACGATAATAGCCGCATAACTTTTAAGCGTTGCATCGTCCATATTCTCAAAACTCTCCTGTACCTCAAACGGAATATGATATTCATGGCCTTTAAACGTCAGGACGCTTTGGCCCCACATACGCGTCAGGAAATGAACCTCCATCCCGTCCTCGGGAAACCTGCGCTGATAATACCATATCTCGGGTTCATAATAATCGCCTTCCATCAGAATACCGATTTTTTTACCCTTTAACATATATACCCCTTTCTACACTTTACCTTTATACATCACTGCCATCATGGTAATATCGTCTGATTGCGCTGCCCCCTGGATATAGGTAAATATCTCCTGTCTTACTCCTCTAATAATATCTACGAGACCTTTATTCTGAAGTTGCAGATTTCCAAGGCATGTCTTTAAGCGTTCTTCTGAGAATAGCTCACTCTTTGGGTTCATCGCCTCAGTCACGCCATCGGTATAAAGAAAAATCAGGTCGTTTGGCCTGAGCATTATTTTTCCGCCGGCACATTTGCTGTTTTCTATTGCCCCTACCACAAAACCCTTAGGTATATCGATAAATTCAAAGCACCTGCCGCTACCGCAGATTAAAGGCGGGTTATGGCCGCCGTTTGCAAACTGCAGCTCTCCCGTCTCCAGGTCCAATATGACACAAAATATGGTAACAAACATGCACGTTTGATTATCGGGGCAGAGTATGTCATTGACGCGGTTGAGGACCTCTTCGCTTGAAAGGCCGCGCAGCGCCTCCGTCTTTAATACCGTCTTGGTAATCGCCATGAAGAGCGCGGCAGGAACACCCTTGCCCGAGACATCGCCGATAACAAAACACAGTTTGTTTTTATCGATAAAGAAAAAATCGTAGAAATCCCCGCCTACTTCCTTTGCGGGGTCCATCATGGCAAAGATTTCGAATTCTTTTCTGTCGGGAAACGGGGGGAATTTCTGGGGGAGCATGCTGGTCTGAATTTCTGCGGCAATCCTCAGTTCGCTTGCGATACGTTCTCTTGCTTCGGTCTCTCTCTTTAAATTTTCTATAAAACGCCCTATGCTCAGCTGGATCAGGTTAAGGGCAAGCGACGGATCCTTACTTAAAAAGTTGAGGACTTCGTCCCTTCCCATGCTGTATGCTTCTAAGTCTTCTTCGCATACCGCGGACGCCGTCCTTTGCTTGAAGGGAGAGAAAATTCCCATCTCCCCTATTACGTCGCCTTCTTTTATAATTTTATCGATTTCTACTAATCGTATCGAACCTTTATGTATATAGTACATCTTATCAGCAGTATCCCCCACCTTAAAAAGGACATCGCCCTTTTTAAAGTTCTCTTTATTCATAAAAGAGATGGGCCACTTATAGGCAGGCGCTTGCTGGGTTTTCTCTTTTTTTACCGATTCGGGTGAGTTTGCCATAGTATAGTTTTTTTGTACGTAGTAATTGTTATACCTTGTTATTTTAAATTTGTCAAATATTGTTTAAGCTTTAGATGTTTCAATTACTATGTGCGTTCACATGGCCCCTGTATTTGAGCGCAACCATAGTGATATCATCGGATTGCATAGTCCCCTGGGTGAAACCAAGTATTTCCTGTTTCACCCCCTGTATTATCTGGGCAGGTTCTTTATCTGTCAGATGCGACAGGCATGCCTTAAGCCTTGCCTCGGAAAATAGCTCGCTCTTTGAGTTCATCGCCTCCGTCACGCCGTCGGTATAGAGCAGAATGACATCATTCGGCTTAAGCATAAGCGACTTTGCCTCAAATTTAACAGTATCGGTAACGCCCACCACAACCCCCTTAGGGATTTTCAAAAATTCAAACTCGCCTGTACCGCTATATACTAAAGGAGGATTATGGCCCCCGTTACAAAATTCCAGTTCCCCCGTTTCGGTATTCAGGATTACGCAAAAAAGCGTAACGAACATACAGGCCTGATTATCGATGATTATCGTTGTGTTGACATCGCTCATAATTTTATCCGCCGAAAGGCCGCGGAGCGCCGCAGTTTTTAGCAATATCTTACTTATCATCATAAAGAGCGCGGCAGGAACACCTTTGCCCGAGACGTCGCCGATAACAAAACACAGCCTGTTTTTATCGATAAAGAAAAAATCGTAGAAATCCCCGCCCACCTCCTTTGCGGGCTCCATCATGGCGAAGATTTCGAATTCTTTCCTGTGCGGAAAAGGAGGAAACAGCCTGGGTAAAAAACTTGTTTGAATCTCCCGCGCTATTTTTAATTCGCTCTCAATGCGTTCTTTTGCCGCGGTGGTTACTTTAAGTTCCTCCATATATGTTTTCAGGCTGGACGCCATCATATTAAAGGAATTTCCGAGCGAGCTTATCTCATCGCTTCCGCCTATAGTAACTTTGTAATCCAGATTTCCTTTTGCGATATGACGGGTCCCGTCCGACAATTTTTTAATGGGGGCGCTCACCCGCTTTGAGATAAAGAAGGCTACGACTACCGAAAGTATAATGCCGATAAGTAAGACAATAAACGCGCGCAGTGAAACTTCTTTCTGTATCGCACGGATGTCATCGGCGGCCATATCAACTCCCAATACCGCTACCGCTTTCCCGTTTCCGTCGTAAATGGGGGCATACCCGGAGAGAAAAACCCCCCATGGGTCCTTCTTAAGCGTCTTATCGACTGTTACCTTCTTAAATGCAGAGAGCATTTGCGGATACAGACTCGCATTATACGTTGAGCCGGGATAGGAGTCTCCGGCTGTTGCATCAGGGTCAACAACAAACTGCCACATGCCTTCTTTATCGGTCTTGACCATGGTATAAATATACTTCAAAGAAGGGTTTATTTCTTTTATGCGCCGAAGTTTTTGCGCGATGCTTTTGTACTGCGGGGTATTCATCCCGTCGGGGGTGAGCGGGACACTACGAAGCATGTCGGCATCCACCATAAGCGTGGACATGCGGGCGGCTAACATTAATTTTTCCTGAAGTTGTGTAAACTGTGCCCTGCGGGTAAACTCATAGATCAAAAAATCTCCCAGCGCTGCGGAGAAAAGCATCGAAAGCACAAGAACGATGGTAACCTTTGCCCTGAAAGTCCTGGGCCTTAGCGTAAAATCTTTCATAGGAATATGAATGCCGATACAAACTGCTAATATTTTACAAACGTGAGGATGTTACGGTTTTCTTCTCTCTTATAATCAACCTCATCCATTAATTTGCGAAGTAAATATACGCCCAACCCGCCGATTTCGCGTTTCTCAAGCGGGGCGTCGAGATCCGGCTCCGGTAAGGTCAGCGGATTAAATGCGATTCCCTCGTCTATCACTTCTACCTTTAATCCGGTTTTTTCCCGAGGAGGGGAAAGGGTTATTTGGATGTCTCCCTCTTTGTCCACATACCCATGATTAATGATATTGACCAAAACTTCTTCCGCGGCAAGCTGCAGGTGGTTCAGTTTTTTATCGTTAAACCCCGCGGTCCTACCGCCTTCCCTTATAAAGTCCATCATTGCATCCAGATTCTCTAATTTTGCCGCAAAGATTTTCTTTTCCATATGTTTATTCTATTATAACTTCGGCTCTTTTAGGATAGTTATATAAAACAGCATATATCGATCTAAACTTCCCGGCATTAAAAATGCGGTTTTGAATACAGGGGGTTATGTTCTTTTATTTGACTTCGTCATAAGAATTGCAGATAGTGAGAAAATTATCCAATCCGCTCATCTTGATGACATTAAGGATAGCTTCTTGGGCACCGACGAAAAAAACTCGTGCGTCCACGCCGACTTTTTGTTTTGCAAATATGATTACCCTCAGGCCCGCACTTGATATATACTCAAGATCTTTCACAAGAAATACCATACGTTTTACGGGCGAGCCAATCATTTTTTTAAGTTCCTCCTGAAGCTGGGGGGCATTCACGGCATCCAACCTGCCGCAAAGTTCAATCTTTGCTTCACCGTCTTTAACGTCTAACGTAAATTTTGGCTCCATAATTTTATTTCTCCTTTCTTTTCTTGTCTTTACCGAGCGTCTTGGAAGAATCTTTTCCCACCAAGATCACTACCGAATGTGGGCCTACCAAAAATTCTGATTGATTAGTAAGCTCCACTTCCTGGTCTACCTCCCAGATATCCTGGGGAGGGACAGCATCCGTATTGGCAAATACGTACCATGACATCCAGTCATGGAGTTTCGGCAGTTCAAAACCGTGCATCTCCCAGTGCATGTTCATAGCCACATACACGCTGTTATCCTTCACCGTTCCTGCCTTTGCATGGCTCCCGCAGAGCATAAACGCAAGCACACGGCTAGATTCAGACCAATCAGCGTTCCACGCCCTGGTGCCATGCCAGGTAATATCGGCAAAACCGCTTCCCATATAATCCTTATTCTGGAAGTGGGTTTTATTTCTGAGCACGGGGTGCGCATTGCGGAATGCTATCATCTTGCGGAAAAACTCAAATATCTCTTTGTTTTTTTCAAGGAGCGTCCAGTCAATCCATGAAATCTCATTGTCCTGGCAGTAGGCGTTGTTATTGCCCCACTGAATATTTCCCATTTCATCACCGGAGAGAATCATCGGTGTCCCCTGGCTTACCAGCAACATCGCAACGGCATTCTTAATCTGCTTTATCCTAAGTGAGTTAACTTCTTCTTTACATGTCTCTCCTTCATGACCGCAGTTCCAGCTATAGTTATCATTAGAGCCGTCACTGTTATTTTCGCCGTTTGCCTCGTTATGTTTTCCGTTATAGGAAACCATGTCCATCAGGGTAAAACCGTCATGCGCGGTAATAAAGTTTACTGAGGCTCTCGCGCCCCTTCCCATCCAGGCATACAAATCAGGCGAACCCTGCAGTCTCTGCGCCATTACCCCTACCATTTTAGGTTCACCTTTAAGAAATTTTCTTAAGTCATCGCGGTACTTACCGTTCCATTCCGCCCAGCGGCCCCACGCGGGAAATGACCCCACCTGGTATAATCCGCCTGCGTCCCACGCCTCGGCGATTAATTTGCACTTTCCCAGTATCGGGTCAAACGCAAGCGTTTCAAGTAACGGCGGGCTGTGCATCGGTGCGCCGTTCTGGTCGCGCCCGAGGATTGCCGCGAGATCAAAACGGAACCCGTCAATGTGGTAATCCGCAGCCCAGTAACGCAGGCAATCAAGTATCATGTTGCGCACAATCGGGTTATTGCAGTTTAGGGTATTGCCGCACCCGCTGAAATTATAATAGTACCCGTCGGGGGTAAGCATATAATAGGTCTTATTATCGATACCGCGGTAAGAAATATAAGGGCCCCGTTCGTCCCCCTCGGCGGTATGGTTGAATACCACATCCAGCATTACCTCCATGCCGTTTTTATGCAGTTGCTTTATAAGGTTTTTAAGCTCGTCGACCTGCATGCCGAATTTACCGGTTGAGGCAAACCCCGCCTTGGGCGCAAAAAATCCCACGTTGCTGTAACCCCAATAGTTCATAAGCAGCCGTCCGTCTACGGGAGACTTGCGTGAATTTTCAAATTCATCAAATTCATGAATGGGCATAAGCTCTACACAGTTTACTCCGAGTTTCTTGAGATATGGAATCTTCTCAAGTATCCCTGCGAATGTCCCCGGGTGCTTTACCCCCGAAGAAGGATGTCTGGTAAAACCCCTTACATGCATCTCATAAATAACTAAGTCCTCTTTATGAATCTCGAGGGGGCGGTCATTTTCCCAGTGGAAATCGTCGAAGAATATACGCGCGCGGTGCTGGTACATATCATTCCAGTCCGGGTCTTTGCCCCATATATCCCTGCCGCCGATGGCCTTTGCATACGGGTCCATCAATATCTTGGTCTTGCTAAACCTGTGGCCTTCTTTTTCGTCAAACGGCCCGTCCATGCGAAAACCGTATTCTATATTTTCAAAATCAAGGTCAAAGACAATCATCGTAAACACATGGCCTATCCTGAATTCATCAAAGAAGGGAATAACGGCAAATGGTTTTGGCTCGTGCGTATTAAAGAGCATCAGTTCACACGAGGTCGCACGGCTTGAATAGACCGAAAAATTTATCCCTCCCGGCACTATCGTCGCGCCAAATGGAAGCGGTTTGCCTGTGCGAAGTTTAAATTCCCCGTGCGTATGAGTAGGATGAAGGTCAGCTCGTATCATTTTGCCTCCCCCTTAAGCGCTTTAATGGCTTCTGCAACAGTACCGTAGTTTGTGAAAAAGTTAGAAAATCCTGTCATCTCCATAACGTCCCTGATTTCGCTTGATGCACAGGCAATTCCCCATTTGCCGCCTTCAGCACTAAGCTGTTTAGCTATCATAAGCAAAAGCCGTAAACCCGCACTCGATACATAATCGCACTTGCACAGTGCAATCACCAGGCGACAACCCGAAATTACGTAGGGCATTATTTTTTCCTCTGCTATAGGAGCGGCGTTGCCGTCAAGTTTGCCTTTTAGATAAACAATAGTGACTCCTTCCTGAACAACAACATCAAATTCCATAGACATAAAATTCTCCTTTGTTTCTTGTATCCCGCTTATGACTATTTAGCTGTAGGTACTAAGCGTACCTTAATCTTGGCCCTATAGTTAAGATTCGGTAGTTGTACAGTGAGATTTTTTGCGTCAAAATTTTTCCAGGGGTTACCGTCCACCCACACATCCGATATATACACGCTTCCCGCCGGTAAAATATCCGGCTCGACTCTCAAAGTATCATTGGTGAAACCTTGGGGCATGGGTTTAAAATACAAATCAAGAGGTTTCTTGGTATGTAGTAGATTAATATACACCTGCGAAAGATAGCACAGCTCGATAGAATGGTAGCAGGCCATGGAGTGGCTCCCCTTCAGGCGCTCTGTGCCCAGAAGGAACGGGATACCGTTATTAAGCACGTTAAAATACACCGCCCCGTCATCATGATCCAGGAAGAACGAGTTATAGAAAGCTGCGGATTCGCGGGCGAGTCTTAAGTATTGCTCTTCCTTTAATATACCGTAGAGTATCTGATAGGCGAGAATGCCCTGCTCCTGCTGCCACCACGCCTTGCGGTCATGCCAGGCAAAGCGCAGATGTTCTTCGCCCGGAGCCAGCTCGCGCTCCATGACGTCGTACCATCCGCCTCTTTGCTTATCCATACCGACCGTCGGCATGATCTCGGCTATTTTTCTGGCAAAGTCAACATAACTTTTATCGGGGGTAATGCTGTTAATGCGCATGAGGTTCCAGGCAATCTTAAGGTTGTGGCCGATTACTCCGCGGTTCTGCTGCCAACCCCAGGTTTTATCATGGTTCCAGTCCTCGTGGAATTTTTCCTGGACAAAGGCGCTGTGTTCGTAATCCGGAAAATATTTAGTAATACAATCTGCGGTATATTTAAGGAAGTCCTTGTATTTTGGGTCGCCCGTGGCAAGCCATAAATTAATGAGGTATGCAGGCGCGTGGTCGCCTACGGAGTTCCAGTTCTTGCGGCCGCGGTTATGCCCTAAACTCTCTGCCTTGGGATCAAGGTGTATAGGGTCAATATGCGAGAAGTATCCCTCTTTTTCTTTATCCAAAAAGAAACGGTCAAAGAGCTCAATGGTCATTTTGATATCTTTCATTATTGCCGGGTCGCCGTTGATGCGATACGTCTGAGTGGGGCCGGCAAGCGCATAGATCTGCTCGTACATGGGAAGCGCGTCATAATCATCTCCAAACTCAGATGCAAAAACCTTGTGTTCGCGGCCTTCATGTTTTACGTCAATGCCGTGATACCAGTAAATTATATTTTCGTCAACGTCATAAAACCGCATATGATCCCTGAGATACTGCGTTCCTTTTTCGGCCGCTTCCAGGAAACGGTCCTCGCCGGTCAGTAAAAAGGCCGACGCCTCTCCGTAGACCATGCGGGAGATTGTATCGGTCTCCTGCCGGTGATCCGGTTTCCTTTCGCCGGTGAGGCTTATCGACGTACGATAGTTACGGTAATCGATCTTATCCGGAGAGCCAAATTCGGCCTTGATGTAAAAATCGGCAACACTTCTTGCCTGCTTTACCCACCAATCCGGCTCTTCAAATCTATAAACTCCAAGCGCAGTCTCGGGAAAAACAATCGCCTTAACCTCAAAGGTATGGGCGCCTTTTTCAGGATAGAAGATACCGATAGCCTGTATGTATTGTCCTTTAACCAGCATCTCATCGATCTTCCCCGACATATCGCAATACGGTTCTTCCAGGTTACGCGGGCCGCGCGCCCAGGTGTTATTGGAAATTTTGACTTCAAACTCGCGGCCGTCGGCAGTCTTAATACCGAAGATTCTTTTCGCTTTATCAAATTTCGTTACATAGCCGGAGATTGTATCCGAAAACTCAAACATCATGTTTTTATCCATTCCCCTCTCCTTCCGTTTTAATAATGACTACTATTAGTAGTGCTTATGCAAAAAAATAAGCTGAGAATAATAATTCTCAGCTTTACAAATCTATCCCGGATTTTGAAGACAATAAAATCGTCTCTCTAAAAGTACCATATTTTTTTAAAATAAGGGATTGCTAACAGCCAAATACCTAAAAGGTAAGAGGTATTATAACATTTTTAAAACTTATGGCAAGAAATTTTTTTGCCTTTATGATTTAATCTTGACATTCCTTTCTCTTTATCCTACTATACATACAGGAATTAGTTTTTTTCTAAAACGATGATAAAAATTTCTACTAAAACCAGATACGCCCTGCGTGCGCTTCTTGAGATGGCATGCCGGAGAAACGGTCAAAAACTCTTTAGTCTTGGCGAATTATCGCGCCATCAGAACATCTCCCGCAAATACCTGGAGATTATTTTCAGCACGCTTAGGAAACGCGATATTGTCGCAAGCCGCGTAGGAAAAAACGGCGGCTTTTACCTGCCGGCTGACCTTAGCCATATCTCCCTCTTAAAAATTCTTGAAACGCTCGAAGGAAAAGTCGATATCGTCGATTGCCAGAACCCCCAGCGCAAGTGTAAACGATTTGATTACTGCGCCGCAAAAGGTATATGGCAGGAGCTTAATACCTCGGTAAAAAATATTCTCGCCTCAAAGAACTTAAAAGAATTATCCGAGCAGAAAGAAATACGGGAGAAATGCACCCCCGGATTTTTGCAACGTAAAAAACATTAAACGTAACATATTTTCTTAAAAGACCTACCCTTCCGGAAAATCAAGCGGTTCTTTTATGCTGCGCCCAAGTTCACTTTCCGGCGCAACTACCTTCGGTTTCGGGTATTCGCCGTTCCAGCAGTAGAGGCAGATTTTCTCTTTCGGCAGGCCGATAGCCTCGACCATATCCTCTATCGTCTGATACCTAAGCGTGGTGACTTCTATATCCCGCGCAATCCACTCAACCATCGATCTGTACTTTTCGCTGTGAGCGTCAATATACGCCGCCACGTCATCGATGTCCCTGCCTTCAAGCGCCCTGATTGCTTTGCGCGCGGCAAGTTCACCAAGCGTCCTCGTAGAAAGGCAGAACCTGCAGGGAAACATAAGCGGCGGGCAGGCGGGCCGCACGTGCACTTCCTTGGCCCCGCATTCCCACAGTTTCTTTATGGTGAAATTTTTAAGCTGTGTACCCCGTACGATAGAATCTTCGCATACGATAATCCTGTTACCGTTTATAATATCCCTGTTGGGAATAAGTTTCATCCGTGCTATCAAATCGCGCGTCTCCTGAGACGGCGGTGTGTAGCTCCTGCCGTAACCAGGCGTATATTTGACAAGCGGCCTGCGGTAGGGCTTGCCTGATTCCATCGCATAGCCTATCGCATGGGCGATACCCGAGTCGGGCACGCCTGAGACCACGTCCACTTCGATGTCTTTATCCCTTTGTGCAAGCAACCTCCCGCATCGTTCTCTTACCGTTTCTACGTTTATCCCCTCGTAGCTTGATGCCGGAAAACCCGTATATATCCACAGGAACGTGCAGATCTGATTTGTATTTTTCCCCGGTTCCCGCACCACAAGGCCATCTTCGTTGATAAGCACGATTTCCCTCGGTTCAAGGAACTTCACAATCTCAAACTCGAGATTTAAAAATGCGCTTGACTCGGCAGTCACCGCCCAACTGTCTTCTTTTTTCCCTACGACAAGGGGTGTATAGCCGTTTCTGTCGCGTGCGGCATAGATACCGTCTTTATTAAGCAGGAGAAGCGAGCAGGAACCGTCTATCATGTCAAACATCTTTTCTATGCCGTCTATGAGGTCGTCGCCCTGGGTTATGAGTTTGGCGATAAGTTCCGTCACGTTGACTCCCCCGGCCTTACCAAACTCGCTGAATGATAATCCTTTATTTAACAAATACCTCGTCAGTTCTTCTGTATTCTCTATAAGGCCGCTTGTTACTATGCAAAATGGGCCGAAGCGTGACTTTAAATATATGGGCTGTTCATCCGAATCGCTAATAACGCCGATACCTTTATTGCCCTTCATCGCTCGATAGTCCTCGAAAAATTTTGACTTAAACTGCGTCTCGGCTATAGAATGTATCTGACGGCTGAACGTCTCACCGAAAACAGCCATCCCCCCGAACTCCGTCCCAAGATGCGAATGATAATCCGTCCCGTAAAACAACGTCTGCGCACAATCTTCCTTCCCCGCCACTCCAAATATTCCGCTCATAGTAAAACCTCAGTTTTACATACCGAATTCTGGCGAGGAAAATATAGCTTCGCTTAGATTTTCCCGCCGCTTTGAATTCGGTATCTCGGTTAATATTAAATTACTATCAAATTTTTCAGCTGTTAGCAAACTTGCTTTTCAAGTTTGCATGCCTAGCGAAGCGTATTTCGCTGAGCATGCCTGATTCTGGCTAAGAAAATACTTGTCCCCACATCTTAGATTCACAGGGGTGAATCTGTGGGGATCGGCTAAATACAAATTTTCAGCCGTCTAGAATCAGGCGCTCTTTCCCTTCCCTCGTCAACCCTTTTATTCTCTTCTCTTCTAAGAACGCTTTCTTAAAATACTTATATTCTTTACTCCACACTAACTCTACCGGGCGTCTGTCCCGCGTATATTTCGCACCTTTTCCGTCGTTATGCAGTTTAATGCGTTTTTCTAAATCAGGCGTATACCCCGTATAATACGTGTTATCTTGGCATCGTACTATATAAACGTAAAATTTGCCTTCACGCCTAAATTTTTTTACCAATGTTAAGTTAAATATGACATGATTATACGATGCCACACCGAATTTTAGCTAGAAAAATATCGAAAGTTTTTATGAGAAATTTTTCAGCTGTTTTAAATTCGGTGCCGATCGTACGATATAGACGTAAAAACAAGCATGCTTTTTAAATTTCCGCTTTTTGGGCACAATTTTAATTACTTAAGAAATAAGTATCTTAACCTATTAACCGAAGACAACTTAATTTTAACCCCTGCAGATTTTGCTACGCTACACCAAATTATAAACGGCTGAAAAATCTGAACAAAACCATATTTTTCTAGCCATAATTTGGTATGCTACGCTAACGCTCGCAACCTATAACCTTAAACCTATTATCTATCACCTCAAATTCTAAACCCCCTTAAGATTTTTCGTTCTTCGAACTCTAAATCTAGCATACGGGGACTGGAGCGGCTGAAAATTAGTACTTAGCCGATCCCCACAGATTTCTTCTCCGTAGAGTTACTGATGAAGCGTCTAATTCTATACAGCTAAAAATCTTTCACAAAGAACGTTCAATATTTTTCTAGCTAGAATTAGACATGCGACCACAAAACTGGTCGCTACGCTACGCTACGCAAGTCACAAGTTACCAGCCACCTCCGTTTTAGACTCATGTTATTCTTTTCAAGAGCTCGTCCGAGAAGCCCTGTATTTCTTCTTTGCTTACCGGCTCGCGATAATACAGCTCCTCCATCTCGTCCTCAAATCTATCCTTAGATATCCGTAGATTCTCGGCTATGTTTTTTTTGTTTAAAGGCCTGAACATCTCTTTCTTTGCTAATAATGCCAACCCCTCATCGAACTTCAATCCTAATTTTTTCTGCAATATCACTAAGTCATACGGATCCCTGGGCCTTGCCCTATCGTTAAGTGCGCGTATTTTTTCCGCAAATATTTCGTTTT
>JAZDNB010000014.1:0-8379 GCA_043800345.1 Candidatus Omnitrophota bacterium
CTACCTCATCGAGGTAGAGAATCCGAAGCATGTCTCCTTCGGCGTACGGAGCATCAACATCAACGGAAAATACCAGCGTTCAAATCTTATTGCCCCGCTTGCACCGAACAAGGTCCACAGGATAAAAGTGGTGATGGGATAAAATTTAAATATCACAATGCAAAAAATGATTGAGATAAAAAATGGAATGTTCCTCTTAGATAAAAAACCTTTCTTTATCTATTCAGGGGAGGTTCAATACTTCAGGATCAAAAAAGATAAGTGGAGTTCTGTTTTATGCGAAGCAAAAAAAGCAAATCTCAATACGATATCCTCATATATACCCTGGTGCTGGCATGAGCGTAGCGAAGGTGTTTTTGATTTTGAAGGAAAATCATGTCCCGAGACTAACCTTATAGGTTTTTTGGAAGCCGTTAAAAAATCAGGACTTTATTTCTTTGCGCGTCTAGGACCTATTTCAAACGCAGAACTTATCAATGAAGGCCTTCCGAAATGGTTTCCCGGAAAATATCCGAACGCCCTGCTTAGGAAACAGGATAATGCTATTTCATTCAAGCCTGCCATTATTTCCTATCTTCATCCGGATTTCCAACGATCTGTTACATTGTGGTATCAGAAGCTCCTTCCCATTATCGAAAAATATCAGCTAAAGAACGGCGGGCCGGTAATATTATTACAGCTCTGTAATGAGATAGGGATGCTTAACTGGATTATGAAACAACCCGATTATAACGAGTATACTACAGGGTTTTATCGGCAGTATCTTACGTTACATTATAAGCTCATACGCAACGTAAATAGGGCATACAAAACAAAATTCAGAAATTTTACGGAAATCAACCAACCGTTTCCGGAAACAGAAGAAAAAGATTTTTTGCTGCATCTTGACTGGGCATATTTTTACAGGGATTATTTTTCAAGATATTATCATGCCTTAACGGTAAATCTTAAAAATTATGACCTTAATCTTCCTCTAGTTGCCAATATCCCGCAATTTTTAGATTATGACCTATGTGGCAGGGCGTATCAGGGAATAACAACTACTTCTCTCTTTAGGGATTTTAGCGCTCGCCTGCAGGATATAATACTGGGAGGCGCCTATCAGGTAAGGCGCTGCGATATTGAAAATTTTCACGATATTGTGGTAATGAATGAAATGATAAAAACGATATCTCATGCTCAGGCACCGAAGATGTGCGTTGAAATGCAATTTGGCGGTTGGCAGGACAGGCCCCGTATCTATCCAAAGGATGTGGAGCTGCCCATTAAACTTTCGGTCTCCCACGGGCTTAACGGTATTAACGGATACGTGTTCTGCGGCGGTAAAAACTCAAAAGGCCTTGCCTTCAGGGGCACATATAATGAATGGCAGGCGCCTCTTGATTCTAAGGGAAAGCCAAAACCTCACTTACAGACTATTTCAAATTTGGGGCTTTTCTTTAAGACCTTTGGTCCGTTAATAGAAAAGACAACTAACGTATATGATGATATTTCTATAGGTTTTTATCAACCTTACTTTGCCACAGAATTTTTAAGCGGGGATTTGATATGTAATGTTACAACAAAAAGGGATAAACTGTTCTTTGACGGTATATTGCGGCTGGTGACACTTGCGGGTTTTAAGTTTAGCCTGTTTGACCTTGAGAGAGAGCCCCTTGAAGAACTTAAGAAACGTAGGTGCGTGTGGGTGTTTTCTCTTTCTTTTATGGACACAGGAACGCAAGACAAATTAGTACAATATGTACAATCCGGCGGCAGGCTTATACTCTCTCCGAAGATACCCACCGTAGACCTCTCGTTTAAAAAACAGGACGTACTTATAAATGCTTTCGGTATCAAAGACCTACAAACATCCGGCGATACGATTGTGTATCTTAAAGAAAAAAATCTCGATGTATATACTGATAGTGAAATTGAGGTTTTTAACATACGAAACGCAAAACTGATCGCAACGACAGAGCGTGGAATACCCTGCGCGGCACTTAAGAAAATAGGAAAAGGCAGCGCGCTTATTCTTGGTTTTGGACTCCCCCATATATTTGATTATCATATAGAAGTTGTGAAGTATATAATAAACCTGTTTAACATCAATCCTTGTGTGCTAAGTACTGATGCAGTAGTTCATACTGTCTTAAGAAGGAACGATGAATTTGGCTTCCTGGGGGTTTTTAATCTCGACGATATAGAAAAGAAGGCGCGCATAACACTCAACGTTACTTTCAAGGGTAAACGCGCAGTTTTTAGCAAAAAAAATATTACCTTTGCAAGGAGGGCAGCGCTTATTCTTCCTTTGAATGTGCCCCTGGATAATCACCTAAAAGTACTCTATTCTACCGTAGAACTCGCGGGGTTTGCTATAAACCGCCGGGCGCTTACGCTTCGGTTTTTTTCAGAAATAGAAAGTTATTTTGAGATAGCATTATGCGGTCTTAAGCAGCCGAAATATATATATCTCGGAAAAGATAAATTATATTGTAAATCTACGGGCAGTACTGTTATCATACAGGGAAGAGCGAAACAGGGTTTGCAGGCATTAAAAATCGGTTATTAATTATGCGAAAGGACGCTCTATGAAGAAAGTTTCTATTGGGGATGTTGCAAAATATGCGGGTGTTTCCCAGACGACAGTCTCGCGCGTGTTGAATAATGTTAAAACAGTAAAAGAAGACATTCGCAGCAAAGTGCTTGAGGCAATTAAAACGCTTAACTACAGGCCTAATGTCTCTGCGCAGCGCCTTGCGGGTTCCACGATAAACACGCTGAGTTTGGTTATACCGCAATTTGAAGATATGTTTCATTCTTTTTACGCGTTGGAGGTATTAAGGGGAGCAAGTTTTATCATTGAAAAACATAACTTTGACCTGCTGCTCTATATCACAGAGATTTCTAAGGTTGATGCATTGTCGTATGAAAGGATGCTCAACATAACCCAGACAGGCGGGGTCCTGTTTGCTGACATAGATTCAAATGAACAGCTCCTCGGGAGATTAAAAACAGAAGAGGTTCCTTTTGTTATTATGAATAATTTTCTCCAAGATCCGGATATAAACTGCGTAGCCATTGATAATAAAAATGGTGCCAAAAATCTTATAAAATATCTTATCGGATTAGGCCATAGTAAAATCGCGATCATTACCGGTGACCTCAAAAACCAATCCGCGAGGACAAGGCTTGACGGATATAAGGATGCACTGGATGAAGCCCAAATTAGTCTTGTCGACCAGTATGTAATGCTCAGCAACTGGAAGAGGGAAGGTGCGCGGCGTGCCACAGAGGAATTGCTTAAATTAAGCAGCAGGCCGACTGCAATATTTGCCGCAAGCGACGAGATGGCGTATGAAGCGATACTTGTCCTAAGGGAAAACAAGGTCAGGGTGCCCGAAGACATCTCTATCGTCGGTTTTGACGATAGCCCTTTTAGTACTTTCTCAGAGATTGCGATTACTACGATGCGTCAACCGGTGTATGATATGGCGCGCGAAGCCTGCGATGCCATCATCGGCCTCATCAAAGATCCTAACCAGCCGCCCATAAAAAAACTACTCAAGACAAGTCTCATAGAAAGGGCATCTTGCGCAAGAAGAAGATAGATTGCGCTGTCCTGTACACATATAAAACAATATTGGTTGGAGGTCTTAGCCATGAACATAGCAAAAACCAAATCACTTAGAAATATTGAGCAAAAAATGGAAGAGCTTGATGAACATTCGCTTCGATATCAAATTCTTCAAAATGCCAAAAACTTTAAGACGTCATGGATTGAACTGGGGAAGGCGTTATATTCGGTATGGAAAGATAAATTGTATAAAGAATGGGGTTATAGTGCGTTTGAAACATATACAGCCCGCGAGATAGGCATAAGAAAAGAAACGGCGATGAAGCTTTTAAGGTCCTATTATTTTTTGGAACAGGAGGAGCCGGAGTACCTTGCTATGAACCATGCCCAGCCTCTCGAGGTATCTAAATTACCGCATTATGAATCTGTCTATGTATTGCGCCAGGCTAAAAATAAAAAAGCCATTGACGAAAAAGATTATACTGCGCTAAAAAAAGGGATTTTTGAACAGGGTAAGGATGCGCGGGAAATAAAACGGGACTTAAGTGCGCTTATCCGCGAGAGAGAAGAGCTCGAACCTGAGGAGGAGTGGAAAAAGAAAAGGCTCATGACAGTGAAGAGATTTTTAGGGATCCTCAGGTCGCTCAAGGAAGAAATCGAAGTCTCAAAACTCCTTCCGGCCGCTATCGTTAAAGAGGTAACAAACCTCATCGATAAGCTCGAAGCCGAAATTTCAAAACGCTAAAAGCCCCAAATATAATCTAACGGGAGATGGTATGATGAGAAGATTTTTTTGTATCTGATACGATGGCAGCCCGGCATTCCCTTACTATGGCTGGTGGCAAGAAACATGGGCAAAAGTATCCATACCACGATTATCGCTAGTCTTAAGGAAGGGCTATTTTTTTGGTCGATAAGTTTATTTTTGCGTTCCAAGCAATAAAAGCGGATAATAATATGAAAAGACTTCTTATTATATGCGGAATATATATAGCAACCATAGTTTTTTTCTGTATGATTTCATACATCAGTCATAGTGATGAGCCTCCCTCTTATATAAATGTGAAGATTAAAGAGCAAATCTATACGTTTGAACTGGCGGATAATGCACAGAAACGACAGCAAGGGCTCATGTTTAGGAAGAAACTCAACGAAGATAGCGGGATGCTATTTGTGCATGATGCAATGGACCATCTGGGGTTTTATATGAAAAACACCTATGTACCTCTTGATATTGCCTTTATCGACAAGGATTATGTTGTTGTGGATATTCAGAGCATGAAACCTCTCGATGAAACGTTGGTTGTTTCAAGATACAGGGCTCAATTTGCCCTTGAGGTCAATAAGGGATTTTTCAAAAGAGCAGGGCTTACGATAAGGGATAAAATAGAATTTATCCCGCATCCAGAAGACCACGGCTGTAAAGCCGTGGATGAATGGTCTTCGGGCGGGATTCCGCCCCACGGGCCTGTGCCGTATGGCACGAGACTGAAAAGAAAGGTACCACGGGTGTAAACCCGTGGGGCTCCATCTACCCAACACCCAATTCTGAATGATAACCGTGTTTTCCAATTAGTTTGACAGGCATGACTTTTTGTGTTAATATCCAAAAACCGTTCGTCGATTAACGCAAAAAAGGGCGATCTATATGATAATTACCGAAAAAAAGAAGATAGAGGAGATTCTTAAGGCAGTAGGAGAGAATAAAAATATATTCTTAGTGGGCTGCGGTGAATGTTCGACAACCTGTAAGACAGGCGGAGAGCAGGAACTGCTTACAATAAAAGAAGAACTCCGGTCACACGGAAAGGTAATCACCGGTTCCTGCATACCGGATGCTCCATGTACCGCAGCACAGGTTGCCTCTAACTTCGCTAAGAACAGGAAAGCGATCGAAGATGCTGATGTTATTTTAGTTTTAGCGTGTGGTCTTGGAGCACAATCTGTTAAAGAAAACTCACGGTTTAAAAAACCGGTTATCATAGGTTGTAATACCGTGTGTATGGGGGCAATAGATAAAAAAGGCGATTTTTATGAGTTGTACTCGGCATGCGGCGAATGTATATTATCTGATGTGGGGACCGCAGTATGTCCGGTTACCAGATGTCCGAAAGGCCTGCTTAACGGACCGTGCGGCGGCGCAATTAACGGAAAGTGCGAAGCCGATAGGGAACGCGACTGCATCTGGGTGCTTATATATGAAGATTTGAAAGTGCGGGGTAATCTAGCATACCTGTTTGAAATACAAAAACCCAAGGATTATTCAAAACAGACAAGGCCTCACAAGGTTATTATGAGTACTAAGTTATGAGTAAGCTTAGAGAGGCGCTAAAAAATGGCACATTTGTAATTACCGGTGAAATAGCCCCACCCAAGGGTACTAGTGTCAGTAAATGTATCCACGAAGCAGAAATTATAAAAGATAGGGTAAGCGCGGTAAACGTTACCGACCTGCAGAGTTCTGCTATGAAGGCAGGGTCCCTAGCACTATCGAAGATGTTGCTTGATAAAAATATAGAGCCCGTATATCAGCTTACCTGCCGGGACAGAAACCGTTTAGCTCTTCAGTCGGATTTATTAAGTGCCGCCATCTTCGGTATAGAAAATGTATTATGCCTCACGGGGGATTTTCCTACGCTGGGCGACCACCCCCAGGCGAGACCTGTATTTGACCTGGATTCTGTGCAGCTCCTTCAGGCGGCAAAAACATTGGAAAGCGGTGTTGATATGGCAGGCAAAGCTCTTGAAGGCAATCCCCGCTTTTACTTGGGGGCGGTAGTCAATCCGGGGGCAATTCCGCTTGAACTCCAGATTATAAAAATGGAAAAGAAAATAAAAGCAGGTGCCCAGTTTTTTCAGACACAGGCAGTATATGAACCTGAAAAATTTGCTGCTTTTGTTGATAAAGTCAAACACCTCAACGTGCCGATACTTGCGGGTATCGTAATTTTAAAATCCGCCGGCATGGCAAAATTTATGAATACTAATGTTGCAGGGGTTTCGGTACCGGATGCGCTTATCAGCAGATTAGAGAAGAGTACGGATAAAGTAAAAACAAGCATAGAGATTACGATAGAATTAATAAGAGAATTAAAAGGTCTTTGCCAGGGTATTCACCTTATGCCGCTTGGCTGGTCGGATAAAATACCCGCTATATTAGACGGAGCGGGAATTTAATGAGCCAACTCACGGGTTTGATAAAAACAACCGTGCTCATGTGCAAGGCCCGAAAGTTCACAACGGAGGTATGCATGTTTAAGGAAGAAGTCGAAAAGGCTATTGGAGAGATAAGGCCGCATCTTCAGGCAGACGGAGGAGACGTTGAGCTTGTTGAGGCAAACGAAAATGGTACGGTCAAAGTTCGTCTCAAAGGTGCCTGTTGCGGATGTCCCATGAGTCAGATGACGCTTCAAATGGGTATAGAAAAACATCTTAAAGAAAAAGTCCCGCAGGTTAAAAAAGTGATATCAGCGTAACCTATAAACGTTGTACCTGGCGTCCCTCTGTGCTGTTAAAAGTACGATTGCAGAAAACGTACTATATTTGAAAAAAATAAATATAACGCGTGCGTATGAACTTTAAGCCGTTCCTTTCAGCTTCAATCATAGGAAGCGTGCCCTATAGAGCCGCGGTTGAGGCCGTTGATTTTGTCGTAGCGCATTTTGACACGATTCCCTGCTGGCCACAGCTTCCCAGGAAATCCTACTACGAAAATATGTATGTCCAGTTTGCCGAACGTCTGCCCGGTATCGTCATAGAAGAGGATAAAAAAAGAATTTTCGTTAATACCAACGACCGCTTTGAAGAACAGTTAGAAATTTTTTATTCGAAGTACCTTGCAGGAGATATCGAATATTTTCTAGTAAGCGAAACATATGCGGCAGGGTTATACGAATTCAAAAAGAGGTTGTTAACATCAGCTCTCAGTACTCCATATGTCAAAGGCCAGCTTGTCGGTCCTGTGAGTTTTGCACTGACCGTTACCGACGAAAAGAGGCAGGCGCTCTATTACAACGAACAGGCTCTTGATGCGGTAATTAAACTGCTGTCGCTTAAGGCAAAATGGCAGATAAGGTTTCTTAGGGGATTATCAAAAGAAATCATTATGTTCTTGGATGAGCCATATCTTGCCTCGGTAGGTTCTGCATATATAGCTATCGAAAAAAATAAACTTATCAGTAACTTAAACGAGGTAATCGACAGTATTCACCAGGAAGGGGCCCTTGCGGGGATACACTGTTGCGGCAATACCGACTGGTCTATTATAACGTCTACCCGGGTTGATATCGTAAGCTTTGATTCTTATAACTATGCCGACACGCTTTTACTTTATCCGGAAGACCTGCGAGTTTTTATCGAAAGGGGCGGTGTACTTGCCTGGGGCATAGTTCCCACGGATGAGAACGTGCTGCGAGAATCAAAAGATTCCTTATCCAAAAATATCCAAAACTATTTTACTCGGTGCGCACAAAAAGGCATATCTATGGATCTCATAACAAACCAGTCCATGATAACGCCAAGTTGCGGAACCGGGACTCTTCAGAAAGAACTTTCAGAGAGAATATTATTACTTGCCTGCGAGTTGTCTCATTTTTTGCAGCGTAACTATCGCTAGATAACCGTACTTTATCCCCTTTCGCACCTGCCTGCCGGCAGGCAGGGAAGACCACGTGCATGCATGCGGATGAATGCGAAGAAAAAACTGCTTCGGGGGATGTCACTAAATGGGCAAGCTGTTCACAAAATAGGGGGATAACCCCTACGAGTATGCAGAAATTATCGAAGAGAATTTCTGCATATCTTATCCCGAGAAATTTCTACAA
>JAZDNB010000006.1:0-33619 GCA_043800345.1 Candidatus Omnitrophota bacterium
AGTTCCCGATACGATGGAGAGTCTTCTTGCGCTGCCGGGCGTAGCAAGAAAAACGGCAAATATCGTGTTGTTTAATGCGTTTAATAAAATCGAAGGGATTGCGGTTGATACGCATGTGCGCAGGCTCTCCCAGAGGCTCGGCCTCAGCAGAAACGAAGATCCTCAGAAGATAGAGCAGGACCTCATGAAAATAGTCCCGAGACATTTCTGGGGAAATTTCAGTTATTTTATAATAAACCATGGCCGAAAAACCTGCATGGCGAAAAAACCGTTATGTAAAGAATGTGTTATAAAAAACCTTTGTCCTTCGTTTAAAAAATTTTGTCCGTAACGTCATACAGCAAACATGTACGGGAATAAAAAGAAGAAAAACAGCATATAGATTTTTTTGATTGCAAAATGCCTAAGGCACTTATTTATGTAATTCATAAACACGATGCTTCGCGCCTGCATTACGACCTCAGGTTTGAACTGGGCGGAGTGCTCAAGAGCTGGGCGGTTCCAAAAGAACCGCCTGTTGATGAGCACACAAAAAGGCTGGCGGTAGCCGTAGAGGACCACAGGCTGGGCTATGAAAAATTCGAAGGCGTTATTCCCGAAGGAGAATACGGAGCGGGTACGGTCAGGATTTGGGATAGAGGGACATATACACCGAAAGAAACTACGCCGCATAAGTTTATAGTAGATATTCAGGGGAAAAAATTAAAAGGGACCTATTGTCTTATAAAACTCAAACCAAAACTCCCGACGGACAAAAACTGGTTGTTTTTTAAGAAGAAGGCCTCATGATAAAACTCATGAAGGGCGATATTAAAGGAGCTAAAAAACTATGAAACAGATAAACAACAAGCAGAATAAGATGCTGGTGGTCAGACCAAAAGGCCCGATTTTTATCCCGCACCCAGTCCCGCTTTGCGGGACGGGCGGGATTCCGCTCCATGAGCCTGTGCCATATGGCACGAGACCGAAAAACAAGAAACCACGGCTGTTAAACCGTGGAGCTTCATAAAATTAAGCAAGCGCAAAAATGCCAAAAACAGAGGTTCGGCAAGATGAAAATAATTACAAAATCGATATCGTTAAAGACCAGAGGCGCCGGTGATTTAATAAATATTACCTCCGAGATAGAGGCGTTACTTTCCCAGACCGCATTAAAAGAAGGTAACGTGACGGTATTTGTGGTGGGCTCAACGGCAGGGATTACATCTTTTGAATATGAAAGCGGGCTTATAAAAGATATGAAGGATATCTATGAAAAACTGGCCCCTTCAACTAAACAGTATGCCCATGATGAAACGTGGCACGATGCAAATGGATTTAGCCATGTACGAGCCGCCCTCCAGGGGCCGTCTATGACGGTACCTTTTGAGAACAACAGGCTTTCGCTTGGTACGTGGCAGCAGATAGTGTTAGCCGAATTTGACAATAGAAGCCGAACGAGAAAAGTAATAATTCAGTTTATGGGAGAATAAACAGAGTGACATAAAAAGTGAGGTGGCAGGGGTGGAAGAAAACAGCATTTTCTTGATAGGAAGGGTAGTGTTTTCGCTGTGCGCGCTCGTATCGCTCGTGTGTATATTAAACGCAAAAGCGGTAAGCGATTTCAGCGCCCGATGGGATATGTGGTGGCTGCGATTATTTGGTTTTGAGGCAGAAATAAAAACCACCCCCAGGACGTTGTTAGCGTGCCGTCTTTGGAATGTATTTATGTGTCTTGTATTTATTATTCTCGCAGTATTGTTATAGGTAAAACAGGAGAAAGAAAATGACGCAAAAGCTGGCGACAAGGGTTTTAATTACATATTTTTCCAGTTCCGGCAATACAAAAAAAATGGCCTATGCTATATCAGAAGGGGCAACAAAAGAAGGCGTTGAAACCGTGGTAAAAGACATACAGGACGTTAAAGCAGATGAGCTTCTGCGCTACGAAGGCATAATAATAGGGTCGCCTACGTACTATGGAACTGCTGCGTATCAGATAAAGAAATTAATAGATGAATCGGTCCGGCTCCATGGCGAACTCGACGGGAAGGTGGGGGCGGCATTTACCTCGTCTGCCAATATCGGCGGCGGTAACGAAACCACCATACTATCTATTGTACAAGCTATGCTCATCCATGGTATGATTATACAAGGGGATGCCAACGGTGACCATTATGGGGCGGTGGCGATTGACCAACCAGATGCGCGGGCAATAAAACAATGCAGGCGCCTTGGTGAACGCACCGCACAACTGGTGAAAAAATTATTTCTAACAGGAACGAAGCAATGATAGTTTCCTATACAGGAGAAAAGAAATTCAAGGCGGAATACAGGGGACATTCGGTAATAATTGACCAGCCCCGGGGAGAAGGCGGAAAGAATTCCGGCATGACACCGCCGGAACTTTTAATGGCAAGTTTGGGAAGCTGTATAGGCGTATATGCGATAGGGTTTCTAAAAAATACCGGGCTTGATCCAAGCGGGATGACGGTACGTTTGGCATGGGAAAAGAAAGATGAGCCTTCCCGTATAGCAAAGATCGAGGCAGAACTGGTAATCCCGAACGCAAAACTAGGAAAAAGGAAAGTGGCATTATTAAAAATTGTTGAACATTGCCTTGTTCACAACACCCTTACCGGAAAACCCGAGATCAAAATAGGAGTACAAGAAAATGAGGCATAGCATTATGATAGGCAGTATAATAATATGCTGTATGGCCGTAGCGGTATGTGCCGAGGATGTTATCGTGCCTAATAAAACATATAAAACATCTTCTTCCAGCGGACGATATTTTATCGAGATGATTCCAAAGACTGATTACGGGGAGGATGGAGAGGGTTTGGTTACCCGTTATGATTCCGATAAAGTCTTATGGAGGGTAGATTGGTTTAGCTGGCTTGTAGTGCTCTGTAACGACGGCACACATCTTGCCCGTTTGGGGGACTGGTCAACCGACAGGGAAAATCTCACAGACCTTGCCGTTGCTTTTTATGAGAAAGATAAATTAATAAGAAAATATTTAGTTAAAGATCTTATTAAAAACCGCTCAAAATTAGAATTGACCAGCTCGCATTATTTCTGGAAGGCAAATGTCTCGACCGTCCCGTTTGGTTTTTCCAAGGACAATAAAGCCTTTAACCTTACTACCATAGACGGTAGTGTCTATGAGTTTGACGCATCAACCGGGCATATAATTTCTACCAGAAAAGATCCCGGCGTGAAAGGATATTTGCAGTAGTTGTTTAAAAAAAGGAGGCAAGAAGTGGCAAAAAAAGTTGCCAAAAAAGCAAAGCCAAAATATATCTGTAAGGTCTGCGGGCTTATAGTGTCGGTGGATAATGTATGCGGCTGCGTAGAAGAATGCGACATAATCTGCTGTAACGAACCGATGAAGAAAAAAAGATAATAGCCCTCCTTATTGTTTTTGTGCATTAAAATATTCCAGGAACATTCTGTCAAAAATCTCGTATTTGCCTCGGGCAATCTTTTTTACTATTCCTTTATCTTCTAGACGGTAGATAAAACTGCCGATGTCCCTTAGGGGATAGCCTTTGTAGCGTCTGATATCGGCCCAGATAAGGTCTTTTATTTCTTTTATATCGAGGGGCGTGTTTTGTTGTGAGAGTATTTCAAGGAGCGGTCGCTCCCTTTCGGTTATCTGCCTGTAGAGCGATTCGAAATAATCCCTTCCTAAGTCCCTGAGCGTGTCGGAAAGAGCCTTTGCCCATTGTTGCACCGTGGCGACCTTTGCCTGTATCTGTGTTTCGTAAAGATTGCTTGATAAAAGCTGCAGCTCATATGGGTGGCCCTTGGTATAGGCATAGATATTATTCAGGATATCGTCAGAAAAGGAAACACCCGTATGCGCAAGGGTGGTTTTGCTGATTTTCAAGACCTCTTCCCGGGAGAGCAGCGCGAGGCTCAGCTTGGACCTGAAGAATCTTCCTATGGGGCTGTGCTTATCGATAAAAAACTGCCACCCTTCAGGGGTTGAAGAAAGCACAAACAAATATTTTGTATGTTGTATAATCTCGTCCCTGCTTAACACAAGACGTATAATGTCGATGACCTCGGAGATTTTTGAAAAGTTTTGCACGTCATCTAACAGTATGACTACGAGGTCGCTTGCGATTACTTTATAGAGGGAAAGAAGCTTGTTGGTGAGAAGGGTTTGTGGCTGAATGGACCTTGCTTGCCGTTTACGGGATGTGCCGCTTGTGTGTTCATAAGGGAATGTCCGTTCCAACTCTTCCAGTATCAGATTGATACCGTCAATGGTTTTATCTTTATCCGTGAATCTGCCAATCGGACAGAGCATGCTGGGATAGCCCATTTTCTGGGCAAGCTTTTTGAAATATTTGAGAAGCGATGTTTTGCCGATACCCCATTCTCCGAGCAGTACCATATGGTCTATCTTATCGGTTTTCGCGGCACGTAATTTTTTTTCAAAGAGAGTAATCTCTTCTTTCCTGCCGCCGAATTCTTTTGGTTCCCAGCCGGATTGGGGGGTAAACGGATTTGGCGCTATCATCAAGAGGTATTGTGCCAGATGAATGTATCTACGTCAAGGAAAAAGAAAAAAAACCGAAAAATTTTTCTTTTTTTTCTTTTTCCTTTTAGAGCCGCTCAAGGTATGGTATGATGCTACCCATGATGCCAAGACGCAAATTATTGCCGTACGTTTTTATTATTGTGCTGGCAGGTTATTTGTTTGTAATATACGGGCCGGTAAAGAATTTCATAAGACATAAGGCAGAGCGCATACTAACAGAGGCCCTGGGCGCAGAAGTCTCTCTAGGCAGACTTACCACAAATATATTCACCACGGTTAAGGTAGAAAATATAAAAATCACAAATGAACATTTTGGGGCTATGACGATAGACACATTCGGGATTTGTTATAATCCGCTTGTATTTTTTACAAAAAACATTTCCGGCTATATAACCGATAAAAAGTTCGATGCCAAATTTTCCGTGAAAACGGAAGACCCTTCGCAGCGTATCCTTATCAACTTTACCGTATTTGTAAAAAGCTCAAGAGAGCTTAAGGATTTTTTAAAAGAAAAAGCGGCATCTATAAGCGATATAAGCATATCGGGGGATATTACTTTAAACGGAACCGCTGTTTGCGATAAGAATAGGAAAATAAATCTTTCGCTAAGGCTTAATTTTCAGAAAGCAGCTGTTGCCTCCAAGCAAACGGGTATTTTCATAGAGGGGATATCCGGGGCTATACCCTTTACGACTACCGAGGATGAGATGAAAGACATGCTCTCGGTGGACAGTATAAAAATAAGGGACATTGCTATCGCTAACACAAAAGCCGACCTCACAAGCCAGAAATCTCTTTTAAATTTTAATAACATCTCGTATAATATATTCGAGGCGTACGGCGTAGGAAAAGGCGCATTTGCCTTGGAAGATTTTTTATTGAGTTTTACCTCGGCCGTTACGTCGTTAGACCTAGAAAAGCTTGATAAAGCCTCCACAGCTTTTAAGACAAAAACAGAAGGCATAGTTGACCTGGATATCGTATTTAGGTCAAAACTCGCTAGAGTGGAAACTCTTGAGGTAAAAGCACATTCCGCAACCGGCGGCAAGATAAAACAGGAAGTTATCCTCGCGCTTTTACAGTATCTTCCTAAAGAAAAACAAACTACGCAGCTGATGAACGAACTGCTTAAAAACAATGAATTTGTATATACTACCTTACAAGGAGAATTTAGCAAAGATCAAAGCGGATACAGGATGCACCTTGTATTAGACGGAGCACATCTGCTTGAATTCACTATTACCATAGAAGAGGGCGCACTCGGGACATTGTTAAATCTGTTTAACTAAAATAAAAGGAGGCACGTGTATGTTAAAAGAGAAAACATTATTATTGTTACTACCCGCCATACTTATTATCTTTTCTAGTTGTAGGATTGAAACCGTGGGGGATCCAAACCGCCCCATTAAAATAGAAGCGCATATTACTATTGATATACGGCAGGTCAAGGATACCGTCTCAAGCATTGAGGACATGGTAAGCGGAAAAAATACGCCTGCACCTTCTGTGCAACCCGACAAAAACTCGTTTCTTCTTCTGGAATATGCATATGCCCAGGCATTGCCGGCGGAAGTGCAAAATGCCATTGAAGCAAGAAGGGCCCGCTATCAGACCGTAAAGGATTACAAAAAACAGGGATTTGTAGGAGAGAACAACAGGGGATATGTAACCTCTTTTTCCGAGGACATCACTATTGGGGTGGCGGTAGAACAGGAAAATAAAGACAGACTCGTCATTTATAAAAACATAGTGGAACAGAAAGGATATCCCAAAGAGGCATTAGGACAGATAGAAAATGTTTCTGCCCAGGAACAAAGGGATCGCGCCGAGGCGGGCGAAAAGATTCAGCTTGAAAACGGCGAATGGACAACAAAGTAATTTTTTGACAAAACAAATAAAGTCGTTATAATACACTACAGGCAGTAACACTACAGGCAGTAACGATATGGGTTTGTCGGGCTCATAGCTCAGTTGGTTAGAGCGTTGCGTTGACATCGCAAAGGTCAGAGGTTCAAGCCCTCTTGGGCCCACCAGATTATTATTTAAGCATTTGCCTTGAGCCAAACACGGCGAAAGGTTACACGGTCCATACTATATCATTCTAATAATAACATTATTAATTATTCACAATTTTGGCCTGGTAAACGGTAGATAATGCAAAGAGATTTCCGAAATTATGGAAATCTCTTAATTTTTTTAACAAATTGACAAAAAAGCTCCCTTTTGGTAGCATTAAAAGATATGGATATTGATACCTTACGGCACAGCGTTTCCCACATAATGGCACAGGCGGTAAAAGAACTGTTTCCGCATACCAAACTTGCGATAGGCCCTTCGATAGAAGACGGATTTTATTATGATTTTGATACGGACAGGACCTTCTCGCAGGAAGATCTTGCGAAGATAGAAGAAAAGATGCGCGATATCGCAAAACAGAACCTTGCCTTTGAAAGACAGGAACTTAAAAAACAGGACGCGCTCGCACTCTTT
This sequence comes from Candidatus Omnitrophota bacterium, assembly GCA_043800345.1. Lineage (GTDB taxonomy): Bacteria > Omnitrophota > Gorgyraeia > VGKN01 > VGKN01 > JAZDNB01. Next base: position 7,025 of record JAZDNB010000006.1, read on the forward strand.
AAGGATTTGAAAGAGGACTATAAAATAGAGTTAATCAACGAAATTCCCGATGAAGTGGTGAGTGTGTATAAACAAGGCAAATTTATTGATCTGTGCAGGGGGCCACATATTGCGATGACGTCAGAGGCAAAGGTGTTTAAATTGCTTAGTTCCTGCGGCGCATATTGGCGGGGAGACGAGCACAATAAGATGCTCCAGAGGATATACGGGACAGCGTTCTTTAGCCAAAAAGAACTCGACCAGCACCTTTTTCTTTTGGAAGAGACAAAAAAACGCGACCACCGTAAACTTGGCAAAGAACTCGATCTCTTCAGCATACAGGACGAAATCGGTCCCGGACTTGTGCTGTGGCATCCCCGGGGAGCCGTGATACGAAGGGTAATCGAGGATTTTTGGAAGGATGAGCATGTTAAAAAAGGGTATAAGCTTATTTATACCCCGCATATTGCACGCCAGGATCTATGGAGTAGGAGCGGACACCTCGAATTTTATAAAGACTATATGTATTCGCCGATGGATATAGAGGGGAAGAAATTTCTGATAAAACCCATGAATTGCCCTTCGCATATCCTGATATATAAAAGCCAGCTGAGAAGCTATAAGGAATTGCCTCTGAGATTTGCGGAACTCGGCACTGTGTATAGATATGAAAAATCAGGCGTGCTTCACGGGCTTATGAGGGTAAGAGGTTTTACCCAGGATGATGCCCATATTTTTTTAACAGAAGACCAGCTTGAACAAGAGATACTCTCGATAATAGAATTTGTGATTTTTATGCTCAGAACCTTCGGTTTTACTGAATACGAGATATTTATATCTACAAGGCCGGAAAAATTCGTAGGTACACTGAATAACTGGGAAAAGGCAGAACGTGCCTTGAAAGGCGCGCTTGATAACGCCCCCGCGAAACTTCACTATACCATAGACCCCGGCGAGGGCGTTTTCTACGGACCGAAGATTGACATAAAAATAAAAGACGTGCTGGGAAGGCCATGGCAGTGCACCACGATACAGGTGGATTTTAATCTCCCCGAGCGATTCGACGTTACCTATATAGGGGAGGACGGAAAAGAACACCGGCCTATCATGGTTCATAGGGCGCTCCTCGGTTCATTTGAAAGATTTTTTGGCGTGCTGATTGAACACTATGCGGGCGCATTCCCTCTATGGCTTGCTCCCGTTCAGGCGGTTATCATCCCGATATCGCAGAAACAACATGCCTATGCGCTTGAGGTGAAAGAAAAGTTTGAAAGGGAAGCCGTTCGGGTAGAGCTTGACACGAGGAACGAAAGGATGGAATACAAAATAAGAGAGGCGCAAGTATACAAAATCCCCTATATGGTGATTATGGGAGAGCGAGAGGTCAGCAAAGGCATGGTATCGGTACGCTCAAGGCAAAAACAGGATGAGGGTCCCTGCGCCGTTGAGGCGTTAATTATGAGAATGAAACAAGAAATCGAATCGAAAGTTTAACCCTAGGGAGGTGGTCATTATAGAAAAAAAATTAAGAATAAACGAAAAGATAAGAATCCCTCAAACAAGACTTATCGGGCCAGAAGGCGAACAGGTAGGGGTAGTACCCATCGAAGAGGCGCTCAAGCGCTCAAAAGAAGCGCTGCTAGACCTCGTGGAAATAGCCCCACTTGCAACGCCGCCGGTGTGCAGAATAATGGATTTTAGTAAGTATGTGTATGAACAGGAAAAGAGAGAAAAAGAAGCGCGCAAAAACCAGCATATAATCCACATAAAAGAAATACGCCTTAAGCCGAAGATAGAAGAGAATGATTATCAGGTGAAACTAAGACATGTAAAGGAATTCTTGCAAAAGAAAAATAAGGTAAAGGTCACGATGATATTCAGAGGCAGGGAACTTGCCCATATCGACATAGGAAAGCGTATCCTTGATAGGCTCATCACCGATGTATCGCCTATAGGTGAAATAGAAAAATCGCCCGTTTTTGAAGGAAGGAGTTTTACCACGGTTTTTCTGCCAAAGTAAAAAGCGGTATCAGCACACATTAGTATTCAGACAGGAAAGGGGTATGTATGCCTAAACAAAAGACAAATAAAAGCGTGGCAAAGCGCTTTAGCCTCACTAAAAAAGGGAAACTAAAACGGGCTAGAGCGTGTAAAAGCCACCTACTTTCAACGAAGTCAAGAAAAAGGAAAAGAATGCTTCGTCAAGGAGACTACGTGTCAAAAATAGACGAAAAACGGATAAAGCGTCTTCTTGGCAATTTGAAATAGACGGAGAAATGATTTTTAATAGGAGGAAGGTATTATGGCAAGGGTAAGGACAGGTCCGGCAACGCTCAGAAGAAAAAAGAAAATATTTAAGCTGGCCAAAGGACAGCGCGGTTCAAGGTCAAAACTACTTACGCTTACGAAGGAATCAATAAAACAGAGCCTCCTATACATGTACAGAGACAGGCGAAATAAAAAGAGGGATTTTAGAAGGCTCTGGATTACGAGGATAGGTATTGCCTGTAAGAACGCAGGTATTAGGTATAGCTCGTTTATGAACGCCCTCAAGAAAGAAAATATCCTTCTTGACAGAAAGATGTTAGCCGAGCTCGCCGTAAATAATAAACTAGCTTTTAAGGAGCTTGTAAAAATAGCAAAAGACAAAACGTAGCACCTTGGTGCCCGTACCGTCCGCAGCGATGATTACCTACAGCCCTTATTATGAAGCGTAACGTCACTGTATCGGGGCACAATTACCATTTTACTATGTTAGAAGAACTCATTAAGATTAGAGAGGATTTTAAAAGGGATCTTGACTCCTGTAAGGATGCGAGTTCGATAAACCTTTTACGCTCGCAACTGATCGGGAAAAAAGGAAGGCTCAGCGAGGCTATAAAAAATATAGGGAGTTTGCCCGCAGACGAAAGGGCAAAAATAGGCAGGTGCATAAATGAGCTCAAGGAAGAAATTGAAAGCGAATTCTGCGCACGAATAAAGACCATTGAAAAAGAAAGCGAATCACAAGAAGCAGTTGATGTAACCATGCCCGGCGTAGTATCGAGTATAGGCCATGCGCATCCGCTCAGTATCGTGCTAGGTGAAATTACCGACATCTTTTCATGCATGGGTTTTGAGATCATCGAAGGCCCGGAGATAGAAAAGGAATATTATAATTTTGAAGCACTCAATATTCCGCTTGACCATCCCTCGCGAGAGGCATTTGATACTTTTTATATACAAGGCGAATATCTACTGCGGAGTCATACCTCTCCCGTACAAGTCAGGTTTATGGAGGAACATAAACCGCCTTTTCGAATTATCGTCCCCGGAAGAGTTTTTAGGCCGGATGCCACCGATGTAAGCCATTCATTTATGTTTCATCAGGTCGAAGGTCTTATGGTGGGAGACGATGTCTCGTTCGTCGACTTAAAGGGAATACTTGAGAGTTTCTTAAAAAGGCTATTCGGAAAAAATATCCGCATGAGGTTTAGACCGCACTTTTTTCCTTTCACAGAACCATCCGCAGAAGTTGATATCTCCTGCATTATCTGCTCAGGCTCCGGCTGCAGGGTGTGTTCGCACAAAGGATGGCTTGAGATACTGGGGGCAGGAATGGTTAACCCCAAAGTATTTACGTATGTGAAATATGACGCCGAAAAATATACGGGCCTTGCCTTCGGTATGGGCGTTGAGAGAATAGCGATGCTGAAATACGGCATAGACGATATACGGTTATTTTTTGAGAATGACTTTAGATTCCTAAGACAATTTTAAAGGCGGTAGCATCATGAAATTCACCTATAGTTGGTTAAAGAGGTATATAGATATAAAACTAACCCCCAAGGAAATCGCCGATATACTTACTATGGCGGGGCTTGAGGTGGTTTCTGTCGAGAAGATCGGCGGAGATTTTATTTTTGAAATAGAGGTTACTACCAACCGGCCCGATTGGCTGAATATTACAGGGGTTGCAAGGGAGCTCGCTGCACTCGGCAAGGGTAAATTTAAACCTCCCGCCGTAACCATAAAGAAAGAATCTGTTATGTCATATCGCGGCGGTTTCTCGGTTACTATAGCGGATAAAAAGGCCTGCCCCCGTTATACCGCAAGAATAATCCTCGATGTAAAAGTGGGGCCGTCTCCGGAATGGCTGAAGGAAAGCCTTGAATCCATAGGACTTCGTCCCGTAAACAATATAGTGGATATAACAAATTTTTGCCTCTTTGAATTAGGTCAGCCGCTCCACGCATTTGACCTCGATAAACTTACAGGGAACAGCATAATAGTGCGAAAGGCTGCTCAAGGCGAATCAATTGTTACTATAGATGGCGTAGAGCGCTCTCTAGAGGAAGACATACTGGTTATCGCTGATAACGAAAAGCCCGCTGCAATTGCAGGGATTCTGGGAGGCAAAGATACGGAGGTTACGGATTCCACCAAGAATATTCTCCTTGAAAGCGCATATTTTGAACCAACCTCAATACGACGCACCGCAAGGAAACTTGCACTTTCAAGCGATTCGTCATACAGGTTTGAACGAGACGTGTCTTTTGATATGGTAAGACCCTCCTCTGACAGGGCGAGTAGCCTCATTGCGGAAATCGCAAAAGGTAAGGTTGTCAGGAGATTTTTTGATGTAGGAACAGCTCCAAAAAAATCCACCTTTCTTACCTTAAGGCCCGAGAGGGTGCGAAAGGTCCTGGGGGTTGATATTCCCAAGGCGTTTATAGAAAACTCATTAACGTGCCTGGGATTTGAAACTTCCTGGGAAAAAGAAAAATTTTCTGTAAAAACAAGCGGCTTCAGAAAAGATGTGACGAAAGAGATAGATCTCATAGAAGAGATAGCACGGCTCTATGGGTATGACAAAATACCATCGAAGATTCCGAAAGGACTCCTGACATCTGATGTGTCAGATGACGGTCAAGATAGAAAAAAAATATCTGTTATCAAAAACCTCTTATGCTCGCTCGGGTTTAACGAGGTTATTACCTATAGCCTGATAAATCCGCAGGTTCTTAAAAAACTTGGCATGGAGTCCGATGAGACTATAGTGAGAATAAAAAATCCTCTATCGGCGGAACAGGCGATTATGAGACCCACGTTGCTCGGTAATATTATTACCGCCGCTTCTTTTAATCTCAACAGAGGAGAACCCCTCATTAACATATTTGAACTCGGCGATGTCTATAAAAAACAAAACAATGCATATAAACAAGAATTATATCTTGCAGGAGCGCTCTCGGGGGTAATCGACAAAGGCTGGAGCACTAAACAAAGGTTGGTAGATTTCTTTGACTTAAAAGGCGTCTTAGAGGCACTGTTTGAGAAGCTGCGGGTGCGCGAGGCAGAATTCGCAAAAGAGAAAAGGCACATACTCATCGACAACTCATCATGCGGTATATATATCAGAGAGAAGTGCGTCGGACTGTTAGGCCAGGTTAAAAGCGAGTATCTTAAGAATTTTGACGTAAAAGAAAAAATGTTTATTTTTGAAATAGCGCTAGGATACCTCTTACATGAAATGTATCTTAGCACACATTTTGAGACAATAGCAAAGTTTCCTTCCGTCAAAAGGGATATCTCGCTTGTCGTTGATAGCGAGGTAAGCTCAGCATCGATAATAGATATACTCAAAAGGCACTCAAGCACCCTCGTACAAGAGGTGAGGCTGTTTGACCGATATCAAGGCGGGCAAATCCCACCCGGCAAAAAAAGCCTTGCCTATTCAATCGAATACCGGGCGCATGACAGAACGCTTACCGACGAAGAGGTAAACTCACTCCACGGAAGCATTGTACGTACGCTTACCGGTACTCTTAACGCGCAGGTAAGAGAGAAATAAGCCTACCCCCGCCATGCTACGAAAAAAAGGATATATAAACATTTCCCACGACACCTCAAGCGGCATAAGCGGCGTTATATACTGGTCGCACAATCTTCTTCCCTCGGCCCGCGCCCGGATCTCATTGTTTAAAAAATCCGTATTGAAAAATTACAGGATCGCGCACCTTGAGGTAAGTGACCGCGGAGAATTTGAAATATCAGGCACGGAGAATGGTGAATATATTATCACGGTGCATGCCGAGGATGAAAACGGAGCGCACATTAACCGTCATGCCCGGCTACGGGTCTACCCTAATCTTATCAGCCCCGTAGCTATCCCGTTATCCAAAAACAGATACAGAGACGTATCGGGTACGTTTGACATAATGGATATCTTAAAACTACAGGAGCGATCGAATCCTTTTGCCTCGAATTTATTGCTTATCAAAAAATTTATTTATGAGAGGCCCTCACAACCTTGTAATGATAAAGAGTGGTATGAACATCTTAAGAAAAATAATTTACTGCCGCTGCTTATCTCTCCGAAAGATGCGTTGATTATTACGCATAGCAAATCTCCCGTGATGATACGAGGTGACTTTAATAACTGGGAATATGCAAGCCCTCTTGTAAAAATGCCGCGTTCGGATGTCTGGATATATTGGATAAAAGTTTCCGAAGACACGCTGCTACAGTATAAATTAGTAAAAACCCCCGGTGAATATGTATGCGATGAGGCTAATCCCCTTGTCAATACCGCAGATGATATGGGCAGGGGTAACAGCATACTCAAAATGCCGCGTGCGCAATGGCACGTTACGTATAAACCCGCCATAGCGCACGGTAAGATATGCACCTTCTCTTTTACCAATGAGATGTATCGGTATAGCAAAAAGATTCATGTCTATCTTCCTCCGGGTTACTGCGAAACCGCCAGGCCCTATAAAACCGTATATCTAAACGACGGCAGGATGTTCATGAATAATTATATTATCCATGTATTGGATAATTGGATTGCATCCGGTCTGATCCCCGAGCTTGTGTTTGTATTGATAGAAGAGAGTTATCACTACCGGGAGCTCGAATTTGTCCCGCTTCAGTACTATCCTCTGCGGATGAGAGAAACGGCTGAAAAATCGCTGAAGGTAAAAATTGCAAGAGGTATTGTGCCCGGCTGGTATGGAGAGCTCTATAAGGTATATGGGGAGACGATACGTAACAGTATTATCCCCTGCGTGGAAAAGAACTTCAATCTAAGCAAAGACCGAAAAGACAGGGCAATCCTCGGTCATTCGTTCGGCGCAGTAGTATCGCTCTACCTGGCTGATACATACCCGGAATGTTTTAGAAATATCGGGATTCAATCATGGTCAGGGATGGGGGCATTATCCAATACCATATATCCGTATCGTCTCTATATAGGCGAAGGGGTCTGGGAGCTTGCAGGAGGTATTTTATGGGGCATAGGCAGCAATTGTAAAATAACCAATAAAAATGAATTCAAAAAATATACCAGGCACCTTTTTGGCAAAAATACCGTATATGTTATAGATGTGTATTCAGGAGGACACTCGCCTTTTTCCTGGTATACGGTAATACCGAAAATGATACGTTTTTTCTGGCGATAAAAAATGCACGTACCGATTTTGTAGCCCTATTTTCACCGTATCCCTGTACAATGACCTATGCGGATACTATTAATTAACCCCTGGATTCATGATTTCGCCGCGTATGATCTTTGGTCAAAACCACTCGGACTTCTTACTATCGCCGCACACCTGAAAAAACTTGGCTGTAGCATAGGTTATATCGATTGCCTTGACAGGTTTCACCCGCGCCTAAAGAAATTTTTAACCGGAAAACTACCAAGGACCTCTGTCTACGGGAGCGGTAACTATTTTACGCAGGCTATCAATAAACCGCTTGTCTTTGCATCGATCCCGAGAACATACAAGCGCTACGGAATGCCGATAGAGGTTTTTGAAGAATTACTAAAAGAAGAACCGCGCCCCGATGTCATCCTGGTGAGTTCGGCAATGACATACTGGTACGGCGGTGTTGTTGAAGCAATTGCCTTAGCAAAAAAAAGTTTTAAGGGTGTTCCCGTACTCCTCGGTGGTATCTATGCGCAGCTTTGTCCCATACACGCAAGAGATCATAGCGGAGCCGATTTTGTCTATAACGGAAAAAGCATAACAGAGGTAATAAAACTTATAAGCCAATACACCAATACCGCATTGCATCTCTTGGCATCGGACACGAGGGGGTTATTTCCCCTGTATGAACTCTACGCAGAACTTCCGTATGTGACACTGCGCACTTCTTCCGGATGTCCTTTCAGATGTAGTTATTGCGGCTGGTATCTTCTGGAAGATGTCATAAGACAGACAGAACCTGAACGCGTGGTAAGGCATATCGCGCGGTATCATAATCGCCATGGCATAAAAAATTTCGCTTTTTATGACGATGCGCTTCTCTACAGAGCAGAAAACCACCTGATAAAAATTTTGAAACATCTTATTAAACAAAAAATCAGTGTATATTTTCATACCCCCAACGGACTGCACGTGCGTTATATTACCGAAGAAATCGCCATGCTTATGAAAAAATCCGGATTCGTCAAGCCTCGTCTGGGACTAGAGACTGTCTCAGGCGCTAGGCAAAGACAAACCGGTGCAAAAACTACAAACAAAGAGTTTCTAAGGGCAGTTACCTTTTTAAAGAAAGCCGGATTTTCTTCAAAAGACATTGCGGTAAATATCATGATCGGTTTGCCCGGACAAGATGCTAAAGAAATAAAAGATTCCATCGCATTTTGTGCAAAAGAAAACCTAAGAATATGTTTAGAGGAATATTCTCCCGTCCCTGGCACGAAAGATTTTCTTAAATCGGGATTAACCGACCGAAGTGACCCGTTGCTTCATAATAATAGCGCATTTCCTCTTTATAGGGCGGCTGATTATCACACATTCCAGGATATTAAAAATATGGTGCATATGTTAAATCAGTAACTGTTATAAATCGCTAAAGAGGAAAGATTTGTTGTCTAAAGCGGTTATTTTGCGGTAAAATACTATAGTATAAAAAAGGTGTCTCTAATGGAAAAAATTCGCCTGTCGCCTTCCGGTCTAAATCTTTTTCGCGAATGTCCGCGCTGCTTCTGGCTTGAGAAGAAAAAAGGCATAAAAAGACCTGCGGGAATTTTTCCGTCGCTTCCCGGCGGCATGGACTTGGTCATCAAGGCATATTTTGACAAATATCGCATGCAAAGAACACTGCCACCTGAACTTAAAAGTAGGATTCCGGGGGAATTATTTTCGGATATTATAATACTGCGTAAATGGAGAAGCTGGAGGGCGACCGATTTGTATTATGAAGACAAAAAATTAAATATCACATTGTCGGGCGCGCTCGATGATTGTCTTATCGAAGACGGTTTCTATGTCCCTTTAGATTATAAGACGAGGGGCTCAGAGCTTAAAGAAGACCCCCGCCAGTATTATCAGACGCAACTTGATAGTTATTGCCTGATGTTGGATGCAAGCGGTTTTAAAACAAAAAACCTAGCATATTTGCTCTATTATTGGCCCCTGGAAGTGCGGGAATCCGGCATAGTGAAATTTCACGTAGAGCCCATACGGGTAGAAACTAATATGGATGCGGTGAAAAAAATATTAAGTGATGCCATTTCTATATTAAATTCCGATATCCCGCAGCCAAGCTGGAAATGCGAATACTGTGCGCTGGTCGCAGACAGAAAAAACGAATCATTTACCAAAAACAGAAAAGTTTGATGCACGTGGGTTATGGCATACATACCGTGTTTATCTCAAACATTGCGGTTGATGTGATGTGTTTTGATGTAAAAAGTCCGCTGCAGACGAAAAACAAGAAGTGATCGTATAATTATCTGGACAAGATGGGAGAAAAATGACTAAATAGTAGCGCGTTGTGCGGAAGGCAAAAAACAGAAACCGTGCACCGTAATTCACAACACCCATAAGGAGAAAAACGTGTTTAAGATGCTTGAAATCATAGGAAGCTCTAACAGTAATTATTCGAAGGCGGTAGAGGATGCAGTAAACCAGATAGTGCGTTCCGGAGAAAAGGTACATTTTTTTGAGGTTATCAAACAGCATGGCGCCCTTATACCTAACGAACGGCACTTATCCCGCAGAAACCACGGCTATCCTTCGACAAGCTCAGGATGGTTCGAAGGATGGTGAGCGGAGTCGAACCATTAAGCCGTGGAGCTTCATGTAACGATAAGATAAAAGCGTTAACGTATATCTGTAACAGTTGCGGACGTACCGCGGTGAGCGCCGAGCATCTCTGTCAGCCTAAAAAGATAAAAAAGGCATAATATATGATGACGAGCCAGGAAGATTTTTATCCCGCACCCAGAAAACCATGTCTGTAAAGGCATGGATGAATGGTTTTCGGGCGGGATTCCGCTCCATGAGCCTGTGCCATATGGCACGAGACCGAAAAGTCAGAAACCACGGCTGTTAAGTCGTGGAGCTTCATATAGAAAAGAAAATCTATTATCATGATACCGATTCGGGGGGAGTGGTGTATTACGCCAATTATTTGAAATATCTTGAGGAAGGCAGGTATGAATACTGTCTTAAAAAAGGTGTTGACCTGGCCATATATATCACTAAAGGAACGGTATTTCCCGTGGTGCACATAGAAGTAGATTATACTTCACCTGCCCGATATGCCGACACTATACGAGTATACACCAGGCTTGAGAAAATAGGAAATTCTTCTATCCGTTTCATACAGGAGATTAGAAAAGACACGACAACGTTGGTAAAAGCAAAAACCATATGGGCCTGTATAGGAAATGATTTCAAACTTAAGGCGGTTCCCGAAGAGATTAAACAGGCATTAACGTCAGCATAATACGATATTGTGAAAGGAGGCCGATTATGAGTAGTATGTATAAAATTATTCTGCTGTGTTTGACTGTCGTAATTATTATTTCGTTTTTTCTGCCGTGGGTATATGTGGAATCGCAGCAGATAGGGGCTCTGACGAAGGCCCTTACCGGAAAACGCCAAGCAACCATAGACAGCATAAGCGGTTTTGATATACCGGTTATTGCAAACGGTCCCGATGCGCGGCTTATGCTCAGTATCATAAAAATATTTAACCCGGATATAAAAGATGCCGATAAAAAGAGTTTTCTTGTATGGGGGATACCCATCCTTGCAATAGCCATTTTTCTGCTCGGTAATTTTTACGGCAAAAATAAATGGACAAATCTTTCGTTCGGTCTGCTCGGAAGCGCCATATTTTTAGTTGCCGCGTATAAAATAAAAACCACGGACCTTAACAAGATGGTGTTGAATGTAAAAATAGCAATGGGGTTGTGGTCTATCCTGTGGGCGTATTTGGGAATGGGCATAGTTGGACTCGTAAGTTTTATAAGGGCGTATATTAAAAAAAACTAGCGCTATGGATACCGGTATACTGCTAGAATGGTGTCAATGTAAAGATGCACGGATCTGTTTATTCTGTAGCGTGCTTATGGTAATAGGTATTGCCTCGATAAGCGGGATTATCGGTTATTACATCGGGAAAAAAAGGAAGAAATAGAGGTTGATTTTGTCTTTAAACTGTGATAAACTTTTATTAGAAAAATTCCCTGCTATGCGCGTTTTGGTCAGAAGATTTTGAGCCAACACCTTTAAAAGGGAGCCTGACGCTTAGGTGCCTATTGCATGCCCCGCAGATAACGATGGGGAAGCAGAAACACTTAATAAGGTACCCACTTTGGACCTTCGGGTTCAAAACATTTCTGACACAGACGGCATGATGCGGGGATTTTTTTTCCCGAATGTTGCTATCCTGCGAAGTAGAGCTTCGGGATGCCCTCGGGGTGCCGAAGGCATATCTTCTGTGAATGACCGCGTTCGGCATAACTTTAAATTTTGGGTTTATTAGATGGATTTATTTGAACAGAAGAAAACAGGACCAAAAAGTTTTGAGCCGTTAAGTTACCGGATGCGGCCGAAAACCCTGGAAAAATTCATAGGACAAGACCATATTATAGGCAAGGAAAAACTCCTTAATCGCCTTATAGAGTCTGACAAACTCACCTCTCTTATATTCTACGGTCCGCCCGGTACGGGGAAAACCACGCTTGCCTACATAATAAGCAATGTAACAAAATCAGATTTTGAAAGGATTAATGCCGTATCGTCAAATGTTGCCGAGCTAAAAAAGATAATTCAAAAATCAAAAACACGCCTCAAAAATCAGGGGAAGAGGACAATTCTGTTTATAGACGAAATCCACCGTTTTAACCGTGCCCAGCAGGATGTATTAATTCCTGACGTTGAGGACGGAACGTTGGTTCTGATAGGGGCTACGATCCATAATCCATTTTTTTCGATTGCCTCACCGCTCATATCGCGTTCCCAGATTTTTGAATTAAAACCGTTAAGCGAAGAAGCGATGTTGGTTATTCTAGGCGGGGCACTAAAAGACGCAGAACGGGGTCTGGGGAAACTGCCCATCAAGATTGAAAAAGACGTTTTGAAATTTTTGGCAAAGACAAGCAACGGTGATGCACGGCGCGGCCTCAACACACTTGAGATAGCGGTACTGACAACCAAGGCCTCAAAGGATAAATATATCTATATTGATTTAAAGATTATAGAAGAGTCAGTACAGAAAAAAGCGGTTGTCTATGATAAAATGGAAGACGGCCATTATGATACCATATCCGCCTTTATAAAAAGCATGCGCGGTTCAGACCCTGATGCCGCTATTTACTGGCTTGCCAAGATGCTCTACGCCGGCGAAGACATACGTTTTATCGCACGGCGTATCGCCATATGTGCTGCCGAAGATGTGGGAAATGCAGACCCCAACGCACTTATTGTGGCGCACGCAGCAATGGAACTTGTCGAGACAATAGGCATGCCGGAGGCAAGGATAATCCTGGCGCAAGTAGTGACCTATGTCGCAAGCTGCCCGAAATCAAATGCCTCATATTGTGCGATCGAAGAGGCATTATCGGATATGGAAAAAGGAAAAACCCTTGAAGTTCCGACCCATCTAAAAGATGCAAGCTATCCGGGAGCGAAAACGCTCGGCCATGGAGAAGGTTATAAATATGCGCATAGCTATGAGGGCCATTTTGTTCGGCAGGAATATATGCCCCAAAAAAAGAGTTACTATAAACCGCAGGACATAGGTTTTGAGGCAAAGATTAAAGAAAGGTTAGATAACCTAAAAAAGAAATAACAGTTAGTTTAAGGTTTAATAATTTTTTATCCTGAACCTTAAACCCTAGCCTTATGGTAATAGCGCTAAAGAAACACTTGACCAATTTAAAAATTTAAGTAAAATATGAATCAGAAAGCAGCGAAAGAAATAATAAGAAAAAATGTTCTTAGGAAACTAAGAAACCTAACAAAAGAGGAAAGGAGACAAAAAAGTCTAGAAATAAAAGAAAAGCTTTTTCGGTCGCGTGTATTTAAAAACGCTACGACCATTATGTTTTTTGTTTCAAAAGAGGATGAGGTAGATACATTTATGATGATACGACAGGCATTACGGATGGGTAAAAAAGTAGCTGTTCCGGTGATACAGCATAATAAAAAAAGCCTATTAGTTTCTGAAATAAGAGATATGAAGAGAGAACTTGTGAGGGGACCCTATACGATTTATCAACCTGCCAAGGAGTTCATAAAACCGATGAAGCCTGACGAGCTTGACCTGGTACTTATACCGGGAATTGCATTTACGAAGGCGGGTTTACGGCTCGGAAGAGGAAAGGGCTATTTTGATAGATTTTTAAAGAAACTTCCGCAGTCCATAGAACGCATAGGGGTCTCTTTTAACTTTCAGATACTAAAAACGCTTCCCATATCCCCGCATGATATGCCTGTGAGCAGGGTACTTACCGCCTGACGCTCAAAGAGCGCAACCCTCATCCATACTTAGGTAATATTATTCTATCGATCAGGAGGTGTCTTTGATGAATGGATTAAATATACTTGTACTAGGCATCGGTTTAGTAGTATATGGCGCGGTCGTGTTTTTTATGGGCTATAGTATCAGAAAGGTTGTTGCCAAGAAACAATTGGAAGGTGCCGAAGAAAAGGCAAAGGCGGTAATACAAGAAGCACATAAACTCGCCGATAACAGGAAAAAAGAAGTAGAACTTGAAGCAAAAGACCTTCTTTTCAAACTCCGGCAGGATTTTGAAAATCAGACAAAAGATAGAAGGCTTGAACTCAATAATTTGGAACGAAGACTCCACCAGAAAGAGGAAAATTTAGACAGAAAAGTTGACATCCTGGATAAAAAAGAGAGGGACACTCAACAACGGGAAAAAACGGTTGTTGTCAAAGAAACGGAATTAGGCTCACGGCAGAAAGAACTTGAAAATTTACTGCTCGAAGAAAGGCAGCTTCTGCAGAAGATATCGGGCATGTCGACTGAAGAGGCAAAGAAGATTTTGCTAAGCAGGTTGGAGACCGAGATACGGCAAGAGGCCTCCGTGCTCATTAAAAAGATAGAGGATGAGGCGAAGGAAACAGCCGATAAAAAAGCAAAAGATATATTAAGCCTTGCGATACAGCGGATGGCGTCCGAACGCACCATAGAATCAACGGTTTCCGTGGTGCATTTGCCAAGTGACGATATGAAAGGTAGGATTATCGGCAGAGAAGGCCGTAACATCCGTGCCTTTGAGGTTGCGACCGGGGTTGACGTAATAGTGGACGATACCCCCGAGGCGGTGATTCTCTCCGGATTTGATCCCATACGAAGGGAGATTGCGAGGATTTCACTTGAAAAGCTTATAGGAGACGGAAGGATCCACCCTGCGCGCATCGAAGAACTGGTCGAAAAAGTCAAAAAAGAAGTGGAGAATTCTATACGGGAAGAGGGAGAAAAAACCGTTTTTGAACTCGGCCTTCATGGGATTCATCCCGAACTGATAAAGCTGCTGGGAAAACTCAAATACAGGGTAAGCTACGGGCAGAATGCGCTTGCGCATTCAAAAGAAGTGGCGAACTTTATGGCTATTATAGCGGGTGAGCTTCGTTTAGACACGCGTATCGCTAAGCGCATAGGGTTGCTCCATGATATCGGCAAGGCGGTAAGCCATGAGGTTGAAGGTACCCATTCAAAGTTAGGGGTCGATCTCCTCAGGAAATATGGGGAAAACGAAGCGGTGATGCATGCGGTTGAGGCGCACCATGAGGACGTTGAGGCAAAATCAATATATGCAGTCCTCATCCAGGCAGCCGATGCGATAAGCGCAAGCCGTCCCGGTGCACGCGCCGAATCGCTCGAGGCATATGTAAAACGTCTTGAAAAACTTGAAGCAATCGCAGATTCGTTTAAGGGCGTTGAGAAGGCATACGCCATACAGGCGGGTCGCGAGATAAGGGTAATGGTTCAGCCAGATAAAGTAAACGACAATGCGGCGCAGGCACTCGCGCGGGAGATAACCAAGAAGATAGAGGAAAGCCTTGAATATCCCGGACAGATTAAGGTAACCGTCATACGGGAAATAAGAGCCGTGGAATATGCCAAATAGAAAAGAGCATCCCTATGAAAGAAAAAGTTAAGATTCTTGCAATCGGCGATATAACGGGAAAACCCGGCAGAGAAGCGGTACGAAAACTTATCCCGAAAATCAAAAAGGAAGAACATATTGATTTCGTGATAGGAAACGCAGAGAATGCCGCCGGAGGAAGCGGCATCACAAAAGAAGTATGTGATGAATTATTACAATCCGGTCTTGACGTGCTAACAAGCGGAGATCATATTTGGAAGAAAAAAGAAGTCCTGGACATTATCAATGTCGAAACGAGGCTTCTTCGGCCGCTTAATTTTCCCGAGGGCGCACCCGGCAGAGGCGCATATATATATGAACCGGTAGAAGGCATATCAGTATGTGTCATCAATCTTATCGGCAGAGTATTTATGAATACCCTTGATTGCCCGTTTAGGACGATAAGGAAAGAGCTGGAACGTATAAAAGATAAAACCCCGCTTATCATAGTGGATTTCCATGCAGAGGCGACATCCGAAAAGATAGCAATGGGGCATTTTTTAGACGGCCTCGTAAGCGCCGTTTTGGGCACGCATACCCATGTGCAGACTGCCGATGAAAAGATACTGCCTAAAGGAACGGCCTACATTACGGATCTCGGCATGACGGGTCCGTATGATTCTGTTATCGGAAGGACTGTCGAAGAGATTCTTGAACGTTTTATTACGCAGCTGCCGACACGATTTCAGGTTGCAGAAAACGATATACAGCTCCACGGCGTAATTGTGGAAATCGAGACCAAGACAGGCAGGGCATGCTCTATTCAGAGGATACAGAGAAAGCTGTAAGCCATGCTACAAGAAACTAAACAACACATCTATTCCGTAAGCGAACTCACAAAAGTTCTCAAGTTTCTTTTGGAAGATTCATTTCCCACAGTTTGGATTGAAGGAGAAATTTCAAACCTTAGCGTTTCTCCCACCGGCCATGTCTACCTTGTATTAAAAGATGAACACGCCGTATTAAAATGCGTGATCTGGAAACAGATAGCGCAGTCTATGAAATTTAAATTGGAAGACGGTCAGCGCGTTATGTGTTTTGGGAGTATCTCAGTCTATGAAAAGAGCGGCCAATATCAGCTGTATATAGAAAAATTAGAACCAAAAGGCATAGGGAGCCTAACACTTGCCTTTGAACAACTTAAAGCGCGCCTTGCAAAAGAAGGGTTGTTTGATGGGGCACATAAAAGACCTATTCCTTTTTTGCCAAAGGCCATAGGCATTGTTACATCTCCTACGGGTGCAGTAGTACGGGATATGCTGTCTATTTTAAAACGCCGTTTTGCAAATCTTGAGATTATCATATACCCGGTGCGGGTCCAGGGAAAAGGAGCCGAGGTTGAAATAAAAGAGGCGATAGAAAACTTCAACAGGTTCGGAAAAATTGACGTGATGATCCTTGCGCGCGGAGGCGGCAGCATTGAAGACCTTTGGGCCTTCAATGAGGAGATAGTGGCGCAAGCGATCTACCGGTCTACAATCCCCGTCATATCGGCTATCGGCCATGAAACAGATTACACAATCGCTGATTTTACCGCGGATTTACGTGCGCCCACCCCTTCTGCGGCGGCAGAACTCGTCGTAACAAAAAAAGAGGAACTTAGCAGCACGCTCGAATATTACCTGCACCGCCTCACCTTAGGACTTTCGCATCTTATTGAAATAAAAAAAGAAAAATGTAGCGCCGTGAGTTCAAAACTTAAAATGTTACAACCTATCAATATGCTGCGGCAATACCAGCAGCGGGTGGATGAACTTATAAAACATCTCACCGTTCATACGCGTCACCTCCTCCAGATACGGCGGCATACATTTAAGAGGTTGATTGGGGAACTCGAGACACTGAGCCCCCTTGCCGTACTCTCAAGAGGCTACAGCATAACGACGATTCATCCTCATGGTGAAGTGATAAGAGATATAAAGGTACTGCAACGTGGCGACACGATTAAAACAAGATTGTCCAGGGGACATATCATAAGTACGGTGGAGGATACTCATGAGTGAGATAAAATTTGAAGAAGCGCTCAAAAAATTAGAAAAAATAGTGCTTGATTTAGAAAGCGGGAATCTTGCAATAGAAGATTCACTTAAGCGATACGAGGAGGGAGTGCGGCTTGCTAAGGAATGCGCAAAAAAATTAGAGCAGGCACAGAAAAAGGTAGAGCTTCTTATGAAGACTTCCGACGGAAAATTCAAACTTAAAAATTTCGAAGCAAAAGATAGCAAGGAAGATAACGATGAGAAAGCATAATGTTACCGTCAAAAAATTTTTAAAAGATAAGGCTGCCCTTATCGATAAACACCTTAGCAAAATTTTGCCCGGAGAAAAAGATTATCCGTCCGAAATACATAAGGCGATGCGCTATGCCGTATTTTCCGGAGGAAAGAGGATACGGCCTATTCTCTGCCTCGCCGCATGCCGGAGCGTTGGGGGTGTTGATGCCGACGCTCTTTCTACTGCGTGTGCGATAGAACTGATACATAATTATTCACTGGTCCATGACGACCTTCCTGCGCTGGATAATGATGATACGAGACGCGGAAAACCAACTGTCCATAAAAAATTTTCAGAGTCTACTGCCGTTCTTACAGGAGATGCGTTGCTTACGCTAGCGTTTAGCATTCTCTCGCAAAATAGGAACGCAAAAAGAGGCTTAAGGATTATGCATGAAATAGCACAAGCCATCTCTACGTTTGGCATGATAGGGGGCCAGGTAGTGGATATGCAGGTAAAAGATAAAAGTCCCGATATAGCTACGCTTAAGTATATTAATATACATAAAACAGGTAAACTTATTGCAGTAGCCCTTAAAACGGGTGCGATAAGCGCAGGAGCACGGGAAACGGAAATTGAACGAATGTTTAAATTCGGCGAATATGCGGGACTTATATTTCAGATAGTTGATGATATCCTGGATAATGAGGGATATGTAAAAATATTCGGCAGACAGGGTGCATATCTTGAGGCAGAGCGTCTTACGAAGGAAGCACAGTATTTTCTGCGGCCGTTTGGAAAAAAGGCAACAGTATTACAAGCGTTATTGGATTTTGTATTGATGAGAAGCTATTGACGGCGCATTCGCTGCTAACACCACATATAAAATGAATGCCCAACAGTTTACTTAATAACATATATTCGCCCAGTGACCTAAAGACCTTAAAACCCGCTGAACTACCACAGCTGGCAGGCGAAATCAGGTCGTTCATCACAGAGACCGTTTCAAAAACAGGCGGTCATCTCGCCGCGAGCCTTGGCGCGGTGGAGATAGCCATAGCAGTACACTATGTGTTTAATGCCCCCGAAGATTTTATAGTGTGGGACGTAGGCCATCAGGCATATGCGCACAAGATTCTCACAGGAAGAAAAGAACTGTTTGCAACGCTTAGACAACTTGGAGGCCTAAGTGGTTTCCCCAATAAAGAGGAAAGTCCCTACGATGTCTTTACGGTCGGCCACGGTTCAACGTCCATATCGACTGCCTTAGGGCTTGTGGCAGCAAGGGAACTCGCAAAGAAAAAAAACAAGATTATAGCTATCATTGGCGACGGTTCTCTTGCGGGCGGTATGGCATTTGAGGCATTAAACCACGCAGGTCATCTCGGAAAGGATATACTTGTTATATTAAATGATAATGAGATGTCAATATCGCCAAGCGTTGGTGCGATGAGCAGATACTTAAACAGGGTAGTGACAAGCCCTATCTATAACAGGGTAAGAAAAGATGTGGAGATACTGACGCGCAGAATTCCAAGGCTGGGTTTCAGGCTTGTGCGTGCTGCGCGGCGCCTTGAGGGGAGCTTGAAAAATCTTCTCGTCCCTGGTATTATTTTTGAGGAACTCGGTTTTCGATATTTCGGCCCGATAGACGGGCACGACGTAGGGCTCTTGATACGGACCCTGCACAATATAAAAAATATTAACGTGCCGATACTCCTCCACTTGATTACAAAAAAAGGAAAAGGTTATAATTTGTCCGAACAATTTCCCGATAAATTCCATGGCACAAGCCCGTTCATCGTCGATACGGGAGAGCTTAGAACTTCTTCCGATACCGTTAGTTTTACCGAGGCGTTTAGCGAATCGCTGTGTGCCCTTGCCAGGAGGAACCCGAAGATCATCGCAATTACTGCCGCTATGCCAGAAGGTACAGGCCTTGATAAGTTTCAAAATGAATTTCCCGATAGAACGTTCAACGTCGGCATGGCAGAACAACATGCAGTTGGTTTTGCAGCGGGGCTTGCACGAGACGGTTTTATACCGGTAGTTGCCGTGTATTCCACGTTTTTACAGCGCGCATACGACCAGATTATACATGATGTATGTCTTCAGAACCTGCACGTTATATTTGCAATAGACCGTGCGGGTATTGTCGGAGAGGACGGACCGACCCATCACGGGATATTCGACATTGCCTACCTTGCTCACATACCAAACCTTGTGATTATGGCTCCGAAGGATTTAGCGGAGCTATCCGCGATGCTTGAATTTGCCATTGATTATAACGGCCCTATTGCGATACGATATCCAAGGGCAACGGGAAACAACATGACCACCTCTGGTGATATGGCTATCGAACTGGGAAAATCAGAAGTCATAAAAGAAGGTACCGATGTAGCCTTATTTGCTCTTGGCCAGATGGCAGTGCTATGCCTTGATGTTTCTGCTGAGCTTGAAAGAAAAAATATCTATGCCGCACTTATAAACGCAAGATTTGTAAAACCGCTTGATCTTACTGTATTAAAAGATATATCAAAAAAATGCAAAAATTTGGTATGTGTCGAGGAGGGAATAATGACAGGGGGATTCGGCAGTTATGTCCTGAGCGCGCTTCGGGAATATGATATAAAATTTGAAAATGTGAAAATCGTTGGGCTGCCCGAACGATTTATAGAACATGGCAAAAGAGAGCTCCTGCTTGATAAGTATGGGTTATCAAAGGAAAAAATTATAAAAACAATAGAAGGGCTTATTAAAAAATAAAATGTCCCGTATTAAAATTGACAAAAATAAATGCAAGTCCTGTGAATACTGCGTCATATATTGCCCGCACAAACTGATATTCATAGACGATACGTTAAACAAGATGGGATATCGGGTAGCGGTATATAAAGAAAGCGGTGCATGTAAAGGCTGCGGGATGTGTGTTATGGTGTGTCCGCAGGCAGCGATAGAGGTATGTAAATAATATGGAAAAAATTTTATTAAGCGGTAATGAGGCAGCAGCAGAAGGGGCAATACGTGCGGGTTGCAGATTTTATGCCGGTTACCCCATAACGCCTCAGAATGAACTTATCGGCTATATGGCTAAAAGGATGCCCGAGGCGGGAGGGGTATTTCTCCAATCCGAGAGCGAGATAGCCGCAATTAATATGGTTTTTGGCGCTTCGGTTACAGGAAACCGCGCCATGACCTCAAGCTCAAGCCCCGGCATAAGCCTTAAACAAGAAGGGATATCTTATTTAGCGGCATGCGAGCTTCCCGCCGTTATTGTGAATGTAATGAGAGGAGGCCCCGGCTTAGGAAATATCGCACCGGCTCAGGCGGATTACTTTCAGGCAACAAAAGGAGGCGGCCACGGCGGTTACCATATTATAGTGTTAGCGCCCAGTTCTGTGCTTGAGATGTTTGAGCTTACCTATTGGGCGTTTGACCTTGCCGATACCTACCGAACGCCCGTGATGATCCTGGCGGATGGCATGCTGGGGCAGATGATGGAGCCTTTAAGAATAAACCGTAAAATAAAAAAGAGTTTTCCTAAGAAACCATGGGCGCTTACCGGATGCAAAGGAAGGAAACCAAATAACATAAAATCTCTTTTTCTTGAGACGGAACAATTAGAACGACTGAATACAATACTGCAAAAGAAATACCTTTGTATTAAACAACGCGAAGTAAAATGTGAAACACGCTATATACATGACAGTAAGATAATAGTAGTGGCCTATGGTACAGTCGGTAGGATTTGTAAAACGGTTGTTTCCAGATTGCGCACGCAGGGATTTAAGGTAGGGCTTATAAGGCCGATAACCTTATGGCCGTTTCCTTCGGGTGTACTAAAAAGGGTATCAGTGCGTGCTCAGTGCATCTATGTCGTTGAGATGAGTGCGGGGCAAATGGTTGAAGACGTGAGGCTTTCTGTCGAAGGAAGGTGCCCTGTAAAATTTTTTGGGAAAACCGGCGGCGAAATTCCCAGCGAGAGAGAAATAATAACACGTATAAAGAAAGTTTTTAAGGGAGGGCGTAAGTGAATAATTTTTCACGGCCTGAGTCGCTTCGCGATGTTTCGATGCACTACTGTCCCGGCTGTGGTCACGGTATTGTGCATAGACTAATCTGCGAAGTTATAGACGAACTGGGCATTAGAGAAAAGACCATAGGCGTAGCCCCGGTCGGTTGTGCGGTGATCGCTTATGATTATTGGGATTTTGATGTGACAGAGGCAGCCCATGGAAGGGTGCCTGCGGTAGCAACCGGTATAAAACGCTCACGACCCGATCTGTTCGTTTTTGGATATCAGGGAGACGGTGACCTTGCCGCGATCGGAACGGCCGAGATAGTGCACGCGGCATCGCGCTCGGAGAATATCAGTATTATCTTTGTCAATAACACGGTCTATGGTATGACAGGCGGTCAAATGGCACCTACTACGCTTATCGGGCAAAAAACTCTTACCACACCATACGGCAGAGACGTAGCACGTACCGGATTTCCCATAAAACTTCCCGACCTGCTTAGTCATTTAGATGGCGTTAGGTATATTGAACGGACGGCTGTTCACAAGCCGCAAGAGATACTTAAGACAAAACGGGCAATTCATAAGGCATTTAAAAATCAATTGGACAACAGAGGATTTTCGCTGGTTGAGATTTTATCTATGTGTCCTGTGTGCTGGGATATGGCGCCGAAAGATGCCATCGCCCATATTGAGAACAATATGATACCGTTTTTTCCCTTAGGCGTTTTATGTGACAGATAAAGGTGCAGTATGAGCAAATTAATAATCTGTGCGGGTTTCGGCGGTCAGGGCATAATGTTTATGGGAAGATTCCTTGCCTATTCCGCCATGAAATTAAACTATAACGTTACCTGGATAAGTTCATACGGGGCCGAGGCAAGAGGAGGTGCCGCATACTGCATGGTAGTGATATCAGATGACGATATCCCTTCTCCCCTTATAGAGCATCCCGACGTGTGTATAGTCATGAACAGCCCCTCTTTCGAGAAATTTCATACACGGTTAAAGAAAAACGGCCTCCTGATTCTTAATTCTTCGCTGATAGATGACGGCCGGTCAGTAAGAAGAGACATAACCTGCATAAAGATACCGATGACCGCCATGGCATTATCAAGCGGAAACGTAAAAGTGGCGAATATGTTAGCGCTTGGTGCGTTTATTTTTAACGACAGCACATTCAAACTTGGCACTATACAAACATTGCTTGAACAATTTATCCCGCCTCACAGAAAAAACTTATTAGATGCAAATAAAACGGCACTATGGGAAGGTTATGAATTCGCAAAGAGATATAAAAGTTAGGTTTGCCCCCAGCCCCACAGGGTATCTGCACATCGGAAGCGCGCGTACCGCACTGTTTAACTGGCTTTATGCACGGCACTGCGGCGGGAAGTTTATGTTGCGTATCGAGGATACGGATCCTGTGCGCTCAAAACAGGAGTTTCTCGATGAGATTCTTGACAGCTTACAATGGCTTGGTCTTGATTGGGACGACGCGCCCGTTCTGCAATCCCAGAGGCTCGATATATACAGAAAATATGCCAAAGAGCTGCTTGAAAAAGGCCTTGCCTATGAAGCCGAAGGCCAGATACGCGACAAAGACGGGAACATAATAAAGGATTCAAGTCGTATCACACAAAAGGCAATTATCTTTAAGGTGCCACAGTCAAAAAGTATTACCATACATGACCTTGTTCACGGGCCGATACACATTGACTCAAGCACGATAAAAGACCAGGTGATGATTAAATCGGACGGCTTCCCCACGTATAACTTTGCCTGTGCGGTAGATGATGCGAGCATGGGTATCAGCCATGTAATACGCGGTGATGACCATATCTCCAACACGCCAAAACAGATCTTGTTCTATGAAGCGCTTGGTTTTACCATGCCCGAATTTGCCCATGCACCTTTGATACTCGGAAAAGACCGTTCCCGCATGTCAAAACGCCACGGTGCAACCAGTATCAGGGAATACAGACAAGCGGGGTACCTTTCGCAGGCGCTCGTTAACTTTATTTCGCTTTTGGGGTGGGCTCCCGGCGACAATAAAGAAATTATGCCGCGGGACGATATCATTAAGGAGTTTGATATAAAAAACGTTAAATCAGTAAATGCCGTTTTTGACGTGGATAAACTTAATTGGATGAACTCCGAACATATAAAGTCTCTGGATTTCGATACGCTGAGCTTCCTCATGAGGGAGTTTTTGGACACGGAGGAGCTAAAAAAAATAAGCGCGGAACAATTTAAGAAACTCATATCGTTATATACGATGAGAATACATACGCTGAGCCAGCTTAAAGAAGAAGCGGACTATTTTTTTAAGGAAGACTTGGCGTATACACAGGAGGGGATTTTGCGGCTGGCCCAAAAACCCCGCATAAAAGAAAACCTTGCAAAATTACGAAACGCCCTTTCACATTCGGATGAATTTACTGTCATTACAACAGAAGAAATCCTAAGAAATCTTGCAAAGGAACTAAACATCTCGGCAGGAGAACTTATTCATCCTTCACGTTTTATCCTTACCAATAAAACCATGGGTCCCGGCATATTCGATCTGTTTGAATTATTGGGGAAAGAGAAGGTATTGAAACGATTTGATACCGCACTGAACGCTTTGCCGTAATAATACTAAAACTATCTATGTCAGATTTCATAATGAAGCGCACGTGGTTTGTGCTCATGGTATTAATAGTGATTACCGGATGGCTCGTGTTTATACACCTTCTTAAACTCGAAGAGCGGTTCCAGGATCGTATCAATAAGGCATTGATTGATACGAATATAGATTTGGGAGATTCTAAAAAGACAAAATAATATCCGGTTATATATGGAAAATGAATTATTGGGAATGCGTACAAAAAACGAACTTTCACATTGACTTCTTTTTACGGTAGCAGTATGATTATCCTGGGATGTTTTTACAAAGGAGGTACTATGGCGCTCGATATACAGGTTCAGAAGAAAGATAAAGGAGTATATATAGTATCCCTTGCCGGCAATCTTGATTCTGCCACGTTTCAGGAACTCGAACAAAAATTAAAACCGATCTTAATAACCTCGACGAAGGCACTTATGCTTAATCTGGAAAAATTAACGTACATAAGCAGCATGGGCGTAAGTGTAATACTTAAAGCAAAGAAAGCAATGGAAGAGCAAAAGAGTGATTTTGCGATGATGAATCTACAGCCTCAGATTAAAAGGGTATTTGAGATTATTAACGCGCTTCCCTCTGTGCGTGTATTTGAAAACATGGAAGAAGCGGATGCCTATCTTGACGAGATGCAGAGAAGAGTGCTAGAAGAAAGAAACAAAAAGGATACTAAGAACTAAGTAGTTTTAGAGTCCTTCCAAAACAACCACGTTAGCAGAAGCCGCCTTATGCCTTAATTTTTTCGCTTCGTTATATTCGGGAGAATTCCACCACCGCTTTGCGTCTTCCATGGTTTTAAATTCAAGCATAACCATCCGTTTGGGGTACCAGGAGCCCTCAAATACCTCTGTTTTTCCCCCTCGCGCAAGGGGTTTTCCGCCATATGCAATAATAGTAGGGCCCCCTTTCTTTTTGTATTCCTCATAGCCGATGGGGTCTTTTACATCGATATCGATGATAACGTATACCGCCATTATTTTTCTCCCCTATGTTTTTTTCACACGGAATCTGTCTTTTTCGTTAAAGAAAATAATATCCGCATAACCCGCATATACGTTGCTTGAATGCGCTATGCCTTTCGGGATAAAATACCTATCCCCTTTTGTATATATATGCATAGTAGCGTTAATACGAAATTCTATTTTTCCTTCGAGTACTACGCCCCATTGGCTCTCATGCATATGCTCAGGTATGTAAGCATCTTTCGTATATTTGGAAAATATGATCTGATAATTTTCCCCCTGGGCCACATACGCAGTAACGCCCTCAAGGGAAATATCTGCCTGAGGAAGGTTTGTAACGGATAAAGGAAATATAGTATCCATAGGTCTCACCAGGGGCATCTTATCAATAGAGCCGGGTTTTGTAAAGAGGTTTATCCCGCACCCAGTCCCGCTTTACGGGACGGGCGGGATTCCGTTCCATGAGCCTGTGCCATATGGCACGAGACCGAAAAGCAAGAAACCACGGCTGTTAAGCCGTGGAGCTTCATCTATATTTGTTGAAAGAATATCAAAAAAAATATATAATTAATACTACTTATTATTGACCATATACGAAACTCTTAAACAGAAGAAAAGAAGGAGGATTGGTTATGAAAAAAATTATCTCGCTATATGTTGTTTTTCTGTTGTTACTTGTCCCGGCCGTATATGCCCAGACCGCAAAGATCGTCGGTATTAAAGGAGAGGTCTTTGTTAGGAAAGAGGATACCGCAACGTGGGAGCAAGCAGAGGTGGGCATGTTTGTCGATGGGCAGGCACAATTAAGAACGGAACAAAGCTCCGAATGTAACCTTGCCCTTGATAAGACCTTTAAGAATATATTAACCGTAAAGGAAAACTCTCGCATAAAAATAAATACCATACAGCCTGCCAGCATCGAACTTCCCAAGGGACGAGTTCTTTCTTTGATTGACGACATAACAAAGGTTGAACAATTTGAAATAAAAACCCCTACCGCCATCGCAGGCGTAAAAGGAACCGGTCTTGAGGTTGATTTTCTCGGAGAGAGGACCTCTGTTATGTGTTTTGAAGACAGGGTTTATCTTCAGGGCTTAGATGAACAGGGTAATATTATATCAGAAAAAGAGCTGGAAAACGGTTTTGGTGCTGAGGTGGATAAGAGAGGGGAAATCGGAGATTTTTTTGAATTGAGAGATGTTAATTATGCGGATTGGGATGAATTCAGGGGTAATATAGAAAATATAAGGCAAGAAATTGAAACAGGAGAGAAAACTACGGAGCAGACGGCCCCGAAAAATCCCCCTGCTGTTACTGCTACCACAGAAGAAGAAAAAAATGTTAAGCCCCAAGAAGAAATACC
>JAZDNB010000012.1:0-47185 GCA_043800345.1 Candidatus Omnitrophota bacterium
AACAGGTGGAGATGGCTCGCGTTCCTATCAGTGGAGCTCTGTCGCCGATGTCAAGAGCGAGACCTGCCGCATACGAGTAGTAGATCCCGACTACCCGTCTGATGTCAGTGATATGTCAGATTATAACTTTGCCATCAGGCCGCAACTTTCTATTACGCAACCCGTATTGAATCAGAATGTAGTGGTTGCCTCATCTACTAACGTTAGAATTGTAAGAACGTCTTCCAGTGTCAGCAACGTGAAACTTGAATATTCAAATGACGGCGGTTCAACCTATACCACTATTCCCGGCGCGGATAGCTTCGCCCTTACGGCTGACACTACTGATTATAGCTGGACCGTGCCCGATGCTATAAGCCAAACCGTACTTGTAAGAGCAACCGATACCGGTAACAGCAGTATTGTCGGAACCTCAGCCAACTTCCGTATTATCGGTAAGCTGGAACTTACCGATCCTAACGGCGGAGAAAACTGGCAGGCCCTTTCAACAACCAATAATATCACCTGGATAAAAACCGGTTCTATCGTCAATGTAAAACTTTATTATTCCACCAACTCAGGTTCGACATATCCCACTCTTATTAATACCATTCCTGCAGGCAATCAGTCGTATCTTTGGTCACCAATGCCTGAGGGGGCAAGCAATACCGTCAGGGTAAAGGTAACAGATGCTACTAACGAATCTGTTGTTTTTGACGCCTCAGATGCGGATTTTTCGATTATCGGCACATTCTCGATAGTCCATCCAACCAACGGGGAGAGCCTTGTTGCGGAAACGCCTTATACTATTGAGTGGAACAAGACAGGAACGGGTATTGCAAATGTCGTCCTGCAATATTCCAAGGACGGCGGTTCAAATTATACAAATATCGGCACTGTTTCAAATACGGGAACGTATAACTGGACGGTTCCGGCAAGCGCGATAACTACCGACGGCAAGGTTAAATTATATGATCCGAATAACCTTAATGCCTATGCGATTTCAAACGGTAAATTTAAAATACACGGTTCGTTTAATTTGACAAGGCCCGTGGGTAGTGAAATATGGATATATAATACCCATGAGAATATCACCTGGACAAAGAAAGGCGATATGCAGACCTGTAAGCTGGAATATTCAACCAACTCAGGTTCCACCTACCCTTATGCTATTGCTACGGGTGTCAATCCGTTAACAGGCACGCCCTATGACTGGACAATTCCTGATAAGCTTTCTACCACCGTGAGAGTAAAAATCACCGACGAAAATGATTCCGGAGTCTATGATGAATCAGATGATTTTATTATACGCGGCATCCTCACTCTGGAGGCGCCCAATGGCGGAGAAGTTTGGGTAGTGGATACAACCGAAAATATTTCATGGACAAGGACAGGTTCGATTACCAATGTAAAATTAGAATATTCAACTAATAATGGTTCAACATACCCTAATGTAATTATCGGTTCTACGCTAGGCGCAAATGGAAGCTATGCATGGGATATACCTGATGCGATAAGCACCGCACTTAAGGTCAAAATAACAGATCTTACCAATTCGCTCGTATTTGACGAATCAGCTATCGCATTCTCTATAAAAGGCGCGCTTAGCTTGGGCATACCAAACGGCGGCCAGATATGGTTTGTAGGAGAAGGAAAGAGTATTACCTGGACACGGACAGGTTCTATTACCAACGTAAGACTTGATTATTCAAAAGACGGCGGTACGAGTTATCCTTACAATATTGTGGAAGTAACCGATGCAAGTACGGGAAGCTACCCCTGGTCTGTTCCCGATGCCCTCGGCAGTGCGATACGGGTAAAGATAACAGATACCACTAACAGTACGGTTACCGATTCATCCGACGGAAACTTCACCATAAAAGGCGCGCTTAGTCTTAATACGCCTAACGGGGGTGAATCGTGGACCGTCGGCAATCAATATGACATCACCTGGTCAAGGACCGGTTCGATTGCCAATGTGAAATTAGAATATTCAATCAACAGCGGTCAGACCTGGACGGGTGTTGTCATCAATTCTACGGATGCCTCAACCGGGACATATCGCTGGACCGTTCCCAATATTATAGGAACGCATACCCGCATTATGATTTCAGACTATACCGATGCCTCCGTAAAAGATACCTCTGAGGGTGATTTTAACGTTATCGGTTCAATCACGGTTACTTCGCCTAACGGCAGTGAGGCATGGGTCGTAAACTCCCAGTATCCTATCACCTGGACCATTGTTGGTAGCATCGCCACGGTAAAGATAGACTATTCTACCGACGGCGGTTCGTCATACCTCAATGAAATTATTGCCTCTACCGATGCTGTTACCGGAAGCTATAACTGGACCATTCCCGACAATATCTGCTCGACGGTTAAGGTTAAGATAACCAATACCGCGTATAGCTCGGTAACCGATACCTCTGACCTTAACTTTAAGATTATCGGTAGCTTTACATTAGGCGCTCCTAACGGAGGAGAAAACTGGAAAGTGGGCTCCAAGGAAAACATTACCTGGACCAAGGTCGGTGCTATTGCCAATGCAAAATTAAGCTTCTCAACCGACGGCGGGACAAGCTATCCCAATGTAATAGTCGCGTCTACACCCGTTGCCGCTTTAAGCTATGAATGGACCATACCCGACAATATTGGTTTTGCTACCCGCGTTAAGATTTCAGATTATACGGATAGTGACGTCTATGATGTATCAAACGCTAATTTTACTATTAAGGCAGGATTTACCATCATTAAGCCTGACGGAGGAGAGGTGTGGAAGGCGGGAGAAAGCGAATTTATCACATGGACTACTGTCGGCACCGCACTCAATGTAAAACTTGACTATTCTACCGACGGCGGTTCTACCTATCCTTATGAAATCGTGGCGTTTACTCCTAATACGCTTTCCTATGCGTGGAGCATTGCGAATACGTTATCACCCGCCTGTAAGGTAAAAATAAGCGACGTAAACAATTCGGACGCGTTTGACGTATCAAACAATAACTTCAAGATTCGCGGTACGTTTACTATTGTGCAACCTGACGGCGGACAGTCCTGGGAAGTGGCAACGCATCACGATATCACCTGGACAAAGACAGGAAATATCCAATACTGCAAACTTGATTATTCAAAGAATTCAGGCTCGACATATCCTTATAGTATCGCAACAAACGTAAACCCCGCTACGGGAACGCCATATGACTGGACGATACCGGATGCGATTTCTACCACGGTGAGGGTAAAGATTACCGATAGTTCCGACTCAACCGTATTTGATGAATCAGACGGTGATTTCATCATACGAGGTAGACTCACGCTCAATAGCCCTAACGGCACCGA
This sequence comes from Candidatus Omnitrophota bacterium, assembly GCA_043800345.1. Lineage (GTDB taxonomy): Bacteria > Omnitrophota > Gorgyraeia > VGKN01 > VGKN01 > JAZDNB01. The sequence goes on from JAZDNB010000012.1 coordinate 3,322, forward strand.
GAGCTGGATAGTAGGGACTGCCCATGCTATTACCTGGACGAGGTTTGGTACGATCCCGTTTGTGGACCTGGCATATTCAACCAACTCAGGGTTTACCTATCCGAATGTTATAATAGAAGATTATGATGCTTCACTTCAGACCTATCCGTGGGACGTTCCTGATTTGATAGGTACAGACCGCAGGGTGAAAGTTACCGATTCAGGCAATGCCAATGTCTTTGACACCTCTGATAGTGATTTTACTATACGCGGCGCAGTTACAGTGCTTATACCTAACGGCGGCCAGATATGGACGGTTGGTAGTTCCTATGATATCACTTGGACAAGGACAGGTTCTGTCGCGAATGTGAGACTTGATTATTCAATAGACGGCGGGACAAGTTATCCCTCTAACATCATCGCCATCACCGATGCATCCACAGGTAAGTATAACTGGACTGTCGCCGATGCGGTTGGAACCAAGGTAAGAATTAAGATCACCGATATTACCAATCCCGAGGTATTTGATACCTCTGACGGTAACTTTACCATCAAGGGTGCACTAAGGCTTAAGACCCCTAACGGTATTGAAACCTTATACGTGGGTGACTCCTATGATATCACATGGGAAAGGACGGGTTCTGTCGTTAACGTAAAATTGGAATATTCTACTGACGGCGGCTCAAGTTATCCCAATACCATTATTGATTCCATAAATGCCTCACTCGGTACCTATAACTGGAGCGTTGCAGACGCGATTGGCACGGCGCTTAAGGTAAGAGTGTCCGATGCGGAAAACCCCGATGTGTTTGATACCTCTAACAGCGACTTTACCATAAAAGGCACCCTTACCGTGACCTCGCCAAACAGCGGTAACGAGGCATGGGTTGTTAACAGTACCAATGCGATTACGTGGAATAAGACAGGAAGCTTTGCCAATGTGAAACTTGAATATTCCACCAACGGTTTCCTTGATGAATTGCAGACCGTAACGATTATTGCATCCACCCCTGCAGGAGGTTTAACCGGCAGCTACAACTGGCAGATACCGAATGCTATTTCATCAACGGTCAAAGTGAAAATTACTCATACCAGTGACGGTACTATCTCGGATATCTCTAACCTTAATTTTAAAATTATAGGTGCACTCACTGTGGGGGCGCCAAACGGCGGAGAAGGATGGGCTGTCGCCGCAACCAACCAATATATTACCTGGTCCAGGGTCGGAACTATTGTCAACGTAAAGTTGCAATATTCAACCGATTCCGGCAGTACTTATCCGTCTGAGAACATAATAACCGCCTCAACTCCCACAGCCGCCTTCAGTTACCAGTGGACTATTCCGGATTCGGTCGGTAATCATGTGAGGGTAAAGATATCCGATACAAGCGATAGCACGGTATATGACGAATCAAACGCCGATTTTGAAATCCTCGCAGGCTTTACCATAGTCCAACCAAACGGCACTGAAAAATGGACGATAGGAGATGTTCAGAATATCGTGTGGAATATCACCGGCACCACTGCCAATGCAAAACTTGAGTACTCTGCAGACTCAGGCTCAAGCTTCCCCTTTGAAATTATCGCCTCTACCGACAACGACGGTACCTATGGGTGGACCATACCCGATTATGTGAGCGACAATATACGAGTGAGGGTATCGGACGTTAACAATTCAAGAGCAAAAGATGTATCAAATAATAATTTCAGTATTATAGGCGGGTTTGGTATTACTGCCCCTGTATTTTCTGAAATACTGGATGTTAACAGCGGCTACACCATTACCTGGAATAAGACGGGTACGACAAGCAAAAACAGGATAGACCCCATCAAGGTAAAACTTGAATATTCAACGGATGACGGTTCGACCTATACTACTATCGCAACGAACGAAACTAATGACGGAAGCTACTCCTGGACCTCTGTGCCCGATGCGATAAGCGTAACTGCAAAAATCAGGATAAGCGATACCCTGGATACTAGTGCCTATAACGTATCGCCCCAGTTTAAGATCTGCGCTGATTTTGACATCACGCAGCCGGACGGAGGCGAGGTATGGACGGCAGATGAAAATAAAACTATCATCTGGACCTGGAAGGGTACCGTGCCATTTATAAAACTTGATTATTCAACCGATTCTGGCAGCACATTCCCCAATATCATTGCCAACTCAGCGGCCAACGGCCCCGGTAGCGGCGGAACGGCAAGCTACGCATGGACCGTTCCCGACATGATTTCAACCAACGTCAGGGTGCGTATTATGAGCACTACCAATGTGTATGCCTATGACGTCTCTGCAGCTGACTTTAAAATCAGGGGTGCGTTACGCATAACCGCTCCTAACGGCGGAGAATCGGCAATGATTCTGCAGCCCTATACCATTATCTGGGTCACCACAGGAACCATCCCCGATGTAAAACTCCAGTACTCGATAGACGGCGGTACGAGCTGGCCCGTAGGTAAGATTATCACTAATTCCGTTAGTAATACCGGAAGTTACCCATGGACCGTTCCCGATGACCACTCGGGAAATGCCAGGATGCGCGTTTTGGATACACGGGATAGCAGTGTCTATGATGACTCCAACAACGATTTTAGTATCTCAGGATGGATACATCTTACCTCACCTAACGGCGCTGAGAGCTGGATTGCAGGTAGAATTTATCCCATCACGTGGGAGTGGGGCGGAACGATGCCGTTTGTAAAACTGAGCTACTCGAAAGACTCAGGCTCAACATTCCCCCAGGTAATCAGTAACGGTGCGCCTAACGGCTCAGGCGGCGGCGGCTCATACAGCTTTAACTGGACGATTCCCGATGATATCACCCAGCAGTTTGTAGTGCGGGTAAAGGTTGAGGATGCATCGGTTCCCGCGACAAATGATATCTCAGACGGTAATTTTAAGATCCGCGCTAACTTCACTATCGTCCATCCTAACGGAGGAGAGCGCTGGATTGTCAATAGGACCGAGACCATCAGCTGGACAACCGAGGGAACTGTCCCCAACGTAAAGATAGATTATTCTACCGACGGCGGCTCAAGCTATCCGTATATAATCGAGTCTTCTATGACTAACTCCGGTTCCCGGACCTGGACTATCCCCAATACGAAGTCCGATACGGCGCGGCTGCGTATAACCGATACCAGGGATGCGAGCATCCTTAGCGCATCTGCATCTACGTTTAAGATGGATTATTATGTTATCAGGTGGAATATCAGGAACATGCTCGACGGTTCGCAGATTACGCTTGCGAGCGTAACAAGCCCGAACTGGTCAGAGAACAATGTGGTCGCAGAGGATGTCGACCCTGATCCCACTAAAGAGAATTTCCTCTTTGTCCACGGCGAGCCCTACGGCTCATGGAAATTTACCTGGTCTACTATCGGTTATTCGGAAAAATGGATAAGCGTTACCGCTGACCAGGACCAGGACGTGGAGCTTCTTCTTGAGAGCACCTCAGTGCATATCTGGAGGTCCGGTTCAAACTATGCCTACAGCGCAGATCCTGACGGCACCGGCCCTGAAGTTGATTTCCTTGGGGCATCCGTATGGCTTGAACGAGACGGTGTCACGGTTACCGGCGGCGTGTGGTGCGAACTGAAGATATATGATGGCGCAACCCTTATAAAAACATTCAAAGTACCTAATGAGGAGTTTAATGAAGAAGCCTTCTATAACAATCCGACCCCGCCTAACGCTGCAGGTGTGTATACGTTTAGCTGGTCTAATACAGGACTTGCGGCAGGTAAAGTTTATACGACCGCTGCTACCGTACAGATAACAACAGGCGGTTCGTTTACCAGCCCCAATTCATTTGAAGTTACTTCTTCAAAGCGGTTGGCTGAGATGGCGACTCAGATGAACTATGTGCTTGATAAACCGATATCAGAGGTTAATACAGAGATTCAAAAGACACTTAATGACCAGACAGACGTCATAGAACAAAAGCTGCAAGCGCAAGAAACCATTATTGTCCAGAGGACTGACGAGATGAAGGCACAGGTTACGGCTACCATGGCGAGTTTTGAACGTGATACCAGAGTGGCAATTACCGACCTGCAATCAGGTGCCGATACTGCGACCGCAGCAGGTCTGTCTCTTGAGGCAACGGCAAAACAATATTCCTGGAGTGCCTCGGTATCGCCTGATCCTGCGGTGGTGAACGACACGGTAACATTACAGTGCACCGGTTATCCCGGGTCTAACCCCGTACTTACTCTCTATAGCTGGGATAATAAGGTGCTTGTGGGCCCCATTGAAATACCTGAAACCGAAGACGGCGTGTATCCGTATGAATTCAAGATAGATGCCACGTTTGATGCGGGTAAGGCATATACGTATATAATCTACGATGAGACTACAAGCGGTATGGTTGCAGGCTCCGGCCTCATAGATGCGTCGCCGTGGAGGGCAACCATTGCACCGAACCCCGCATTGATAGGTGACAATGTCTCGCTTACGGTAAGCGGCGTTGAAGGCCTTGAACCATACATAAATATATATGATACCGAGGGGAATGCGGTCGTAGATACCGAGACGCTCACCGAATCAAAGACTCAAAGGGGAATTTACACCTATGAGCTCACTATAAGTAGCAGGTTTAGCGCCGGCAAGGCGTATATCTATGTGGTGAGCGAGGCGCGTACAAGCGGCGAAATAAGAGGTACGCTCAATGTTGAATCAATGAGCTTGACCACCGTCGCAGGCCTTGCGGCAGCCGCGCCTGGGGCAGAACGCGCTGCAAAGGCGGCGTTAGAGTCCATTAAGGCGGTCGAATCGGTCATAATTACAAAAGATAACATCAATATTCCTCTTGCACTGCAACACCTCAAACAATCGGTGGAAGAGCTTCCTACGATTATCGCACGGGAGGGCGGCTCAACCGCGAAAATGACTACTACGGTGACTGAAATTTCCAAGCGGTTAAAAGAGTTGGCAGGCTCGGAGGGATATGATATATCCACACTTTTCGAACAGGCACTTACCTCATCGCCTACTATCAAAGATATACGCGCAAGTACCGACGAGATTAACGGCGTAATCGATGTATTATACCAGATCTTTGAAAACAAATTCGGCGGTACCGATGCACCTGTGGTTTCTACGTCGCTGCAGCCCGGAAGCGTCAAGTTCCGCATTGTTACAATGAACCCGTCAAAAGTCAAAGAACAACTGGTTAATGTGAAGCAGTATCTGCCGAAAGAAGTGAACAATAAAAATATCATGGATTTAGGAGGGCTTGACCTTGAATATGATACCGATAAATCCCTCTATTATGTGTATAAGAACAATGTGAAGCTTACACCGGGCGAGATACGCATCTTTGAAGTAGAGGTTGAGGATGTCTGGTTTGTAAGGGAAGGTGAGGTCTCAGACTTAAAGAATCGCATAGATTCGATAATGAGCCGCCTCGAAAATACGGAGTACTACGAAAAGGCAAAGGAGATTGCCGAACCTCTCTATCCGCAACTTAATGAGATTGTAACAAGCCAGAACGATGAATCAGTAAGCCGTCAGCAGCATATAGGCCTCTACAGGCAGAACCTCATCACCATAGAAAAGATTAAAGAAGAGATTGCGCAGCTGGAGAAAGCCCTTGCTACTGCCGGCGGCCCGCTTGCACCCGAGATGCTTGCTAAGACCAAGATAAAATCAACGGAACCGACAAAGGCGATCACGTGGCTTATCATATTTATTATTATAATCTTCCTCGGCCTTCTTGCGGCAGTTATGTTTTTCATATGGCAGCGCCAGGCACGGCTTACGAGAGAAGAACTCTTTGCGGCAAAAAAGGCCGCTGCCTTTAAGGAAGAGCCAGGTTCCGAAGGAGAAGAAGAAAAGGGGCCGGAAGAAGAAAACCCCTAATATAATGCAATAACTGTTGCCGAATCGCGCACAATCTTGTATTATATCTCTATGAGATATAATGAGATTCTTTTTTTAATAAGCCACACAAGAGCCCATAACAGGCTATGCTTCTTAACGTTATCGTATTGACTCCGGAAGAAGTTATCTTTGAAGGGCACGCCAAAAGCATTATCCTCCCCGGCGAACAAGGAGTGCTTGAAATTCTACCGTTTCATAAACGCCTCTTGAGCCGTCTTATTTCAGGAACGATTATCATAGACGAAGAAAACCTGCCTATTTTGCGAGGCGTGGTAAAGGTTAATCAGAACAAAGTCACGATAATCATAGAGGAGAGAAAAAACACATGAGCCGTAATGCGGCACTTATTCTGATCTTTGGGCTGTGCATACTGGGACCGTGCGCGGTATTTGCCGCAGGTAGTTTTGCCAGCATAAATGCCTTAGGGAGAAATCCATCCGCCGCCCCAAAAATTTTTGTAGCGATGCTTATTGCTCTTATCTTTGCTCAGGCATTGGCTATTATCGCTATGCTTATTGTGTTCCAGTTGTTTACATAGGACTTGGTCATAAGTAGAGCAGGGGCATTTCCTTTGCAGCCGAATCTTATATACTGTATTTACATTTTATCTCCTTTTATATTTATGATATAATACGCAATAAAACTAACCAATGGCCATGCAGGGGTGATATATGCTTATTGTTTCTTTAATACTGCTCCAGTTATTAATATTTGTGGGATTAATCGTTATCCTCAGGCGCATCATGACATTGAATGTAATATCGGCTACGCGGCACCTTGAAGAGCTTAATGAGGACTATGCAAAAAAAGGAAAAGAGATACACCGGCAACTCGAAGAGATAAAACAAAAATCCCAGGAGATAGTAGCCAAGGCCCAGGAAGAGGCGGAAGAATTAAAGACAAAGATTTTGGATGAGACCCAGGCTGAAAAAGAAAAACTTTTAGCTCAGGCACGCACCCAGAGCGGCGAAATTATCCAGCAGGCAGAAAAATCCAGAGAACTTTTACTTGCCGAGATATACGAGAGGATTACCAATGAGGCAATCAATAAAGCATGCGAGTTAATTCACGATACGCTACCGGAAAAATTTAGACAGGACGTACATATTCATTGGATTGAAGAACTTATCGAGGACGGATTTAGCGAATTCGGAAACTTGCATATCCCAAAGGATATTAGCCAGATAAAAATTACCTCTGCATTTCCTTTAAATGAGGGACAGCGTAAAATTTTATTTAAAAAACTAAAGGAGGTAGTAAAGGCCGATATAGAAATAAAAGAGGAAATAGACCCCTCAATCGTCGCAGGTCTTATAGTCGCTATCGGCAGTCTTGTCTTAGACGGTAGTCTAAAGAATAAAATCCAGGAGCATACAAAAAATATCTGATATGCAGACGGTACATAATAAACCGAGCGCACATTTTGAAGCCAGAGAGGTCGGACAGGTAGAATCGGTCAGAAAATTTGTTGTGCTTGCAAAGGGTCTTCCTTCCTGCATGAACGGCCAGATAGTTGAATTTGCAAACGGCATTCCGGGCTTGGTAGTGGGATTTACGGAAACTAAGGTCCAGATTTTGGTCTTAGGTGACGCAAGTTCTATCCGCGCCGGAAGCGAGGTATATAATAAAGGTAAATCTCTAAACCTACCCGTCTCGGAGGCATTCTTGGGAAGGATAGTAAATGGCCTCTGCCAGCCGCTCGACGGACTGGGGCCTATAGAGGCAAAGGAGTTTTACCCCGTCTTTAGAATAGCCCCGGGGGTTATGGACCGCGTCCCTGTCAAAAAAACGCTCGAGACCGGCACGCTTATATTAGATGCTATTATCCCCATTGCAAAAGGACAGCGCCAACTACTTATCGGAGACCGGATCACCGGCAAGACCTCGGTAGCCATAGATGTCATACTGAACCAGAAAGGTAAGGATGTTGTCTGTATCTATTGCAGCATCGGCAAACCATATTCAAGCCTCATCAAGGTATTAGACGTCCTTAAGGAAAAAGACGCGCTTGGCTATACCATCGTGGTAAGCGGCGTAGCATCCCTCTCGACGGGAGAACAGTACCTTTCCCCCTATACGGCGTGTTTATTGGGAGAATATTTTATGTTTAAGGGAAAAGACGTATTTGTTGTCTTTGACGATTTGACGAAACATGCCTGGATTTACCGGCAGATTTCCCTGCTTTTGGAACGGGCACCCGGCCGGGAGGCATATCCGGGAGACATTTTCTATATTCACTCACAGCTCATGGAGAGGGCAGGATTCCTAAAACCGGAACTTAACGGAGGGTCTATGACATTCTTCCCTATCGTGGAGATACTGCAGGGCGATGTAACAGGATATATCTCGACAAATATAATATCAATGACAGACGGTCAGCTGTATTTTTCTACGGCCCTTTTTAACAAGGGTGTTAAACCCGCCATTGATTTTGGTCTTTCCGTCTCGCGTATCGGAAATAAAGCGCAGTGGCCGGCGATGAAGGAACTGAGCAAATCGTTACGGCTTGACTATCTCCAGTATAAGGAACTTCTCCAGATGACGCAACTGCGTACCACAGGACTTTCTAAAGAGGCAGAGGCAAAGCTTAAGCGGGGCGAGGCGATAAACCAGTTAATCATTCAGGATAAGAATAAACCCATTTCGACAGAAGAAGAGATATTATACCTCTATGCGCTCAATCGGGGGATGCTGGACAATCTCTCGGCAAACCAGATAAAACGGTTCAAACAGGAAATATTTTTATTTGTGCAAAAACATGCCACAGAATTTTTTGTCAAACTCCGAGCTACGGAACAGTTGGATGATGATCTTAAGGAAAAACTGGAGCATGCGCTCAAAGAATATGCAAAAGAGATAATACGGTGACAATTTTTAACCTGCCGTATGGCCTGATGGAATAAAAATGAAAACCCTTGCGGAGGTAAAGAGGGATTTGGAGTTTAATAAAGGACTTGCTTCTCTCATAGAGGCCTTAAAGAACATCGCGGTATCCCAATACAGGGCACTTGAGCAAAAGTTAAAATCATATGAAAGACTCCTTGAAGAGATAGACGGTTTTTTTGAGTTTATAGATATTTCCAGAATCAAGAGCCCGTTTGCAAGTTCTCATTACAAGAAGCAGATAGTCGTTGCGGTTACCTCAGACAGCGGTTTCCTGGGAGGGCTTAATATGAACGTAGTAACCGCTGCCCGCGCAGAGCTTGAGAAGATACCGGGAAAACTTATTGTAATCGGCGAGCGCGGTAAGATATATGCGCGCGAAAGCAAACTTCCGTTTACCGCATTCAGCGGTATTAAAGACGAACAGCGTTACGCTCAGGCAATACAGGTGAGAAATTATCTAGTAAAAACAATCTTAGAAGGCCGGGTAGGGTATCTTAAGGTAGTGTATCCGCGGCCTATATCATTTACCATACAGCGGGTAGAGATCGTTTCGTGTTTGCCGTATACGCCAAAACAGGCACAAGAAACGTCCGGTCACGATATCATTGTTGAGTCAAAACTTAATGACGTGTTCGGGTATCTTGTATATTTATGGATAAGCCAGAAATTGTATGAGATTTTCGGTCTGAGCCGTTTGGCAGAATTTGCCGCGCGCTTCGTGCACCTTGAAGGAAGTTCTCAGAGATTAGGCGAATTAGACAAAAAGTTAAGGCTTCAATATTTTCGTATCCGTCATGAATTAGTCGATAGAAACATGCGCGAGCTCTTCAGCGCACGGCTTGCATTCAGGTAATACTACCATGATCGTATAGCAAATGGAAAAAACTAAAAATTCCCAGATAGGTTATGTGGTTTCGGTCCAGGGGCCGGTAGTAGATGTTAAATTTTCTAAGGCTGAGGACGTACCTAATATCTATAGCGTCATTACCACGGAGATCGCTAGTGGAGAAGAAATTGTTTTGGAAGTCGCCGAGCATCTTCCGGGCAATATCGCCCGTACCATAGCCGTAAACTCAACGATAAACCTTGCCCGTAATCAGGAGGCTTATTGTGAAGGCGGCCCCATCCAGATTCCTTTGGGAGATGCCCTCTACGGACGCATTGTGAATATATTGGGTCAACCCATAGACCAGAAGGGGCCTATTAAGAGTGCGGAGAAACTCCCCATAAGAAAAAAGGATATGGGAAGCCAGGTGAAAATCAACTCGGACCGCCACATGACGTTTGAAGTAATGGAAACGGGAATTAAAATCGTGGACCTGCTTTTTCCTGTGGTAAAAGGCAGTAAAACCGGAATCTTAGGCGGTGCCGCACTGGGAAAAAGTATCCTTACCTTAGAGATCATCCAGCACATAGTTAAGAAATACCGGGGGAGTTGCGTGTTTGCAGGCGTAGGCGAGCGTATCCGCGAAGGAAATGAACTTTACTATGAACTCCTGAAACATGACGTATTGTCAAAAACAATGATGGTGTTCGGGCAGATGAACGAACCACCCGGTGCCCGTTTCGGAGTCGCGATGACCGGTATTACTATGGCTGAATCCATACAGAGAAAAAACCAGGATGTATTGCTTTTTGTCGATAATATATTTCGGTTTGTTCAGGCCGGTGCGGAAATCTCAACTCTTCTGGGAAGAGTTCCGTCGGAGACCGGCTATCAACCTACCCTTGTCTCGGAGGCAAGCGAGTTTCATGAGAGGATACGTTCCTCTAAAGAGGCCGGAGGGTCTATTACCTCTTTTGAGGCGGTATATGTCCCCGCCGATGATTTAACCGATCCCGCCGTAGTCGTGATTTTTAGTTTTTTGGATTCTATACTGGTACTTTCAAGAGAAAAAATACAATTGGGGTTGTATCCCGCAATAGATCCCCTGCTTTCTTCCTGTGCTAATTTAGACATCGATATTGTGGGAAAGCGCCACTTTGATACTGCCCAGGAAGTTATCAGGATTCTTCAAAGATACGAGGAGCTTCGCCGCATCGTGTTAGTCGTCGGTATCGACGAACTCTCTGCGGCAGACCGCATTATTTATGAACGGGCTAGAAAGCTACAGAATTTTCTTACCCAGCCATTTTTCGTTGCCGAGGCTTACACAGGCAAAAAGGGGGAGTATGTGAGCCTTGAGGAAACAATAGACGGTTGCGAAAGAATTATATTGGGCAAGATGGACCAGAGGCCGGAAGATAATTTTTATCTCATAGGCGCCCTTGTATAAGAGGGAAACACGATGGATAAAAAACAGAAGCTGTTGGGCGAGATTTTGCTCCATAAGGGCCTGTTAAAACCGGAGCAGATAGAGGAGGCGCTTAAGATCCAACAGAAGACAAAAGAATTTTTAGGTGCAATATTAATAAAAAAGAATTATATTAAAGAGAAGGATTTACTCGGCGCTTTGTCGGAACAGTTTAGCATCCCGCTTGTGAGCCTTAAGAATAAATATATTCATTGGAATCTTGTAAAACAGTTTAGTCCTTCGTTTATTTTAGATTATAAGTGTTTTCCGGTAAAAAAGGACGAGTGGTCGATTACGATGGCTATTACGAATCCGCTCGATGCCTGGGTACTGAAAAAAGCCGAGGAAGCCGCCGGCGGCGGGACAAAGATACAATTTGTATTAGTAAGTCACGCGGATATGGAAGAGGTTATAGAGCGATATAAAGAGCATATACGCGGCGACCTTTTTAAAATGTTCAAGTGATATCCATATGCCAAAAAAATTTGATTCCATTCTCTATAGCGGTTTATTAGAAAAAAATCTCCTGCCTAAGGGGTCGCTTGATTCGCTCCTTAAAGAAGCGGATGCGCATGAACAAAGCCTCTATCAGCTTCTCGTCAAGAGCGGTCTTGTTTCGGAGAAGGATGCGCTCGGCGTGCTATCGGAAAAATTGGGTCTTTCCTATATGGCCTTAAAAGATAAAGCTATCGGTAAGTCTATCATCGATAAAGTTCCCCCAAGAATTGCCACTTACTATAAATTTATTCCCGTGGAAATAAGCGGGAGATTGTTGACCATCGCGGTTAACCTGCCGCTTGATATAAAAACTCAGGATGAAATAAGGACGCAGCTGGGGTACGATATCGAAATGGTACTTACAAGCACAGACGATATAATAGACGGGCTCAAAAAATATTACGGCTTACCCGTAGAGACGCTTGAGAAAATTATATCACAAACACCCGCTACCGCAGGTAGAACCAATATGTCCCATGAAGTAATCGAGGAGAAGGTAGAAGATATAGAAAAATTAGCCGAGGATGCCGTAGTTATACAACTGGTGAACAGGATAATCGTGGATGGCTGGAAGAAACGTGCCACTGATATTCATATCGAACCCTATCGGCAGGGCGTAAGCCTTCGTTATCGTATAGACGGTTTACTCTACGAGGCAAATGTCCCCCTTGATTTAAGAAATTTCTTAAATGCCATAATATCCCGTATTAAAATAATGTCAAACCTCAATATTGTGGAGAGGCGCCTTCCTCAGGACGGAAGGGCGGTAGTCAAGGTTCAGGATAATGTGCTTGATTTACGAATATCCACGATCCCTACGCCTTTCGGAGAAAGCGTGGTAATAAGGATTCTTCCCACGCAGATGCTCTTTAGCCTTGAGAAATTAGGGCTTCCCAAAAAAGATTTGCAGGTATTTGAAAAACTGATTCAGAAGCCGCACGGTATCATCTTTGTGACCGGCCCAACGGGGAGCGGAAAGACGACGACCTTATATGCCTGTTTAAGCAGGATTAATACTAAGGAGCGCAAGATTATTACTATTGAGGATCCTATCGAATATGAAATGTCGGGTATCACCCAGATACAGGTTATGCCGGAGATAGGGTTGGATTTTGCCAGGGGCCTGCGCAGTATACTGCGCCATGACCCTGACGTCATTATGGTAGGCGAGGTGAGGGACTTAGAAACGGCAGAGATCGCGATTCGCGTGGCGCTTACCGGTCACCTTGTGTTTTCGACCATACATACCAATGATGCCGCAAGCGGTATTGCCCGGCTTATAGATATAGGAGTTGAACCGTATCTCGTATCATCAAGCGTAGAGGCATTTATCGCACAGCGGCTTATACGCGTGGTATGCACAGATTGTAAGTATGAAGATGAACACGCGCCCAGAGAGCTAAAGGAATTGATCGCCAAAGACCTGGGAATAAAAATAGCCGAGGTAAGAATTTTTAGGGGCAAGGGATGCCCCGCATGTAATTTTACCGGTTTTTTCGGAAGAACCGCGATATATGAAAGCCTCTTAATCGATGAGGCGCTCAAAGACCTCATACTTAAAAAGGTGCACTCGGGCCAGATAAAAAAAGTAGCGCTCGCAAGAGGCATGCGGACACTCCGTCAGGATGGTTGGTATAAGACCATTTCCGGCATCACTACCCCCGAAGAAGTAATGAAGGTAACCTCCGTTGAAGAAACGGCAGATTCGGCAAAAGGACCATCCGCTGCATTGGCTACTACGGTTGATGAGGCTTTTTTTCGTCCGCAGCCGATGGAACAACGGGTATATAGACGTTTAGATAGCAAGCTTAATCTTCGTTATAAGATTTTTAAATCGCACGAAGAGGCATTTAAAGGAAAACTTTCTTCCGAACAATTGAATGTTACAAAAAATGTTTCAGCCGGAGGCATGCTTTTTAGCTTGGACGAACCGCTTCCGGTAGGGGCTGTCTTAGAGGTAAAAATAGAATTACCAAACGATGAAGCGCCGATAGAGTGTTTGGCGCGCATAGTAAGGGTAGATGAGATAGAACCGGGGAAAAATTTTGAAGTAGCAGTCTGTTTTCTTGATATTACCGGAGCCGACAGAACCCGACTCAATAACTATCTGGAAGAGATAGTGTAACAGTTTCTGTACGCACACGACGCAAAGATATACAGTGAGGTATACATGGCTACCTATAAATACCGGGCAAAAAAAGGACCCAAAGAAGTAACGGAAGGAACGATAGAGGCCGAGAGCGAAAACGAGGCAATAGAAAAAGTAATCCAGATGGGCTATGTCCCTGTACGCATGGAACTCTATCAAGGTCCCCTTCTACACACATCACCCGTCCCTGGTAGGTCTTTTGCTAAATCTGTGGGCAGGATTAAATCAAATGAAATTACGATTTTTAGCAGAGAGTTTGCCAGTCTTTTAAAATCGGGCGTGCCTATTCTAAGTGCCATAAGTATCATCAAGGAACAGTCGGAAAATCTTCACCTGCGGCTCATCCTTGACAGGATTCATGACGCCGTAAAAGACGGTGCTACTTTTTCAGGCGTCCTCGGCGAATTTCCAAGCGTGTTTTCTTCGCTTTATATCGCTATGGTCCGCACAGGGGAAGATAGCGGCGCGCTTCCGCAGATGCTGTTAAGGATCGCCGACCATCGCGCAAGACAGGAAGAATTGTTTTCCCGTTTTCGTATGGCACTTGCCTATCCTATCCTGATGGCACTCGTCGGTATAGGGACAATAATATTTATGCTCACGTTTGTCATGCCGCGCCTTATGAAAATTTTTGTTACGATGGGGCAGACCTTGCCTCTTGCAACCCGTATTTTAATCTCGGTAAGTGTCTTTTTGCGCCAATGGTGGGTGTGGGCCATTTTATTTTTAGTTATTATACTTATAAAGAGGGAGATGAGGACAAAAGCGGCAAAGTTATCGCTGAGCCTTTTTGTGCTCCGCATTCCCCTCTTCGGCAAATTTATTATTAAAGCAGAGCTCAGCCGTTTCAACAGGACGCTCGAGCTACTTATTAGAAACGGGGTCCCGATATTAAAATCACTTGAGATAGCTATACCCGTCATAGATAATGAAATCATAAGAACTAAACTGGCGCTTAGCCATAAAGATTTAACGCAGGGCAGTTCTTTCGGTAAAAGTCTCAAAACTTCAAAACTATTCCCTCCTTTTATGTGCAACCTCATAACCGTCGGAGAAGAATCGGGAAGGTTGGAAGAGGCTCTTTCGGAAATTGCCAGTTCCTACGAACGTGATACGGAAGAAGCACTCAGAGTACTGACAAGCCTTTTAGAACCTTTGATGATTTTAGTGATGGGGTTAATCGTGGGGTTCATCGTAATGGCGATGCTGCTTCCCATATTCGAAATTAATATGATGGTGAAGTAAGAAAGGTATCAATGGGCAAGTTCATTATCCCCGGGCCATATGTTATAGCGAATGGTCTTTTGAGCGAGGCTCTTACCAGATTATGAAAATACTACGTATGGTAATGGGGACGGTTGTTACGTTCAAAACGTACTGGCAAGGAGGTAGTGACGATGAAAGGTAGCATTTTAACTAGGCGGATAAGCATGACGTTACTGCTCTTAGGTACCGTAGCGCTCCTATTTGAAAACACTTCATAGCTATTTTGCCGATAGATGGTAGTTATAAAAGTTGCTGTATAAAATTAATAAAGGCACATCGTTTTTTGTTCAACACATATACAGATAAAATTTTAGTATATTGTATTTTAAGCACTTTTACTGCCATGCCCTTAGCGGTTTGCCGAGAGCGGAAAGAGTTATACGGTACCTGTTATAGTACCCTCACATGTACAGGTTGAAATTTTTAATTCATGTTCTTATAGGTCTTGTTGTACTTGTTCCCCTGACGTTAGCCCAAACCTGGAAAGAGTTAAAAGGCGAGCACTTTATTGTATATTTTATGCAGGATGACAGTTTTGCAAAAAATGTGCTGGATAAAGCCGAAGGGTATTATAAAAATATTGCAAGCGAACTGGGGTACCCGCGGTATTCTGATTTCTGGATATGGGATAAAAGGGTAAAGATTTATATTTACCAGGATCATAGCTCATTTTTGAAAGCGACAGGACAGCCGCAGTGGTCGCACGGCATGGCAGACTACAGAGCCAAGCAGATAACAAGTTTTGTCTGGAGCCAGGGCTTTCTAGAGTCGCTTCTTCCTCACGAAATAGCGCACCTTATTTTCAGGGATTTTGTAGGGTTCAAAGGCGAAATACCCTTATGGCTGGATGAGGGCGTAGCACAATGGGCGGAAGAATCAAACAGGGAAAAACTTAAACTGATAATGCAAGAGTTTTATAAAAAAGATTCACTGCTTTCTTTGGAAGATATGACGACCCTGGATATCAGAGAGGTGAAGGATAAAGAAAAAGTTTTTGTGCGTCCCACGCGCACACGAAAAGGCAACTCAGAAGCCATATTTTTAAGCGGAAATAACCTTGTGCACCTCTACTACTTGCAGGCAGTTTCGCTTGTAGGGTTTTTAATAGAGCAATATGGCTCGGATAGTTTTGCTAGTTTTTGCCGTGAGTTACGCGACGGAAAATCATTAAACGATGCATTAAAGTTTACCTATCCTTCCGCTATACGCACTATCCAGGAATTGGAGGAAAAATGGCACATGTATCTTGAAAAAAGTCTCGCATCTTAAAAAAGGGGGTCTGGAAATGAAAAAGGGAAAGAATGTTTATTCGGAATCTATACATACTAGAAAACCGATGGCAGGTTTTACCTTAATAGAGCTCATGCTCGTAGTCATTATTATAGGCGCATTGATTGCCATGGTAATGCCGAGGTTTACCGGAAGAGGCGAACAAGCGCGCATTGCTACCGCACGAGCCGATATTCAGGCGAATATTGCTACCGCATTAAAACTGTATGAATTGGACAACGGTGCCTTTCCGGCCACAGAAGAAGGGCTTAGTGCACTTTTAAACAAATCCGCATCCGCGTCTAACTGGAACGGCCCCTATGTGGAGAAAAAGCCCATTGATCCATGGGGAAGAGAATATCAGTATAAGTGCCCAGGAGAACACAGGACAACCGACTATGATTTGTATTCACTTGGCAGAGATGGCACCGAAAGTGTCGATGATGTTAAAAACTGGGAATAGGGCATGTTATAACAGATACTATGCTGATGAGTAAGGTTAATAAGAAGGCGTTTACGCTGGTCGAGGTATTGGCAACAACCGCCATTTTGTCATTAGGCATCGTTATGATATATGAGGCATTTTTTGCGACCTTAAACGCATTTGAATATTGCTCTCATTATTTAAAGATTGCCTGTTGGATGGACGAGAAACTCTGGCAGGCACAAAATAGCCTGCGTCACTCAGGAGACTTAGCAGGTGTTGAGACAGCGGGTAAACTTACTATCGCACATAAAGATTTTAACTGGAATCTATCATTTGGTAGTGTTGACCAGGAGCAGGGATTGTATAAGCTGGACCTAGATATATCCTGGCAGGAAGGTCTAAGAAAAGCAAGGATATCGCGCAGTAGCTATGTCTTGCATAAAAAAGATTGAGAAAAAGGTCATGTATCAAGGTGCCCCTGTTAGAAGCTCTTTTTACCAAAAGTGCGGTTTTACTTTTATCGAACTAGTTATAGTCGTGGCAATGGTTTCTGTAATATCGCTCACGTTATACACGACACTGAATAATGGTATAAAAATCTGGCAAAGGTCGAATAAACCGCTTCCCGAAGAAGAGTTGTGTATTTTTTTTAGTAAATTTACACATGACATAAGAAACAGTTTTCAATTCAAGGGAATTGATTTTAGCGGGCGAAAAGATGAGATGGGATTTGCAACAGTAGTTGACAGTACTCGTCTTAATACGAAAAGCATAGGCAAGGTGACGTATCTTTATAATTCGGATGCGGGTATCGTAACGAGGCAGCAGATGGACATAAGCGATGTATATAAAGGGGGACGCGGGATAACGACGCACACACTTAAAAAAATAAAATCCCTACGATTTAGGTATTATCTTTTTGATACACAAAAAAAAGAATATTTCTGGAGAGAATATTTATCAGACGGAACACTCCCTTTAGCCGTACGGGCGGAGTTTGAGTTAGATAATGAAGATGATGATGTGCAAAAATTTATCATTAAGACGGTAAACATACCGCTATCCGGTTGATGTGTAACGTAGACTGTGATGTATAATAGGAAATCGCGTTAGGGTATGCACAAATAAAGAACATACCATGATGGAAAAACTTAGATATATACGTAAGCGTATTACACAGCGTATTCCGCTAGTAATACCGATTAATGCCAAAGGAAGCATATTGATCTTTGCCTTGTGGTCTCTTTTTTTGTTGACTACCTTTAGTGTGAATTTAGGCTATGGCGTGCGGCAGGAGCTTACTTTGGTAAAACGGCTCCAGGAAAGGAGCAAATTAAGTTTAATTGCCGAATCGGGAATAAACAGGGCGATAACAGAAATTAGAAAAGAAGAACCGAAACCCTTTAGCTCCTTAAACGATAGCTGGAGTAATAATATAGCCGGGTTTAAAGAAATCCGACTGGGGGACGGAATATTCTCAGTTGCCTATAAATATACCGATTCCGAATCCGGGTTGCCCCATGTCCAATACGGACTTATCGACGAAGAAAGAAAGGTAAATATAAATAAGGCACGGCCCGAGGTGTTACGGCGTCTTTTTAAGGCAGTGCTTAATTATGATGATATGAAAGCTCAGGAACTGGCTGCCTCTATAATTGATTGGCGGGATGCGGATAGCGAGTTGTCTATTCCTTTTGGCAGTGCGGAGGACTCTGATTACCAGACACTCCAATATCCTTATGAAGCAAAAGATGCGGACTATGAAGTTATTGAAGAAGTGCTTTTGGTAAAAGGGATGAATAGTGGTATATTCAATAAGATAAAAGACTATATTACTATTTACGGTGACGGGCAAATTAACATAAATACCGCCTCAAGGCCTGTACTGCTTGCGTTGGGACTAGGCAAGGAGGTTGCGGATAAGATTATTGCTTTTCGCTCTGGCATAGACGGGGCGGAGGGTACCGGGGATGATAATATTTTTGATCTGTCCCCTCATATAATACCTAAACTTACTCAATCATGCCGCTTAAGCGATGCCCAGCTTGTGCAACTGCGCACCGTAGTAGACCAGGATATTGTTACTAAATCTAATAATTTTATGATTAGGAGTATCGCCATATTAGACGGGAGAAAAGCCTCATCAGTAGTACTGTGCGTCATTGACCGCGAGGGGAAAATCCTCTATTGGCGGGAACAGTGAAGTATGCGCAAAATAAACAGTGGCATACAATCCTTTTTTGTGATATAGCAACATAGTTGCACGCACAACCATATTCAATAACAATGTATTAACGCATAACAGTATATATGTTTAAAACCGGTATCAAAAAAATAACGCCATTTTCGGGCATCGCAAGCCACGATCTTGTCGGATTGGATTTTGGCAGTTATAGTTTAAAATTTGTCCACGCCAGGAGCTACCCCGGCAAAAAGGAGATCCTTAATCTTTTACATAGGCCTATTGGAGGTTTATCCGATGAGGATATAGTAAAGACTGTTCAAGCCTCTTTTAGCGAGCTTAAAGTAAAAAATCCGAGCATCATCAATGTTATTCCCTCCCACGTAGTCATAACCAAGAATATTGAAATTCCATCGGCCGATCCGAAAGAGATTAGGGAAATTATAGATTTGCAGGCAGGAAGACATACGCCTTATTCCCGCGATGAGATAATTATCGATTATATTAATATAGGCACCTTTAAACACAGCTACACAAAGATTCTCCTGATAATAGTGGCACGCAGTGTTATCAAAAGACAATTTGAAATACTCACTAAAGCGGGTCTTAAGCTGGAGAAGGTATTGCTTGGTGTTGAGGGTCTGTCATGGGCCGCATCAAAGCTCTTGAGACTGGATACTAAAGACTCGCCGTCGAGTATTTTGCACATCGATGAAGATTTTACGGATTTTACGGTTATTTTCAAAGATAAGGTGTTGTTTGTAAGGAATATCCCGATAGGTGCACATCATATCATCGACGAACGGGAGCGATATCAGACGCGGTTTATTGAAGAGGTTAAAAGATCCCTTGAGGCGTACCAGAATGAGAATATTGAAAAGAACCCCACCGCGCTTGTCTTAACCGGTGCGGTAGAGGAGACAAAAACACTGGAAACCGCACTGCTTGACAGACTTCATTTGCCGATGAGGACCATACCGTATCTTAGGAATGTATTGGTTTCTGAGAACATTGCATCAATCCCTGCGACAAAAAGGGTTTCATTTCTTAACGCGGTTGCCTGTCTTTTTGCCGCGGAAGAGATGAAAGTAAACCTTATCCCCGAAGAGGTAAAACTAAGAAAGCTGGTTGAGGAAAGGGGCAAAGATTTAATCGAGACAGGAATTTTTACACTTGTCATTTTTTTGCTCATATTTTTTATATTGATCAGCAAGATTTATTTTAAGAGTACGTATCTAAAAAAATTGAATACAAAATTCCAGTCTTTAAGCCGAGAGACGCAGAAGCTGGAAAAGGATTATGAAACGATAAGTTTTATGCGCAGTTACTTGGCAAATCGCGGTTACTCCCTTAATGTATTGACCGAACTTTACGGTGTTGCCCCTCCGGATTTGGAACTCAACGATATCCGGTTTGACGGGGAAGGCAAGTTTTCCATAAAAGGTACCGCAGAGACCATGTCTACCGTATTTACTTTTGTTGATAATTTGGGAAAATCAAAATATTTTAAAGACGCAAAAACTAGGTATACTACTAACAGGAAAGATGGGTTAAAAGATGTTACTGATTTTGAAATCACCGCCCAGCTTAAAAAAGAATCCGAGTAATGGCAACATTGTATGTCCAATCCAGGCGCAGAAAAGGCTCTGATATATGAAAATGTTAAAACTTCAGGACGTATATACATTATTATCGCGTCTGTCTAAAAGAGAAAAAACTATTCTCTATGTAGCGCTTTCAGTTTTTACCATAACCCTGCTTGACCGTTTGATAATCTATCCGATTTCGTCAAAAATAAAATCATTGAATAGCGAGATTCAGGAAAAAGAATTAGCCATCAAAAAAAATCTGCGCATATGGCTAAAAAAGGATAAGATACTGGCTGAAAGTGCTCGGTATTCGGAAGTATTCGTTTTCTCAAAATCAGATGAGGAGGAACTTACTACCGTCTTAAAAGAAATAGAAACACTCGCCAACAGGAGCTCCGTTTATCTTATTGATATGAAGCCCGCCGGTCTTAAACAGGTGGGCTCATCGAAGAGATATATGGTTAATTTAAACTGCGAAGCCCAAATGGAGCAGCTCATCGAATTTATGTATAACATTGAAAATTCAAATAAAATTTTAACCATAGAAAAATATCAAATAACCCCCAAGGCCAGGGAATCAAGCGTTGCAAAATGTAGTATGTCTATCGCAAAGATACTGTTGTGAGATTGTAGTAGAGAAAAATGGAATATATGCAGAATGTTAAAAAAGGAGGCGCAATGAAGACAATTTTTGTACTTATGTTAAGCGTTCTTATATACATGCAGGCACTTGGTTATGCGGCAGATAGTACGCTTGTTGACAGCCGGAGTAAAATTTTTGCGCAATCAAAAGAAATAAAATCACTCCTGCCTGATTCAAAAGACGCACTTTTGGTAAGCAGCATGTGGGATTCCTGCGTTATTGCAATGACGCAACTTGACGCCTATTTTTCCATAGTGGGTATTTTTAACACAATAAAAAAAGAAGACCTGAATGATAACACTATTAATTATCTCATCGATTGGCTTATGGTGATTAAAGATACAAATGCGGTGAATATAAAAAGTTTAAATTCTATTGCGCCAAGCGAGGCCGTAACGAAAGTTCATATAGATAAATTAAGAAGTTATTTTATAGAACTCAATAACATTATAGATAAAGAGCTTATAAAGATCGGTAAGTTAAAAGAAGCGGTAAAAACGACAAAAGAAAAAGAGAAAGTAACGCCGCCGAAACAAAAGAAAAACTAACCGGCGGAAAGAAACCTGCCCTTATATCGTAACATACTATCATGGACTCAAGCGGTATTGGATATGCCGGCAAGGTTGACAGGGAAGTGCAAACCGGTTATGGTGTTAACCGTGCGGTGTTATTACTATGTAGCGTATGATCGGCGCTTTGAAAACAGGCTCAAGTAGGCCTGCGACTCTCCAGGCGGTATTAGAGTCCGTATTCGGAATGGGGGAAAGCCTCTTTTTTGATATCTTCCGTTATCTCTGTTTCGTTATACGTGGCATAAATTTTTTGAAGGTGGGGATAGTAGTATAATATTTGTTCCTTGGGTCTCTTCTGGAATTCTTCCGGGTATCCTAAAAACTCTGCCCTTAATCTAAGCCATTCTATCTCAGCTTCTTTCAGTTTTATCATTTTATTCTTTTTATCGAGTGCCCTTTTGAAGACAGCGAGCATCCAGAAGAGAACGACTAAAAACCAAAACAGATTATTTACAACCATAGCATTCCCCCGTTTCTTAAACCGCAAGAAAGTTAAGGCTTTTATGGATTTTGATCCTGTAGTATAATAGCACATAATAAAAGCAAACTACAATGAAAAAATATATATTCATATTTATTAACGTCTTCCTTTCTATGGCATTACCATGGAGCATTGTTCTTGCATCGTTTCCAGCCTACGCTCAAGATGACAAAGTCGGTGCGGATAACACATTTATTTCAGTTACGGTAAAACTTATGTTTAAGGCATATATCGCAACCCAGGATCTTGATGCTATGAAGAAAAAGCAGATAGAGAGAATAAAGAAAATGCCGGAGGAGGATTTTAAAAAAGAGCTTACACGATACTGTGAAAAATTTAAAGGCAGCAATCTCGAAGGCATCTACGGAATCTCTCCGGACAGCTCGAAAGAAGAGGTTATTGCTGCGATAAAAAAACTTGATAAAAAAGAAATTAACACGCGTATCGATAAAATTTCCGATACCTTTATAGCGGAAAAGGCAAAAAGATTTTTTTCAAACCGCCGCATGACGTATGCCAGCAAGAATGATTTTTTGACAAATATAAAACTATTATGGAATGACGTATTACATGCCCTTATCCCGTCTTAAAAATTCCCTTTAACTTTATCTTTAGCTATTCAAAAAATTATGATATAATTTTTCTCTTTATCCCCCTTCGCACCTGCCTGCCGGCAGGCAGGGAAGACCACGTGCATGCACGTGGATGAATGCGAAGAAAAAACTGCTTCGGGGGATGTCACTAAATGGGCAAGCTGTTCACAAAGTAGGGGGATAACCCCTACGAGTATGCAGAAATTATCGAAGAGAATTTCTGCATATCTTATCCCGAGAAATTTCTACAAAATTTCCGGGACCTTACCCTTGAAATCGTAAAACGATTTCTAAGGGCGAGTCGGGGTAAATTTAGGTACCACGGGCTTGCCCGTGGGGTGTTCCATTTCTAGCAAAATAAAAGGAGGATACGATGCATAAGGGAAGAATAAAAAGATTGATCCGCGACAGGGGGTTTGGGTTTATCATCGATACCGACGGCAGAGAAGTTTTTTTTCATCAAAGCAACCTTCTGGATACAAGATTTGAAAGTTTAAATACGGATGATGAACTAGAATTTGATGTAAGCAAATCCGAAAAGGGTCCGTACGCGGTTAATATAAAACCGATTAAAAAAGAAGCTTAATAGTAAAACGGGATGAAGATTACTTTTATTGAACCGCGCACCACAAGCGCAAACGTTTATAGTAAGATGTCCATCCCGCTGCTCGGTCCGCTTTATTTAGGTGCTATCCTGAAAAAAAGGGGCCATACAGTAGAAGTTTATAAAGAGAATATACTCAGCCCTGATTATGCAAGGCTTGACTCGGATCTCATCGGCATTTCTATCCTCACCTCGACTGCAAAACGGGGTTATGAAATTGCCAAAAAATTTCCCAGAGAGCGTGTTATTATAGGCGGGCCTCACGCAAGCCTTTTACCCGAAGAGGCAATACAATATGCCCGCCAGGTGGTCATCGGAGAGGCTGAGGCAGTTATAGCTGATGTTGTAGAAGGAAAGAATACCTCATCGTTTGTTCATGGTGTACCGATTAAAAATCTCGACGAACTTCCTTACCCGGATTTTTCTCTCATCAGGGGAATTAAGCTTCCGCTTCGCGTTACTCCGATTTCAACATCGCGCGGGTGCCCTCACGATTGCAACTTTTGCTCTGTTACAAAAGTTTTCGGCCGCACCTACAGGTTTAGAAGCGCCCGGAGTGTCATAGGCGAACTTACCGTCAAAAAAAACAGATTTTCTTTTTTCTGCGATGATAACTTTGCCGCCAATCCTGTGCGTACCAAGGAACTTCTGCACCTTATGATAAGGAATAAAATACGCGGTTGGGCCTGCCAGGTCCGTTGCGATGTGATCAAAGACACACAACTGGTTGACCTCATGGCTAAGGCAAAGTGCAAATACGTATGCGTTGGTTTTGAGTCCGTGAATCAAAAGACATTGGAAGCATACCAGAAAAAACAGACCGTTTCCCTTATAAAAGAGGCTATCCGTTCTTTTCATAAGCAGAAGATTAAAGTGCACGGGATGTTTGTCTTAGGTTCTGATGAAGACAGCGAGAAGACCGTATGGGAAACGCTCAAATTTTCATTAAAACAACGGATTGATACTATTCAGCTTATGATCTTAACGCCTCTTCCGGGAACCAAGATTTATAATTTTTTGGAAATGCAAAAACGTATATTTACAAAAGACTGGAGCCTTTACGACGGCCATCATGTTGTGTTTAATCCGAACTTATTGACCGCAAAAGAACTGCAACTCAGCGTATGCAAGGCCTATGAAAAATTTTACTCATTCCTCCGGTTCCTCTCTTTATTTGTTAAAATGCGTTTCAGTAATGCACTCTTTCGTTTTATGGGATATATGCTTGTTAAGAAATGGAAGAGGCAGAACATGCACTTACCCTGGCTTGCCTCATAGCTATAAAGCATTCCTTCCGTTATTCCGGCTCATGCTAAATAATCCCGGCTGTTCTTTCTTTAAAAAACTGCTTGTCTAAACCGCACAAAAGTTTTATAGTATTAGCATAAAAAAACCGCAATGAAAAAAAAGATTTTTTATAGTAAAAGAGCTCCAAGCCCAAAAGGCCCTTATTCCCAGGCGGCCGCGTATAACGGTATTTTGTATATCTCAGGCCAACTGCCGGTCGATCCTGCAACGGACTGCTTAGTCCCCGGCACAATAGAAGACCAGACGCGGCGTGTGTTAGAAAATCTCAAGGCTATAGCTAGAGATGCGGGCGCTGAGTTAGGGGACGTACTCAAGACTACCTGTTACCTTGCCGACCTTAATGACTTCGGGAGATTTAATACAGTATATGCGGAGTATTTTTCAAATGAACCGCCTGCCAGGGCAACGGTTCAGGCGGCAAGGCTTCCGCTTGATGCTAAGCTTGAAATAGATGCGGTAGTAAAATTACCGTCACATAAACGCTAGTGCTATGAGAAAAACTAATCCCGGTCTCTTAAAACTTTTAGTTATTCTTACGATACTGTTTGCGGCGCTTGCGAATTCCTACGGCCAGGATGAAAAAGAGCCCCCAGCCGCTCCGCAGACATTCAGGGAATTTCTCGATAATTTTATAGTTAAGGAATACCGGATAAGAAAATCGCACACGATTAAGGCAAACGCCGTTTTTAGCGGCGGCGGCGTCGGCTCTCTTGCCTTGGCGGGCGTCTTGTATGCCGCAGACGAAGAGGGTATTGTATTTAAGCGCGTAGGCGGTACCTCAGGCGGCGCGATACTCGCAAGCCTCTATGCGGCAGGGTATAATCCGAAAGAAATCGCCCAGATCATATCCGAAACAAATTTCAAAGATTTTGTAAAGGGCGACATAACGATGCCTTATTTTGTTACCCATATAGATTCGCTTAGAAAGAATTATGCCTATTTTGACAATGACGCCCTTTATAACTGGATTAAAGATCTACTGGGTAAAAAAGGAGTGGTTGCTTTTAAGGATTTACAGGTACCTTTAAAAATTGCGGCAACTGATATCTACCACCATAGGCGCGTTATTTTCGATAAAGAGAGCTACCCGGATATGGAAGTTGCGCTCGCACTTAAGATGTCAAGCGCGATTCCCATATTTTTTACCCCTGTTGAATGGACCGATCCCCTGCTTCCTGCGGCAGACGCTCGGTGTCTGATGCTTGACGGAAGCATCCTTTCTACGTATCCGTCAGATCTGTTCGGTAGTTTCAGAGAAAAAGATGTCTATACGTTTGGATTTGTCCTTGTCGACGACGAGAGGAACGATGTGAGCTCGATAAACGATATAGTAGATTATGTAAAGCAAATTATAAATACTATAGTGATTTCACACGAAACCGAATCCATCAGGAAGGCATCCTATGTCTATAACCTCACCATATCCACGGGTAAAATCAGGGCAATCCAATTTGATATCAGCGAAGAAGACAAAAAATCCTTGTTTGATACAGGGTATAATAAGATGAAGGAATATTTAAAGAATTGGAAGAAGCGCCATTTTTAACTTGCCGATGCCGCTACGCGAGCACACCAAAAACGAGACACTATTGTTAAAAATAATCTTGCGCGTTATCCTGAGGAGAAAATCCTAGTTTTTTCTTTGTTTCCGCAAGGTCAAACACATTGGTGCTATTATTACTCACCGCAAAAGCAGCAAGAAAATCCGTGTCTATTTCAAGAGCTTTCGTAAACGCCTGAATGAGGTCTCTGTGGCTTAAGAAAATAGCGCGCATGTAATCACCGCCGTATGAGGCAGGGTTATCTTCGGGGACGGTCCAACCTATTCTTAAGGCTACAAATTGCACGCCCAGATAGGATATGTGGCGGCCGATAGTTTCCCCGAATACCTTTGATTCTCCGTAGAGGCAAAGAGGGGTAGGCGGCATGTCAAGAGTTATCCGGCGGCCTAATGTTCCCTGCAAGGCCTCTGTAATCGAGCCCTGATGGTAGAAGTTTGAACTTGCAAAAACTATTTTTTTTACCCCGCAGCGCCTTGCCTCTTCAAAAACGTAACTCGTAGCAATGAAATTATTGCGTATGGTAAGATGTTCGGGGGCGTTCGGCCTGGGGTCACCGGCTAAATGTATGAGCGCATCAAGGCCGTCGAAAACGCCTTCCAGGTCTTTTTGCTCGGCAAAATCGATTTTTATAAATTTACCGCTGCCTTGTTTTTTAATATCTTTTATATCATAGAGGGTAAGGTCGTATTTTTCATGTAGCCCTTTTTGTAGTGTCGTTCCTATATTTCCCGCTGCGCCGGTAATGCCAACTTTTTTAATTTTATAGTCGGTTTTTTCCATTTCTATACCCCCTATGACAGTAGCGGATATTGTATAGGCAAAGACGCGCACGGTCAAGAAAATAAGAAGAGAAAAAATTGACTTTTTTTGAATATAAGAGTAACCTGTTCGCAGTCCGCAAAGTGGCGGTAATGGTGTTTACAATAGACGGAGGGGTATAGTATGGCAAATTTTTCTTTTGATATCGTATCCGAAGTGGATCTGCAGGAAATGGACAACGCGGTAAATCAGGCGAATAAAGAACTGTCCCAGCGGTATGACTTTAAGGACAGCAAGGCCTCTATCGCCTTTGATCGCAAAGAAAAGAAAATCACGTTGGTCGCGGATAATGATTACAAATTGCGCGCTCTTACCGATATTTTGGCTACTCGTATGGTAAAAAGGTACATTTCTCTTAAATCCCTTAAATTTAACGAACCGGAAAACGCCTTCCAGGGGTATCTCCGCCAGACAGTGGAAATATACATGGGAATTGATAAGGAAAAAGCAAAAGAGCTGACGGGGATTATAAAAGGGCTTAAGCTAAAAGTGCAAACTCAAGTTGAGGGGGAGAAAATCAGGGTCAGCTCGCAGAAGAAGGATGAATTGCAGGTCGTTATCGCGCATTTAAGGGGATTGGATTTTTCTATACCGCTTCATTTTTGTAATTATCGTTAAGCCGGCACATTAAGCTCCCTATCCGGAAGAATAAAAGGGAGCTAGTACAACAGTCCCCATTATATATAAAAAGGTTTCAAAAAACCGGAGATAGAAGAGTTAACCTTATTAAGATAACCGATAAAGGGCACACTAGCATTGATAAAACCTGGCCCAAATTCTTAGAAAAAATAAAAGAGCTTACAAAAGGCATTCCGCAGAAAAATAAATCTACTATTATCGCCATATTCTCTCTCTGGAGAAATAACCTGATAGCATCATAACATAGAGGATTAGTTATGATAGTTGATGGTAAAAATGTTACGATTATCGAACTCCTTACCGGCATAAACCAGAAATACGGCAAGAAGACGGCCCTCCAGATTAAGACAAAAGATGGTTTTAGAAAACTCTCTTATTCCCAGCTTGGTATACGAACAGCAGCTACCGCCTCAGGCTTAATTAAGCTTGGTATTGCTAAGGATGACAGAGTTGCCATCTTGTCTGAATCAAGGCTTGAGTGGGCAATAGCATTTTTTGGGATACTATCAGCAGGAGGGATCTGTATTCCTCTTGATATAAAGCTCTCATCAAATGAACTTGAGTTAATCCTAAACCACTCCGAGGCCAAATGTATCTTTGTCTCAAATAAATATATAGATTTTATTACATCCATAAAACCGAAGTGTGAAAAACTAAAATTTATTATATCTCTTGAAGACACGTCCTCACAATCCGATATTATCTCTATGCTTAAGTTTAACTTTAAGGAGGGAGATTTAAAAAGCCATGAAATTAAAGAGGATGATACCGCTCTCATCATCTATACCTCAGGTACCACCGGCCAGGCAAAGGGTGTCCAGATAACCTATGCAAACCTACTTTTTCAGGTATTTTCCTTTGATAAGATATTAAACTTCCACATGAGGGGAAATTACCTTTCAATCCTTCCTTTAAATCATCTTTTAGAGCTAACCTGCGGATTTATAGGGCCGTTATACGGAGGCGCCACCATAACCTACTGTGATAGCCTAAAGCCTGCCGATATCGCTGCCCTTATGAGAGAGACAAAAACCACACTAATGATAACCGTGCCTCTTCTATTAAAGATGATGCATAATAGCCTCATGAAGAAGCTTGATAACAGTTCAGCCTTAGCCAAAAGGATATTCTATTTCAACTTAGCCATTTCAAAGTTTTTTAATAAATTCGGAGTAGGTATTGTAGGATGGATTTTGTTTTACGGTATTAGCAGAAAATTCGGAGGGGAACTCCGCTGTTTTATCTGTGGCGGAGCGCCGCTGGAGCCGGAGTTAGAAGATTTGTTTAACCTTATAGGAATACCTGTTCTTCAGGGCTACGGCCTTACCGAGACTTCACCCGTTGTCTCAGTCAATACCTTTATAGAGTACAGAAGAGCTTCTGTCGGAAAACCGCTTGCTGATACCGAAGTTAAAATCCTTTTTAATTCTGAGTCAGACAAAGAAGGAGAGATAATAGTAAAAGGCCCTAATATAATGAGGGGTTATTTTAAAGACTCCGAAAAGACGTCTGAGGCAATAAGAGACGGCTGGTTTCATACGGGGGATATCGGCTATTTTGACAAGGATGGATTTCTCTATATATCAGGCAGGATAAAAAACCTCATCGTAACCGGCGCGGGTAAAAAGGTTCATCCCGAGGAAGTGGAGGAACAACTTTCAAAGAGTTTGTATATCAAAGAGGTATGCGTCTTAGGCAGAATTGCTCAAAGCGGCATAAGAAAAGGGACAGAAGAAGTGTATGCCGTTATCGCGCCTGACTATGAATATATTAAATCCAAAAACCTGCCCGTAGATGATGTGAGCGTAAAGAAACTCATCTCATCAGAAATAATCCATCTCTCTAAAGACCTTGCTGACTATAAAAGGGTATTGGATTTTGAAATCTGGAAAGAAGAATTCCCCAGGACCTGCTCAAGAAAGATAAAGCGAAAAGAACTCTTAGAGCTGATATCAAAACCAAAGCAGGATTCTAAGGAGATTCTCGATATACCCGAGTTACAAGAGGCCTCTTTAGATATTGACACGGTAAGTAAATTAAAGAATATCCTCTGTGAACTGACCAAGATAAAACCTGACAAAATAACGTATCAGTCTAACTTCTATAACGACTTAGGCGTGGACTCCCTTATGAAGATAGAGCTCATATGCGCCGTTGAAGAGGCATTTGGATTCGATATGCCCGATGAATTTGTGTATACCATAGGCACATTCCAGGATTTAGTAAGGCTTGTAGAAGAGTACAAACTCGGCCGCCGTGACAAAGAAACAATAAAAGAAGAAATTGATATTGATAAACTTCTCTCCAAGCCTTTCCATTACAACATTACAAGATTTTTGAGCTATGCCTTAATACATTCCTTTATGAAACTGTATTTCAAACTTGAGGTGCACGGCACAGAGAACCTTCCAAAGACAGATACCTTTATCATAGCCCCCAACCACGCAAGCCTTCTTGATTTCCCGGCAATAATGTGCGCCCTTCCCTATAGAATGTCAAAAAATATTCTTGCTCCGGCTGCAAAGGACTACTTTTTTAAAGGAAGTTTTAAGAGAGCGCTTATAGAACTTACATTCAATGCCTTTCCTTTTGATCGGTTTGGAAACTTCTTAGAAGGCCTTAAGGTATGCGAACAGATTCTTAAAAGCGGAAAATCCATTATATTGTTTCCCGAGGGCACCCGCTCGAGCAAAGGTACCTTAGAAGACTTTAAGCCTGGCGTAGGAATGCTTGCCACAACCCTTAAGATACCCATTATTCCCACCTATATCAAGGGTACATATGAAACCCTTCCCAAAGGAGAGAGTTTTCCAAAGCCTCGTCAAATTAACGTTTACTTTGGAAAGCCAATATACCCTGATGTATATAAAAAATCCTCATCTAAAGAACTAAACTATGACCTCTATAAGCAGATATCTAAGGATGTAAAGTTAGAAATACGTAACTTAATAGAGAAAAACAGGAGATAATCCATGGGTATTTATTCCATAAAACCTGCTTTCAGAAAATTCCTAAGGCCATGCCTTACAGTATTAAAACCTGTTCATCCTGATGTCCTGACCTGGTCCGCATTTTTTATATCAGTAATAGCCGGCATTTCCTTTTATTTTAGCAAAAGCTTTCCGGTTTTATTTTTAATCATCCCGATTCTTTTATTCGTAAGGCTTGCCTTAAATGCCTTAGACGGTATGCTCGCCATTGAAACTAACAAGGCACGGCCGCAGGGAGAGGTCTTAAATGAACTGCTTGATAGGTATTCAGATATAGCCGTCCTCTTAGGAGTTTTATTTTCAAATCTTCTTTATAACAAGCTATTAGGAATCTTTGCCATAATATCCATATTGTTAGCCAGCTACACCGGTATCTTGGGTAAGGCAGTAGGCACTAAGAGGCAATACGGTGGGATAATGGGCAAGGCGGACCGGATGATCTGGTTTATTATACCAAAAGAGCTACCGAATTATTGAGCTAGTACATCTGTCCCCTTTTAAAGTCCCTTTTAATATAGAAAAATAAGTGATTGGCAGTAAGAATGATATCAAAAATAGAGAGAAGTACCTTAAAAGATGATCAAAGCATAGACATTTGTTATGTTATAATATACTTATGAATAAATCCAAACCAAAAGTGATTCTGTCACAACTTAATATTCCTAATAACGGTTATACCGTTCCATTAGCCTCTGGATATTTGAAAGCAATGGCACACAAAGCAGGCTTATCTAAGACTGTGGATATCGAAATCCTCAATGGAAATCTAAATAATGTTAAAAGCGACTCCAATATTATATCCTATATAGTAGAGAGGCAACCTATCAGTGTTGGTTTTTCCTGTTATGTATGGAATATGGACAGGACTATTTATATAATTAATCAAATAAAAGCTAGAATACCAAAAGTAAAAATAATCTGTGGAGGAAGCGAAATTTCTTCACAGTACAAAAAATATATGAGAAACAAAAACATTGACGTAATTGTAATAGGAGAAGGGGAGCTGATTTTTGTTGAATTACTGAAAAATTTTCTTTTTAACACACCTGAATTAGAGAAAATAAAAGGCATCGTTTTTAGAAAAAAAGGGAAAATAATCATAACTCCTAAACGCGAGCAGATTACCGATGTTAACGTAATACCATCTCCATATCTACTAGGCTTTATTGATCCAAGAGAATATGGAAGAATTACGATAGAGACTTATAGAGGATGTATTGGAAAATGTACTTATTGTAATTGGAGGAGAAATTCACATGGTATTAGATATTTTTCTGCAGAGAGGATAAGAAAAGAAATAAAGTTAGCAAAAGAAAAAAAGGTTGACTGTGAGATTCTTGATACCGTTTTTAATTTACCAAAAAATCTACTTCGGCTTAGTAAAATTATTAAAAAAGTTAACCATGACAAGTCAATGAAATTTGCCGTTGAGGGGCGCGCCGAATATATTAATAAGGGAGCAATTAACCGCTTATCCCAATGTAATGTTACCCATATGAATATAGGACTACAAAGTATAAATCAAACTGCTTTAAGCAATGTTAACCGCTGGTTTAATAAGAAATTATTTATTCAAGGATTAAAGCTTTTAAAAAAGGCAAAAATTTCCTTCAGATTAGATATAATTATTGGTTTACCTGGCGATACAATTGATTCTATAAAAAAGACTGTACGATTTGCTGAAAGATATAATAAAAACGGGGATAATTATTTCGAGATATTACATGTACAACCCGACACAAAATTAAGAAAACAAGCTAAAGAATTTAATTTAAAATATCTTAAGAAAATACCTTATTATGTCCTGTCGACTAACAAATTATCTCACAGTGAATTAAAAAAACTAAGCACGTTATGTTTTGATAATTCTAGAGGTTATTCCCAAGATAATAATACAAATTTTATACCATACCATCCCTTTACTAAATTTCCATTTTTACCAGAAGAAGATTATAGAGAGATATCAAAAGATATTTTAAAAACTCAAGAGGTAGATAACATAGTTTCTAAAATTGTATTTGAAATAGATAAGGGCAAGCAGACTATTAAACAAGTTAAAAATTTAGCTATTAATTTAAGGCAGTTTGTTACTATAGATTCAGAAGTTTTTTTTAAATGCATTCAAGTTAATCATAATTATCTTCTCATTAGGGAATTTCTTTATCAAATCTCAAAAGCTAACCCTTTTTCCAAATTTTGTATTTTTATTGAAAATGATGATTTTTTTGAAATTAAAATTTTAAATAAATTGCAACAGGCTATAGTACACATACCAAATTATCTAGAATACAGAGAAAAGTTCTATGCTGATTTGTCTAATGTTAAAACAACATTGCAGAAATGCAATATCGCCATCCTACAATTATTTTCCAGCAGAAATCTCCACAATATGAAAAGGATATCAAAGGATACCCAAATCATATGGAAGATTTTAATTTCACAAACCACCAATTGGAAAGCCGCATTACTAAAAGTATTAAATACGCCGTATGGGAGTCTTTTGATTAACTTTGAATCTAATCACAACAATTTATTTTTTATTGCTGAGGTTTTAAAATATATTTGTGGACGTAAAGAAAAAAATAAACTCATTTTTTTTTCTGATTATGCTGTGCAGTTATTTTACAATGAGATTTTAATAAAGGAAAAATCTTTACTAGATGTTATCAAAAATTTTAGATACAATTCTATGCTCATTCCATCTAAAACGGTCTATATCGACAGATATTTTAACAAAGATGTTCGGAAACATAGTGTTACTAAAGGTATTTTAAAATTAATTGATATAAGCAATGCCTACAAGCTTAACGCTAAATAGCAAAAAAGGGGACAGATGTACTAGCTCAATAATTCGGTAACCCTTTGTAGTTTATCAAATGGCGTTTCGTAATTTAAACCACCGTGTTTTCTTAGGTGATTATACTCAAATAAAAAATGAACGGAGGTAAAATATGGAATACGAAGAAAAAAGCAAAGAGCAGGAAATTCAAGATGCACGCGAATACGCCGAGAATATCATAGATACCGTGCCGCAACCCTTAATAGTTCTGGACGGAGATTTAAGGGTAGTCTCAGTCAACAGTTCTTTCTATGAGGTCTTTAAGGTAAGACCCGAGGAAACCGAGAAACAATTAATCTATGACCTGGGTGATTGCCAATGGAACATCCCAAAACTGCGAGAGTTGTTAGAGGATATCCTTCCTAAGACCGCAAGTTTTGATAACTTTGAGGTTGAACATGATTTTCCCGGCATAGGTAAGCGGATAATGCTTTTAAATGCCCGGCAAATTTACCAAAAGGCCGATAAGAAAAAGTTAATCCTCATTGCTATCGAGGATATCACCGAGAGCAAGAAGATATTAGACGGACTCCGCGTGAAGATTGGGCAGCTAGAGATGTCCCTGAGAACGGCAAAGGCCAAAGACCATACAATAGCGGGGCTGAAAGTGATGATAGATGACTTAGAAAGACGGTTATTACGGAAAGGTTAGGCCAGAGGGCCATGGTTTGGCTTCCTGTAGCCAAAGCCAGCAGGGGGGAGAAATCAGCAGGGGGTAGTGTATTAGCAAAGCGTCTTTTGCGGAGCATACCGAATTATGGCGTGGAAAATGTGAAGTATTCAGATTTCCCCGCCGATTATAATTCGGATGTGGAGGAGTGTAACACGAGAAATCTATCAGGTGTAGCGTATTGGCCAGAGGGCCATGGTTTGGCTTCAGATAGCCAAAGCCATAGGCCATAAGGCTTAGTTTGGCTTCAGGTTAGCCGGCAAGGCAATGGTTTGGTATCCTCAACCAAAGCCATAGCCAAATCCAGCAGGGGGCAATCTGCAGGGGGGCAAATTTTAGCAGCTATCCACTTTTTCACGTGAGGCATTAAACAAAATAACGTGTATAGATTACGCTTTGTAAATCTTGAAAAGTTACCATACGTTAAACAGTATTTCACTTTTTGTATGGTAACTTTTTTATTTGACATAAGTTACCATACAATGTATACTATTTAACAGTTTGTATGGTAACCAATTTAATTTAAGGAGAGTTTGATATGGGAGTAATAAAAGGAGTCCTTAAAGAAGAGCTTGAGAATTCTCAACGCATGAAAAACGACTACGAAAAGGAACTGGCAAAATTGCCGAAGGGCAGCCTCATTAAAAAGAAAGTCAAAGGGCACGAATATTACTATCTTTTGTTACGAGAGAAAGGGAAAGTAAAATTTATCTATAAAGGTAAAGTGTCCGATGAAGAAATAAAAAAATACAAAGAGATAAAAGAATACAGAGCCAAATACAGAAAGTTATTATCGCAGGTAAAAAAGCAAATCAGGTTTTTAAGGAGTACTTTACGTGGAAAAGAGTCAGTATAATTTATGCCTCGAGGTGCTAAAGAGATTAGAAAAATCCGGAGTTCTGAAGGATGTTATTCTTATAGGTAGCTGGTGTATGCCGTTCTATAAGGATTATTTTGGCGGGACGAAATATTCTGCCGTAATCAGAACACGTGATATTGATTTTTTAGTACCGGCACCCTCGACAATTAAAACAAAGGTGGATATTCCGGGATTATTAAAGGATTTAGGGTTTGTTGTTGGCTTTAAGGGGGCGGAAGGCTATATTCAAATAGAACATGCTGATTTAATTATTGAGTTCTTAGTTCCCGAAAAAGGACGCAGTTTAGATAAGCCTTACCGGTTACCCCAATTTGGCCTTAACGCTCAGGCGTTACGATTTTTGGATTTACTCATTCAAAATACGATAAAGGTCAAAGTTGAGGGTATTGAAATTAATCTCCCTCATCCCGCTAATTTTGCTTTGCACAAATTAATCGTTTTTCAGCGAAGACAGAAAGAAAAGGCAATAAAAGACAGAAATGCAGCGATAGAAATTTTAGAGGCTTTGAGCCATAAAAAGGAAGCCGACACAATAAGAAGAGTTTTTAACTCAACGCATCCAAAATGGCAGAAGAAAATTATGAAGGGTTTGGAAGAAACGAAAGCAAAAGATATTTTAGGCCTATTGAGCTAACCAGAAAGGACCAAACATGATTCCATCCACCATTATCATGGTAACTGTTGCAGTAATCTTTTTCATAGCCGCATGGTTTAAAGGCGGCAATACCCATATCCTGGGAACGAAGATCGGCTTGAAATTATTTTTAGAGGTCCTACCGTTACTACTTGCCTCGTTCATTATTGCGGGTATTTTTCAGGTGCTCATCCCGAGGCAGTTTATCCAGAAATGGCTGGGCGACCAGGCAGGCCTAAAAGGTATTGTTTTAGGCACCATAGCAGGGGCACTTACGCCGGGCGGGCCATATATCAGTTTCCCGATAGTCGCCTCTTTATATAAAAGCGGGGCAGGCATAGGCACCACCGTCGCATATCTAAGCGGCTGGGCTCTGTGGGCGGTTTTTAGAATTCCCTTTGAGGTATCACTTATAGGAGGGAGATTTGTCCTTATCCGCCTTGCTTCGACGTTTTTCTTTCCCCCGATAGCCGGTTTGATAGCAAAGGCAATGTTTAAGAATAGCTAAGAGTAGCATACCTGATTCTGGTTAGAAAAATATGGCGTGTTTTTAGTGAATTTTTTACTCACGTGCAGATTTTTCAACCGCCTAGAATCAGGTGCTCGTGCAACGTGCATCATCTTTCGTCTATCTAAGGTACAAATGGTGCCTGTCTCTAATAAAACTCGAGAAACTGGAAACTCTTCTGAATATCAATCTTCAGAAGAAGAGAGCGGGGCGCAAAAAGAAAGACAAATAGGTATCGTGTCCCCTGATTAGCTGATTAGCTAATTACGTTATTGGCCGCTTCTAATTTTTGTCGAGCTCTATAAGATTCTCCGCAAATTACTTGACAAACACTTGGCAAAGGAGTAAATAGGGATTAAAGTTAATATCGTCCCGAGTTTTGAAGGGGTAAATCCCGGACGTTAAAATCCTAAAAAAGGATAGCTTCAGCGCCTGTTGACCTTGCAGGCAGTTTTAAAAAGCAAAACTGAGCTAAAGTAAAACCTTCGTTGGTTGAGGTATGACTGGCGGAGGTTTTTGAATTATGGGGTTTTAGAATGAATGCATCAGAGGCTCAAATTGATTTGGTCAAGAAGATAGTTTCTTTGTTGTGCATATCAAAAAGCATCCTGTTCATTACGGGGGCGGGCATATCCGCAGAGTCAGGACTTCCTACCTATCGAGGAATAGGTGGGTTGTATAACGACTCAGATACCGAAGACGGGATCTCGATAGAAGCAGTTCTCTCCAGCGAAATGTTAAGAACACGCCCCGCTCTTACGTGGAAGTATCTTGCGCGGATAGAAGAGCGTTGCCGCAATGCCCGTTTTAACCGTGCCCACGAGGTTATAGCAGAAACGGAGCGGCATTTCGAGCGGGTGTGGGTTTTGACACAGAATATAGACGGTTTTCACCATGCCGCGGGGTCCCACAATGTAATTGAAATCCACGGAAACATGCATAGAATCTATTGTGAATCGTGCAGTTGGCAAGCGCACGTAGAAGATTACAGCCAGCTCAAGATACCCCCGACATGCCCCACCTGTAAGCATACAGTGCGTCCGGCAGTGGTTTTCTTCGGTGAGCAGCTCCCATACCGCGAAGTGAGCGTCATTTTCGAAGAAATGCATAAGGGGTTTGATATCTATTTCTCAATAGGCACAACCAGTGTATTCTCTTATATCCAGGACCCAATTCGGATAGCAAAAAGAAGGGGGAAGCCCATTATTGAAATAAACCCCGAAGAAACCGCGATTTCATCCCTGGCTGATATTAAGTTACCTCTTAAAGCCACAGAGGCGATGGAGAGTTTATGGGGTGAATATTTAGGAAGGCTTACATGAAGAAAAACATTTTATTTATCAGCGTAGTCAGTTTTATTTTATTAGCACAAAGTTTAATTTTTGGCGCAGAACAGAAAGAAGCTGTTTCTTTTGAAGAGCAACACAAAGATAAAGATGCGATATTTCTGCTTTTTGATGTAAATATAACAGTAAATGATGATTGGTCTTATGTGTCTAAGGTGCATCAAAGGACAAAAATATTAAAAGAAGAAGCGAGAGATTGGGGTGAAGTACAATTAGATTATGATAAGGGAAGAGATAAGATAATAGTGGAGCAGGCCTATAGTATTACGCCGGATGGCAAAAAGCACAAATACTCAAAAATTCAAGATCTTAAAAGCTACGACGGCTACCCTATATATTCCGATTCGATGATAAAAATCATCACTCTGCCGGAAGTTAATGTCGGATCAGTGATAGAGCGCGAGATTACCAAAGTTTCGCAAGGCTTTCCAATGAAGGATGCATTTTGGTATTTGTTCGATTTTGATTTTGCCATACCCACCAAAGAAATCAATTTTACTATAACGTGGCCCAAGAAACTCAAAATACAATATAAAGCATTTAATCTTGACTATGAGCCCACAATAACCGAAAACGCTTCTACAATAACATATTCGTGGCATCTGAAAAATATGTATGAAGCTGCCGAAACCGAAGATTACCTTCCTCCGCCGACTCCGGAGAATGTTACCAGCGCTGCAGAATTTTCATCAATTCAGAATTGGAGTAATATATCCGATTGGTTCTATGCACTTGTACAAAAGAATCTCAGGATAAACAGCCAAATAGAAGAAGCCGCAAAGAAAGTTTTAAAAGATAAAACGACCGCAAAAGATAAAACAAGGGCCGTTTTAGAATATATCCAGGATAACTTCCGGTATGTTTCGATGTCGTTAGGCCCACATTCGTTAGAGCCGCACCCGACAGATGAGGTTTTTAAGAATAAATACGGCGACTGCAAAGATCTTTCGCTTCTCTGTGTAGCTATGCTTAAAGTTGCCGGCATTGAGTCAAACGTTGCATTATTCCGGGATGAATTTTCCATTACCGATCCAAAGTATGATTTACCCATCCCCACATTATTTGACCACGCTATAGTTTTAGTCAAAGACGAAAAAGGGGAAAGTTTCTATGTGGATCCTCAGCTTAAGGGATACGATATCGGAGAATACCCGCTTTATTTCCAGAACGCTTATATGTTTGTTATTACTGCAGACGGCGGAAAGTTTGGAAGATTGCCTATTTTCCCCGAAGAGAGGATGTCTACCAGAAGAGATATAAACACTGTAATAAATTCCGATGGGTCAGCTTTATCTGAAATAAATTCTTTTTGGCCCTTGGATACTTCTATCGATACAAGAGAAAAGTTAAAGGGCCTCGATAATACGCAGAGAGAAGATTTTTATCAACGCTTGAATGCGATGTTAGCGGATGGTGGAGAGGTCCTTGAGCGCCGTTGGGAGAATTTTGATAGCAGATATGGACGACTAAAAAGTTATCTTAAAGTAAGGCAGCGCGATGCATATCTGGTTAGTGATGGCATGATAATCCTCGATATTGCTGGCTATGAAAGGGACATTGAGTTCACCAAAGATAAAAGAGAGAATCCCATATTTTACCCAGGAGATACTTGTGATGAGATCATAACTACCTATCAGATACCCAAGGGATTCCGGGTTCTTTCAATACCGGGCAATATAGAAAAAGACATTGGCTTCTTTAGCGTGAAAAGAGAATTCAAACGGGATAAGGACAAGGTAACAATCCATGAAGTAGCCAAGCATAAACGTATTGAGATTCCTAAAGAACAATACCCAAGAGTTAAGGAGTTTTTTGATAAGCTGCCAAGTCAGACGCAACAGCGGATTGTTTTAAAAAGGACCAAATCCTGGCAGCAGAAGCTCAAAGAGATCTGGGCAATAATAAGGCAATAGCGTAGCTCGTAGTAAATGCGAAAGACGATAGACGACGGACGAAAGACGATGGAAAAAGCGTCTAATTCAAAACAGCTAAAAATTTCTCATTTATCCGATCCCCACAGATTTGCATTAGCAAATCTAAGAAGTGGGGACAGGTATTTTTTTAGCTAGAATTAGACATGCTGCGCTATACTGCGCTTGCAAGACGAGACATGAAGGACGAGGGACGAAAGACAGTAAATTTTGGGATTGAGTAATCTTT
Organism: Candidatus Omnitrophota bacterium; assembly: GCA_043800345.1. GTDB lineage: Bacteria > Omnitrophota > Gorgyraeia > VGKN01 > VGKN01 > JAZDNB01. The sequence continues at coordinate 42,996 of JAZDNB010000012.1, forward strand.
TTAAGATTGACGATTTGTAGTTAAAGTACTATGATTTAGACGTAATCCACAAAGGCGTGGTTATAAAATGTAAATGAGCTAATTAAAGGCAGATTTAGAAGCATAATTATTGCCTTATTTGGCTAAAAGGATTAAGCGTGAATAATTACGCGTTTATTGATAGGCAGAATCTAAATCTTTCCATTAAAGAGCAGGGCTGGAAACTTGATTTTAAAAGATTCCGAAAGTACTTAGAAGATAAATATAAGGTTACCAAGGACTTTATTTTTATCGGCTACCTTCCTACCAATGAAAGCCTATATACATCATTACAGAAATATGGGTACATTTTAATTTTCAAGCCAACTCTGTATTTATCTGACGGAAAAATAAAGGGCAATATTGATGCCGAGCTGGTACTTCATGCGATGGTAGAATATTCCAATTATGACCGGGCGGTTATTATTACAGGAGACGGTGATTTTCATTGTCTTATTGAATATCTTAAAAGGCAAAATAAATTAAAGAAACTTATAGTTCCGAATAGGCATGAATTCTCTTCGCTTTTGAGAAAATTTACTCCCGATATGGCTTTTATGAATGATTTAAAAGGTAAGTTAGAGTATAAATAAAAAAGAGGCATTCCGCGGGACGAACCCTTTGGATAGCCTCTCATCGTGATTCATTTAAAATATACAACATTGAAATTAATTTGTCAAGAGTAATCATAATGCCGCAAAGGAGTGGTTATGAGTTTAAAATAAGATAGATTACTAAGGCAATTCTCTAAAAAAGGGGATTGCTTTTTTTGTTTCAACTTATTGCAATAAGGTTCATCAGACAAGTTTATTATTGAAGAAAATGCTTGATTTCTTCAATTAGGTGTTTTATAATTGAAGCTGCCTTCAATAACTAAACAACAAATTTAAAAGAAACGATATGGATAAAAATAATTTCAAAAGTACTAGATCCGGAAGAATCATAAAAACCGATAGAGATTATTCCGCATTTTTTCCTAACCCCTTACCTCCCGAGCTTCGGTATTCAACTGAACTGATTAATTTATTAGCCGAGGCTAACCGCCACTTAGGAAATCTTAATGGTGTAGGAGCATTATTGCCAAATCCGAATTTACTGATTGTTCCTTATATGAGAAGGGAAGCTGTGTTGAGTTCAAAGATAGAAGGTACCCAGACTTCTCTTTCAGACTTGTTTTATTTCGAAGCAGCTCGAAAAGAAGAGCAAAAAGCTGAGGCTCAAAAAACGGATATATTAGAAGTAGTAAATTACGTTAAGGCGATGGATTATGGCCTTAAGAGATTAAAAGAACTGCCAATATGCTTGCGTCTTATTCGAGAAATCCACGGAATTCTTATGAAAAATGTGAGGGGAGAACATTTAACTCCCGGTGAATTTCGTCGGAGTCAAAATTGGATAGGACCTGCGGGATGTACATTAAATGATGCGGTATTTATTCCGCCGCCAGTCCGTGAAATGCATGAAGCTCTGGGAGAATTGGAGAAATTCTTGCATCAAAGGGACAATATCCCGGGATTAATACAATGTGCATTAATCCATTATCAGTTTGAAGCTATCCACCCATTCTTAGATGGGAACGGTAGAATAGGGCGGTTGTTGATTACTCTTTTTCTGTGCGAGAGAGAATTTCTTAGTTATCCCATGCTTTATTTGAGTGCCTTCTTTGAAAAATATCGAAACGAGTATTATGATCGGCTTATCACTGTAAGTCAAAGAAGTGAATGGGAAGAATGGATAAAGTTCTTCTTGCGAGCCATTGTGACTCAGTCAAAGGATGCCGAAAAAAATTCAAGGGCAATACTTAAATTATTAGAAAATTATCGTAATCGAATTCAAGAGAAGCGGACAAGCATCTATGTAACCAAACTTCTCGATGAATTGTTCAAGAATCCTTATGTGAGCATTCCAAGAGCAGCGACAAAGCTCAATACTTCTTTTCATACTGCTAAAGCTGCAATCGAAAAGCTTAAGAAAGCAAATATTTTAGTTGAAATTACCGATAAACAGCGCGGGAAAGTTTATTGTGCGAAAGAATTATTAAATTTATTAGAAGGGGATAGCAAATAGTGTTAAGAAATAAGGGGTCATAAAGAAATAAGGGGTCAGAGTGGCGAAATAGGATTAGGATAAAATAGAACCGCTGTAAAAAGGGGATTGCCTTGTGTGTTTTAAAGCTATAGAACTATGATTAAAATATTGTCTAATTTTAGGTCTGACACCGAGAAAGGAAGGCCAAAGAAGCTATAAAAAAGAGCGCTGACCCCTTTTTCAAATCTTCAGAAGAAGAGAGCGGGGCGCAAAAAGAAAGACAAATAGGTAGTATGTCCCCTGATTAGCTAAATATCGAGGTGTAAAATAACTTTATCCAGAAGATAAAATGAACTTATCATTTAATAAAACCCTGATAAATTCCTACAAGAGCCCTTCACAGAAAATTAGAGTCCTAACCGAAAATTGGGCGAACAACAATATTTATTGCCCGTCCTGTGGCTCACCCATAAGCAAGTACCAAAACAATCAACCCGTAGCCGACTTTCATTGCACTATCTGTCCAGAACAGTACGAACTAAAAAGCAAAAAGGACAATATCGGCCCTAAAATTCTCGACGGCGCATACAAAACAATGCTGGAGCGCCTCAGAAGCAGCCATAACCCGAATTTTTTCTTTCTCAGTTACGGCTTGGGCGCATTAGAGGTCTCAAATTTCCTGGTTATACCAAAACATTTCTTTATTCCCGAGATAATAGAAAAGAGAAAGCCCTTAGCGCCGGATGCTCGCAGAGCTGGATGGGTCGGCTGCAATATCCTTCTACAAAAAATCCCCCAAACAGGAAAAATATTTTTAATCAAGGATAAAAAGATTAGGTCAAAGAAAGTAGTACTTGAAACCTGGCGAAAAACACTTTTTCTCAGAGAAGAAACAAAGCTCAGTGCAAAAGGATGGATTCTAGATATAATGAATTGTGTCGATATCTTAGGAAAAAAGCTATTCTCGATAGATGAGATCTATTCTTTTGAAAAAAACCTACAGCTAAAGCATCCTGACAATAAGCATATAAAAGATAAAATTAGGCAGCAACTCCAGTTTTTAAGAGACAAAGACTACCTGGAATTTTTGGGAAAAGGAAAATACAAGGTAATTTAAATGAAAACCTTCGAATATTATCAAGGCAATGAGCTCTATAAGAAAATACTAAAACCATATAAAATCGACTATTCAAAGATACTTTCCAGAAAATTATTGCCGGACGAAGCAATCCTGTCTACAAAAGATAATGTCCTTCACATCATAGAACGTAAATCTCAGGAAAACACGCGTTTTGTTTATGAAGATTTGCAGGCTTGTAATTTCAGAAACCAACAGTATAAAAAACTCTTTGCTCCTTTGGGCATAGAAGTCAAATATGTTTATATTCTAAGTGACTATTTCAAGAAGAAAGAATATAAAGATGTCCTGGACTATGTCAAATCAGTCGGATGTTATTATTTTTTTAATGAGATTCCATTGGATTTTTTAGGGTTACCCAAACCAAACTAAACGTTATTTATCTAGTAATGACAAAGAAAAAAGCAATGTGCAAAAAAAGCACATTGCTGCCTCCGACAAACCAGCTACTTCTTTGTGAAAAAATCATTCCGAACGAATATGACGGAATAAAAATAGAAGGTGAGATGAGGCGCGACAAGGGTTGAGGTGAGAGGTTGAAGCATTAATTTCGAGATTCGAGGGCTGACCCTTCTCTTTTCTTTTTTTAATCTTCAGAAGAAGAGAGCGGGGCGCAAAAAGAAAGGCAAATAGGTATTGTGTCCCCTGATTACCCCTACCCCTAAACTGCGCTTAAAATTTGCACGCCGTTTTCTAGGAAAAGAACTTTAAATAATATGTTCGCCATCTCTACTTCCTGGAATTCTAAGACTCGCCCTGATGTAAAAGAAATGCTCCTGGAAATAAAAGAGGCAGGATTGAATGCCATTGAAATTGGGCATAACTTTACCGAAGAGCGCCTGGAGGCCCTTATTCCATTACTTATGGAAATAGGGACGGTTCTATTTTATTGACACAATAATACTTATTTGATATAGTCTCCTTGTTTGTTGGTAGGTATAAAATGATTAGGAGCTATTTATGCCCAGGGTAGCTAGGATATATTTAGAAGAAGGTGTATTTCATA
>JAZDNB010000034.1:0-24960 GCA_043800345.1 Candidatus Omnitrophota bacterium
AAAAAATAGAGTGTTTTACTTAAACCTATTGTTTTTTTTCTTTTGTTTCGTCTTTAAACTCAATATACTTGGTCTTTTTATAATACCCGCAGACAGGACACACCCTGTGCGGCATTTTAGGCGTCTTACATTGTGGACATATGGACAAACTGTTCGTTTTAAGCCTCTGATGAGTTCTGCTTTTATCGCGTCTTGTTTTTGTATGTCGCCTTTTTGGTAACGGCATAATAATCCTCCTCTTTATTTTTAAACGTTACAGTTGCACGATCTTTCGTTAAGATCTTTGCCGCATCGCTGGCACAGACCCTTACAATCATCAGCACATAAAATCTTTATAGGATAATCCAGAAAAATCTCTTCTCTGATATCATTACTAATATCTATTATATGTTCGCCTTTCAATTGAAAAAATAACTTTACTGTTTTCGCAAGCGGCATTTTAAATTCTCTTAGACACCGAGAACAGGTCAAGATAATAGTTGAAGTAAATCCTGCGTCTATAGAGATATTCTCCTTGTCTTTGATAACAAAGGCATTTACTTTTATAGGTTCATCAAATTTTATATCATCTCTCTGCAGTTCCCATGCCACCGCATCAAACGTTTCGCTCAAGAGAAGGCCTGAGCCGGAAATCTCATGTACCTTAATCTTCATATGTATCTACCTATACGCATATTCATATTGTGGGGGCTTTTTACAAGGCGATATGCGGCTTTTGCTATCATCAACTCTTCGTTCGTAGGTATTACTAAAAATTTTATGAATTCGTTATTTAAAATATGTGAAAGACCCTCGCATATTTTTCGTCTTATAAAAGGCTGGTTCTCACCTATGCCGCCTGTAAATATTATTGCATCAACCTTACCGAGAACTACGGCATACGCACCTATATATTTTCTTATTCGGTATATAAACATCTCTGCCGCAAGCCGTGCCCGCTGCGAGGTTTTGTATTTTTGCATAAGATCTCGCATGTCATTGCTTATACCCGATATACCAAGAAGACCACTGTGCTTATTTAATATTTCATTGATTGTTTTACTGGAGTATTTGAGTTTTCTTTCGAGATAGAATATAACGGACGGATCTATATCGCCGCTACGGGTCCCCATAATCAAACCTTCAAGAGGTGTAAACCCCATGCTTGTATCAACGGCCTTGCCGAATTTTACCGCAGTAATACTTGCCCCGTTGCCGAGGTGGCAGCTTATGAGCCTAAGTTTATGCAAAGGCTTTTTAAGGATTTTTGCCGCTTCGCCCGCCACAAAACCGTGACTGGTGCCATGAAAGCCATAACGTCTTATAAGATGTTTTTTATAAAACCTATACGGGAGCGCATACATATAGGCGTAGTCAGGAATGGTGTGATAGAACGACGTATCAAAAACAGCTACCTGCGGAAGTTCGGGAAACAGTTCATGGCAAACCTTAATCCCCTCTATATTGGGGGGATTATGAAGCGGGGCAAGTTCGATATATTTAGTAAGTCTCTTTATTACCGCAGGATGTATAATGCAGGGGGCTTTAAACTCTTCTCCTCCATGAACTACTCTATGGCCTATTCCTTGTATAACATTTATATCTTCTATAACACCGATTTTTGTATCCTGTAACATTGCTACGAGATATCCTATTGCCTGCCTATGGTTCTTTATATATACGGAACGTCGGATGGTATGGTTAGCTTTTTGGTATACTACGTAGGAAGATTGCTCTCCTATCCTTTCAGCCATACCTTTGCATAAAAGATAATGCGCACGGGCCTTCATTTCAAAGAGCTGAAATTTAACGGAAGAACTTCCGGAGTTAACTACTAAAATTTTTGACATTTACATCTTAATACAGACAATTAACACCTCTTACATCCGCACCGCAGGGATGTGACGGACACAATATCGACTATTTCATTCACGGAACAACCTCTGGAAAGGTCGCTCGCCGGAAAATTAAGCCCTAAAAGCAGCGGTCCGAGCGCATCTGCGCATGCAAGTCTCTGGATAAGTTTATACGCGATATTCCCGGCATCAAGATTAGGAAATATTAGGATATTCGCATCCCCCTTGATAACCGTAGCGGGAGCTTTTATCATAGCTACCTTTTCATCTAATGCCGCATCTGCTTGTAATTCTCCGTCTACCATAAGTGACGGTTCTTCCTGTTTTAGAATATTCGTTGCCTCTCTCACTTTATTCACCGAATCACCGACACCGCTGCCTTTTGTGGAATAACTTAAGAGTGCGACTTTCGGCGGTATATCGAATAAATCTGCGAGCAGACGACTTGCGGATTTCGCAATATCAACAAGTTTTCCTGCGGTAGGATCCGGTACGATACCGCAGTCGGCAAATATCAAAAGCCTTGATTTCCTTTCATCTATCGGTACAATCATAATAAAAGCGCTTGAAACAGTTTCAATGCCTCTCGCTATTCCAAGACAGTGTATTGCCGCACGTCCCACATCATGAGTGGTAAAACTCGCCCCTGCAACAAAACCGTCGGCTCTTTGGTTTCTGACCATCATGGCGGCAAAATATACGGGATTTTTAAGAGTATTTTGTGCCTCGTCTATAGTTATGCCTTTGTGTTTCCTGAGCGCATAATACCCTTCTGTATATTCAGTTATATACGCATCGTCCAGGTGGTCAATTATAGTAATACCCTCTATAGACAGCGATAATGTCCTTGCTTTTTCTTCTATCAGCTCTTTTTTACCGAGCAATATAAGCTGGGCGATACCTTCGCGGTGTATAATGGCTGCGGCGTTCAGTATTCTCGGCTCCAAGGCCTCCGGAAGCACAATTCTGGCTTTAACTTTTTTAGCTTTTTCCCTTATGGTCTTTAGTATATCTTTATCTACGATAGACATGTTCCGTTTCCACCTTTATTTTTTTTCAAAGGAAGAAGTTTTCTTTTAAGCTCGCTTTTGACAAACGCAGGAACGAATTTTTTTACATCTGCCCCAAGTGCCACCACTTCCTTTATCAGCCTGGAAGAAAGATACGAAAATGACTCGTTCGGCATCATAAATATGGTTTCAACAGTATCGTTCAATTTTCTATTGGTAAGCGCCATCTGAAATTCAAACTCAAAATCCGATATCATGCGAAGACCTCTTATAATAACAGAAGAGCCCCTTTTTCTTACATAGTCCAAAAGGAGTCCGTCAAAATCTTCGACACTCAGATTTTTTAGTCCGCTTGTCGCCTTTTTAATCATGATTACACGTTCTCTTGCCGAAAACAAGGTACCTTTCGCAGGGTTATGAGCAACTGCAACAATCACACGGTCAAAAATCCTGAGTGCCCTTTTTATCAAATCAATATGACCATAGGTGATGGGGTCAAAAGTGCCCGCATATACGGCAATATTTTTTTTCATTTTAAACCTTCTATTTTATAGAACGAAAGAGCGGTATCGCCATAAAAAGATTTTTTATACGCTCGAAGGTTTCCCAGTAACGGAGGCAGATCTTCGTTTCTGTTATGTTCCACTACAATCAAAGTGGAAGGTTTGATGATATCATAAGTTGAAATTTTAAGCAACGCCTTTTTCGCAAGTCCGCTCCTATAGGGCGGATCCATTACAATTATGTCAAATTTTCTTTTCTCTTTATCTAAGTGCTTTAACGCCTTAAATACATCACCCCTTAACACGCATGTTTTGTTGTCATAACCCAGTTGCCGTATATTTTCATATATCACATCAAGGCAGGCCTCTTCTTTTTCTGCAAAACACACACTACTGGCCCCTCTGCTTATAGCCTCAAGACCGATGGCCCCGCTTCCGCTGAATAGATCAAGCACGTCTATCCCGGTTATTTCTTGCTGTAAAATATCAAAGAGGGCCTTCCTTGCCCTATTATTAGTAGGCCTTATCCCTTCTATTTTTGGCACTTTGATTAACCGCGAACTATCTTCTCCGCCCAATATTCTCATTTTTGCTCACCGCTCTTTAAGTTTTTTTACCCATGGCATATTTTTAGCTACCCGCCTTATCGCGCGCATTCATTTGTTCGTAGACACGGCCACTGTGCCTAAAGGTAGGGTTTAATCCCGTCGCCGAATCTTTTTATTAACTCGAGTTTAAGGTTCGGATTCTTTTTAAAAGCGGGGTCGTCCCGTACTGTTTCAAACGCCTCCCGCCTTGCACAATGTAATAACGCCGCATCAGAAACAAGATTTGCTATTTTAAACTCGGGAAAACCATGCTGTTTTAGCCCAAAAAAATCTCCGGGCCCTCGTAATTTTAAATCTTCCTCGGCTATGGTAAATCCGTCCGTCGTATTGGTAAGCGCCGTAAGCCTTGCCTTAGATTCATCCGTCTCCATATTGGCAAGCAGTATACACGTACCCTCGTAGGGACTGCGCGCAATCCGGCCCCTCATCTGATGTAACTGGCTTAAACCGAACCGTTCGGCATGCTCAATAAGCATAAAGGTTGCATTGGGTATATCAATGCCGACCTCGATGACCGTTGTTGAAACCAACAGGTCAAGGCTGTGCATTTTAAATTCATTCATCACCCGGTCTCTTTGGTCTTTATTTAACTTCCCGTGTATAAGCCCTATTCGCAAATCCGGAAACACCTCTTTTCTAAAATGCCCCAGCATTTTTTTTGCCGCTTTCAGTTCTAAAACCTCCGACTCCTCAACCAGGGGATATATGACATAACCCTGCCTGCCTTCTTTTATTTCATTACGTATTACTTCATAGGCGTTCGTCCTTTGGCTCTCGTCAATAACAAACGTCTTAACCACATTTCTTCCCTTCGGGAGTTCGTCTATAATAGAGATATCCAAATCGCCGTATAGCGTAAGGGCCAACGTCCTTGGTATGGGGGTAGCACTCACTACCAGCATATCGGGATTTACCCCTTTTTGCTTAAGAAGGTTTCTTTGTTTGACTCCGAATTTATGCTGCTCATCGATAATGATAAGGCTTAATTTCTTAAATTCTATATTTTCCTGTAAAAGGGCGTGGGTACCGATGACTATGTCTAAAGTCCCTTTTTGTATCATTTCTTTGATAGACTCTTTTTCTTTTTTCGGAAGGCTGCTCACCAAAATTCCGATTTTTATATTACAACTTTTCGTAAACTCTTTTATAGTATTGAAATGCTGCTCGGCTAATAATTCCGTCGGGCTCATGAGGACCGCCTGATAGCCGCTCTGAATTGCCGCTATCATGCAATAGGCACACACCACTGTCTTGCCGGAGCCGACATCGCCCTGGAGCAATCTATTCATAACCTTTGCCGAAGACATATCGCCCGTAATTTCACTAAGTACTTTTTTTTGGGCATCCGTCAATTCAAAGGGAAGTGTTTTTAAAAATTCTTCTGTGAGAGGACCTTTGACGCTATGGGCTATGCCCTGGGGCGCAATCTTTAATTTCCATTTTCTTACTGCAAGCGAAACCTCGAAGAAGAAAAATTCATCAAACACAAGTCTGCGCCGTGCAGCCTCCTGCACAACAAAGTTTTGGGGAAAATGTATATCCTTAAGCGCAACGCCCAGACCGGTAAGATGATGTTTATTTCTGATAAAAGGAGGGGTACAATCCTCAACATGCGCACCGTATTGATCGAGTGCCTTCTTTATAATCGAACGAAGGAAGCGCCCCTTTACCCCCTCCCCCATATGGTAGATAGGGACTATCCTGCCTGCATGAATTGTTTTGGTATCATCTTTTTCAATAAGTTCGAACTCGGGATTGATAATACCAAGTTTTCCGTAGCGCTCAACCTTTCCGTAGAGTATGATATGGTCCCCCACCTTGAAGAATCTGCGCATATACGGCTGATTAAACCACGTCGCATAGATAGTGGCGGTTTTATCGCCCACCGCCATTTCAAAGAGATACATCTTCTTGTATTTTGTCTTAATCAGCCTTAGTGCAAGGACTTCACCTTTGAGCGTCTGAGCTTCGCCGGTGATGAGCTCGGATATCGGTTTAATATTGCCCCTATCTTCATAACGAAAAGGAAAATATGTCAAAAGGTCATATATAGTATACATACCTAATTTATTAAGTAACGTATATTTATGCGGCCCTACACCCTTTACATACTGCGCAGATTCATATAAAGAATTTTTCATAACGTTCTTATGAAGCTCCACGGCTTAACAGCCGTGGTTTCTGACTTTTCGGTCTCGTGCCATATGGCACAGGCTCATGGAGCGAAAGACCGCCCGTCCCGCAAAGCGGGACTGCGTGCGGGATAAATTTATCCTTGCTATTTTTTTTATGATATGATAATATACCCAAAACTATGGAGATGGCATAATGTCAAGAGTATGTTTTTATTGCGGTAAAAAGACGGCGGCAGGCAGAAGTATTAAAAGAAGGGGTCTTGCTAAAAAGAAAGGCGGCGTCGGAAAAAAGATAACCGGGATAACTGCCAGGGTATTCTATCCGAATCTTCATAAAGTGAAAGCCATTGTTAAGGGTTCTGTCAAAACCATAAAGGTTTGCACCGACTGCATAACATTAGGAAAAATCAAAAAAGTCATTTAACGCCCTTCAAAAAATTTTAGTAGTGTATATCTTTTATTATTAGCTGAAGGGTTTTTTCATTTCTGAAGTTATTAATAACCGGCTGATATACTAAATCCACCCTATCATTTTTAACCAGGGAAGGCATATGCTCCAATAAGCCAAAACCGATTGCCTCATGGATAATATTCCCCTGGCAAAGTCCTACCTTTATATTAGATTTACCGAATTGCTGAATGTTGGTTTTTAACACAAGATTTTTGCTCAGGAATAAAGGTGCCGGATTTTCTTCCCCGAAAGGAGCCAGATCCTGAAGCTCTTCGATAAGCTCAGGCGTAAGCATATCAAATCCCAGCTCCATATCTATATCTAATTTTGGAATAAAGTCGCCCACATCTTGGTCTTCGGTCGCTATTGCATTTATCATATCTTTAAATAACCTTATGTTTTTGCGGGGGATACTGAAACCCGCTGCCCTCTTGTGCCCTCCATATTCACAGAGCAACTCTTTGCACCGGCATATTGCTTCAAAGAGGTGAAAATTACCGATAGATCTGCCTGAACCCTTGCATATATCGTTGGTGGAAGATATTATGATAGTAGGCCTCGAAAATCTCTCGGCGACCCGTGAGGCCACAATACCTATCACGCCCTGATGCCATCCTTCACCATCCAGGACAATAATACGATGGTATTTAAAATTTACCTCTTTTTCTATTTTTAATAAGGCTTCTCTTAAAATTTTTTCGACTATTGTCTGCCGCATAGAATTTTCCGAATTCAGCATCACAGCAAGTTGCTGGGCTTCACTTTTAGAATCCGTCAACAAAAGTTTTAAGGATGTGGTAGGAGAACTAAGCCTTCCCGTTGAATTAATACGAGGGCCCAGAATATATCCTATATGGGTTTCATTGATTTTTTTGTCTGATAGGCCGCTTGCTTCAATCAGGGATCTGATCCCGATTTTTCCCGTATCATGCAAATAGCCAAGTCCGTTTTTTGCAAATATCCTGTTTTCGCCTACGAGAGGGACCACGTCTGCAACTGTCCCCAGGCATACAAAATCAAGATGTTCCTTAAAAAATCTGCCGCATACCGCTTCTGCCAATTTAAACGCAACCCCTACGCCGGAAAGATACTTAAAGGGATAGGTACAATCTTTTCTGTTGGCATCTATAACCGCGTATGCATCTGGCAACCTACCGTCGAGCGGCTGGTGATGGTCCGTAATAATCACGTCTACATCCATCTGGCGCAAAAGCTCAACTTCACTAAAACTGCTTATGCCGCAATCTACCGTCACGACAAGAGAAATCTTTTTTTCCTTTACAAAACTAACGGATTTTTTGCTTAATCCATATCCTTCCTGGAGCCTATCGGGTATATAGGTGTATACGGTAAGGCCCATCTGGGAAAATATCGTTGCCAAGAGCGCCGTTGCCGTTAAACCGTCTACGTCATAATCGCCAAAAATTAAAACCGTTTCATTTTTGGTAAGCGCCCTCTTAATCCTCTCTACCGCCTTGTCCATATCCTTAAAAAGAAACGGGCTGTGCAGATCCTCAAGTTTTGAATTAAGAAATACGGATGCTTCTTTTGCGGTTGTAATGCCCCTGTTGGCGAGCAGGGTTGCCAATATCGGGCTTATGGATAATTCTTTTATGAGTGCTTTTGTTACTTCCCCATCGCCTGTTTTTACATTCCAGGTTTTTCTCATTTTACTTTATTTGGCGGTCCTTTGCGGATAAATAATACCCCCCGATACGAGAAGTTTTATGGCTTCTTCGACATTCATATCAAGAAAAATGACCTCTTCTTTCGGGACAAGAACAAAATAACCTGTTAAGGGATTCGGGGTGGACGCAAGAAAAACGGTTAACATATCCTTAGAGGTTTTGGCTTTTATCTCTTCTATGCCTTCATTTGTAACAAAACCGATTGAATACAGTCCTTTTCTGGGGTATTCAATCATAACTACCTTCTTAAAGGGGAGGTTCTCTTTCGAAAAAAGGACATTTACCATCTGCTTTGCGGAGGGGTAGATAAGACTTACAAAAGGAAGTCTTGAAAACCATCTCTCAAGCAAAGGAATTAATCTTTTTCCTATGAAATGAGTGGTGATGATGCCGACGAATAATACAAATAGTATACCTATGACAAGCCCGATCCCGGGGATGCCATATCCTAATACATCCTTCAAAAATTTATTTATATACTTGCCTAACAAATTATCGGCAAATCTAAAAAATATAAAAAGGATATAACAGGTAATGACTATGGGAAGGGTTACCGCAAGGCCGGCAAAAAAATAACGTCGTAATCTTTTACTCATCTTCATTATACTATCGCTTGATTATCATCACTATAACAGAAAAAATCAGAATAAGGCCGAGCCATAATACTATCTTTATTTTTGCGGGGTGAGGTACATGCCTAATAGTAGTACCGTCTTTTATTTTAGTGATTTTAGTGGCATGTATATCTAAGTCCCCCCCGTGCATGCTGCATGCCCTGTGAAAAATCCCTTCGACCGCTACTATATCGCCTTTATGGCCATAATCCCCCTTAAAAACTATACCAGATATAATTTCATTTTTTACAAAAATACCGAGCGCGTTCTTGCCATCGTGTATATTAACCCAGCTATACTTACCCCTTTGCATCACATTTCCTATAACTTCCCCCTGAAATAGTACTTCCTTGCCGTTATAGAGCTTTGCATTTTCTATTAGTTCCTGCGACGAAACCGATTCGCCATAACAATTGGAATGCAAAAACAAAAATCCTGAAACCAAAATGACGGACAAAAATTTAAAAATTAGTAAACACGGGATACTTACTCTTTTAATTTGACGAGTAAGGGTCATGATACATAATTTTGATATTTGATTTTTGATATTTGATATTCTAATCATTTTCCTCTGAATATGGATATTAAGAAACCGATCAACACAAATATACAGATGAATTCAAGCCTTCCTGCCCACATCTGAATTATATACGTTACTTTTAAAAGTGCCGGCATCGTGGGGAGCGTTATGCCGCATGACAAACCGACATTTGCCGCCGCAGAAGTAGATTCAAAAAGCGAGTCAAGCAGAGGATAGCCGCAGAAAATTCCCGCGAGGGTACCAAGCCCGTATAATAAAAGATAGCTTAAGGTAATCAAAAAAACCGAGCGTATCTGTTTATCGTTCAATATGATATCCCTGATATGATGAAACTTCTGTATGACAACGGTAGATTCGGGCACCAAAAATTGCTTTATATCCTGCTTAAGCGCCTTGGCTAACAGGCCTATCCTCAATACTTTTATACCGCCTGTAGTAGAACACGCGCTCCCGCCGAATGCCATTGCAATAGTTACTCCGACCATCGCGATAGTACCCCATTCATGAATAAACTGCCTTGCATAGAGCGTCATATAGCCCGTACCCGTATGGCCGGACACCAGTTGATAAAAACCTTTCCTGAACATGGTAAGCACTTCCGGATATGCATTAAACTTATAAAGGCCAAATGCGGTAACGGCAAAGGTGGCCATTATGGTAATAAAGAGCGTAATGGTCTCTATGTTCTTATAGATTTCTTTGCGGTTACCTGTCCACAACGCGTGGTGAAGCTTAAAGTTTATTGAGCCTAAAAGCATAATAAATATAGTCACAACCTCAAAAGGCAGGCTATGGTAGTAAAGGATATTTTGCGACTGCGGGGCAAAACCGCCGGTATCAAATGCTGCCATAAAAATCCACATCCCATGAAAAATGGAGTTGACAAGCGGCATTCCGTTTAATAGCCCCACTATAGCAAGTGAGAGCGTACCCAGAATCAAGTAGACGATACTTACAAACCAGATAAACCGCGCGGTCTGGATAACATTGGGAAGTATCTTCTCGTCGCGCGCCTCTCCTACATACATCCTGAACGCCCCGCTTGCACCGCTCATAAGAAAGGCAAGCGCAACCACAACTATCCCCTGTCCGCCGATAAACATAATAAGATGCCGCCACATATTGTGGGCATACGAGAGATGGTCCATATCATTGATAAGCGTAAGTCCGGTAGTTGCAAAACCGCTCATTGCATCAAAACAGGCATCAAGAAAACAACCGAAGTGTCCCGACAAATATAACGGTATGGCCCCCAGAACCATCGCAATAATCCAGGCGAGTGCGGTCACTACCATCCCGTGAAGCCACTTTAAATCTTCCTTGGTGCGAAATACTTTTATAAAAAGAATACCGATAATAAGCGATATAATAATCCCTATTAAAAAATCACACATCGGTTCCCATTCCCTAAAGCCCAGAGCGGTAAGAAGGGGTATGACCATAAGGACACCCAGTGCAAATATTATTTTGCCCAGGTTAAAGATTATTACGTGTATATCCTGCAGAGAAGGTTTTTGTATCATCTAAGATAGTATAGAAAAAAGATAGGCAATCAGGTATGCAAGCACAAGAAGCAGGCCAATATAACACAACTCAACCGCTATGCCGACAATTGTATTTTTTAACTCATAGAACAACTTCATACTAACGCCTCAGGAGTTAACTGAATAAATACCTTCTTATCTTATACGCATGCACATGTTTAAGCGGGATTGAAAAAAATCAGTGTTATTATTCTAACTTTCCGATAAGCGCATCGAGAAGTTGCTGCTCGTTCTCTATGGTGGTAAGTGCAATAATATCGTCTCGTTTTTGAAGAACGGTGGTTCCCTTGGGTATAATTACATCTTCTCCCCTGATAATGGATACCAATACCGAATCTCCCGGTAGTTTAATATCCATAACCTGCTTGTTGCATATGGGGGATTCTGCCGTCAAATCCACTCTTACAATCGCAAGTTTTCCCCTTTTAAAAGTCATAAGGTTTACAAAATCTTTAAACGACACCTCTTCTTCTATAATCTTTGCGATTATGGCGGTAGAGTCAATAGGTACGTCTACGCCGAGCTCATTAAATGCATGCTCATTCCGTGAATCATTTACCCGTGCCACGGTCCGCCTTATATTAAACGTCTCTTTTGCCAGTTGACAGATGACAAGATTGTCTTCGTCATCGCCGGTTACCGCAGCGACTACATCTGCCCTCTGTATGCCCGCATCTTCAAGGAAGCGAGGGTCGCATCCGTCTCCGTGAATTGCAAGCACATTAAGTTCCTTCGCTATCTTTTCGCATAATGTTCTATCTTTTTCAATAATACCTACCGCATGTTTGTTTTGAATGAGCCTCTTAGCAAGATAATACCCAACATTTCCGCCGCCAACAATTATGATATACATCGTTATACCTCCGCCTATGTAAGGCCGAAAAACTCCCGTATCTTTGCAAGACTTGTCGTCTTTACTACACCCATCAGGATATCGTTCTTTTCTAGTTTAGTATCAGGCCCGGGAATGATAACATTTTTCTTTTTGAGAACAGTCGCAATCAAAAAATCACCGGGTATGTTGAGTTCGGAGACGTTCTTTCCTGCGAATTTATCCGTTACCTTTATCTCTATTACTCCGAGTTCGCCGCTTTCTATGAGATAACTGGTAAAATGGCTCTCTATAATTTTATCGCGTATCATTGCGGCAAGCAACATCGTCCCGCTTATGACGTCAAGCCCAAGTTTATGATAAATATGCGCCCGCTGGGGGTCATATATACGTGCGATGACCTTTGGGACCTTGAAGATTTTTTTTGCAACCTGAGCTGCCATAATATTGGTATTGTCACCGTTGGTAACTGCGCAGAATGCGTCGGTTTTTTCGATCCCGGCTTCTTTCAAAAGTTCTACGTCAAAGCCGTTGCCTGTAAGCGTAATACCGTTAAAGGTCTGGCCCAGCCTTCCAAACGAACTCTGCTCTTTATCAATAACCACGACATTATGCCCTTCCTGAGAAAGAAGTTTGGCGAGTTCCGAACCCACCCTGCCGCAACCAGCAATTACCACATACATAACCGTTCTCCTTCAATGAACACATCACTTAGAGAGCGATAGCGAACTAAGTGATACGTGTGAATTGATCCCCCTTAGAAATCGCTTGCCGAACGCGAGCGATTTCAAGGACTTAGTCCCGGAAATGCTACGCATTTCTCGGGGCGAGCTTTGCCTCAAAATTTCTTTGTAGAAATTTTGAGAGCGCTTAAAGCAAGGGGTAAATAATATACTGCATTTCCTTTAACTCCCACCGTATTATCCTGTGAAATTCGAGAAATTTTTCGCAAGACATAGTTCCTCACAATTTTCAGATGTTGGATCTTGCCTTATTTAAACAAACTGTTTCTAACAATAAAAGAAGCAAATACTATCGATACCATTGACATCAGTTTAATGAGTATATTCAGGGAAGGCCCGGCGGTATCTTTAAACGGATCCCCTACGGTATCTCCTACCACGCTTGCCTTATGCGAGAAAGAACCTTTTCCCCCGTGATGGCCTTCTTCAATATATTTCTTGGCGTTATCCCATGCCCCGCCTGCATTAGCCATCATTACAGCAAGCACAAACCCTGTAACCGTCGCACCGGCTAGAAGCCCTACCTCCGCCTCAATGCCTATCAAAAAACCTACTAAAATCGGCGCGATGATAGCCATAAGGGAAGGGATGATCATTTCCTTTTGAGCGGCAGCGGTTGCAATGGTAACGCAACGTGCATAATCCGGCTTAGCGGTTCCTTCCATGAGACCGGTTATTTCCTTAAACTGCCTGCGCACTTCTATAACAATCTTACCCGCAGCCCTGCCGACCGCACGCATCGTCATCGAACAAAACAGAAACGGGAGCATCCCCCCGATAAATAATCCTACCAGTACGTTGGGATTCATGAGGCTTAAATTGAGTTCCTTATGATGAATAGATACCACCTGGTCGCGGTAGGCGGCGATTAACGCAAGGGCGGTCAGCGCGGCTGAACCGATAGCAAAGCCCTTTCCTGTTGCGGCGGTGGTATTGCCGAGCGCATCAAGCGCATCGGTCCGCTTCCTTACCTCGGGCGGCAGCTGCGACATCTGGGCGTTTCCGCCTGCATTGTCCGCGACCGGCCCGTATGCATCCGTGGCAAGCGTTATGCCTAATGTCGATAACATACCGACCGCAGAAATACCTACGCCGTAAATACCCGCATTAAAATTTGCCGCACCCCCCGATAAAAAGAAACTGAGCAGTATTGCACCCCCCACCACAATGACCGGAAAAGCGGTTGACATCATCCCAACCGCAATACCTCCTATAATGACTGTTGCAGGACCCGTAACAGACTGATCTGCAATGAAACGTGTCGGCTTAAAGCCGCTTGAGGTATAATATTCGGTTGAAAAACCGATTAAGACGCCTGCAACAAGGCCTGAGAGCACTGACCAATATATGCCCATATGCCCGCTACCGAGGGTAAATTTAATCAAAAAATATGATATCACTGCCACTAAAAGAGAGCTTGTAAGCACGCCTTTTCTCAAAGCGGCTAATAAGACCTTTTGACTTGCCTCTTCTTTGCTTCGTACAAAAAATGTTCCGACAACCGAGGCAACCACTCCTACCGCTGCCATAACCATGGGAACGGTAACACCGGAAACTCCCAAACCGGCAGCTACGCCCAAAGCGGATGTCGCCACGATAGAACCTACATATGATTCATAGAGATCGGCCCCCATCCCCGCTACATCGCCCACATTGTCACCAACATTGTCAGCGATAACAGCAGGATTACGGGGATCATCCTCCGGAATCCCTGCTTCAACTTTCCCAACTAAATCAGCGCCTACATCGGCGGCTTTGGTAAATATACCTCCTCCTACGCGCGCAAAGAGCGCCTGCGAACTCGCGCCCATCCCGAAACAAAGCATCGTAGAGGTAATAGCGGTAATTTTATCAGTCCCCAGCGGTATGGGATGCGCTATATAATACCAGTTAAGGAAATAGTACCAGATACTTAAATCTAAAAGCCCCAGACCTACGACAGTAAGTCCCATAACGGCACCGCTTGAAAAAGCAATACGCAAACCGGAATTCAGGCTTTTAGCTGCAGCGGCTGCGGTGCGGTTTGAAGACCGGGTTGCGATGCTCATACCTATAAAACCGGAAAGCCCTGAGAAAAAACCGCCTGTCAAAAAAGCAAAAGGGACAAATATAACCAAATAGTTCTTAAATACTAAAAGTAAAAGTATAAAAAACACGACTACGAAAAATATAAGCACGCCCAAATATTGACGCTTAAGATACGCCCTTGCTCCTATTCTTACGGCACTTGCAATCTCTTTCATCTTGTCTGTGCCCTCATCAGACTTAAGTATTACCGATGCCAGATATGCCGCAAATAAGAGCGCAATTATAGACCCTACCGGTGCGCACAATAAAATAAGCGATTCCATGTTAGCTCATACCTCCTTATGTTGATACCTGTTCTTTAAATGTTATTATGCCTTCTTTCTCTCCCAGGCTATAAGAAGCGGGCTTGCAATAAAAACAGTCGAATACACGCCGGATATAAAACCCACGAGGAGCGCGAACGCAAAATTATTTAAGACCTCTCCTCCGAATATATATAATGCCACCACCGTCATAAGAACCGTTAAAGACGTAAGAAGCGTTCTTGAGAGCGTCTGATTTACGCTTAAGTTTATTATATCTTTAAACGATGTCTTTCGCATCGAACGCAGATTTTCCCGTATCCTATCATATATAACGATAGTGTCGTTTATCGAATAACCCGCAATGGTAAGAAAAGCGGTAACAATAAGAAGGTCTATCTGTCTTCCCGTAATTGCGAATGCGCCCATAGTGATAAAAACATCATGAAAGAGCGCTACTACACCGGCCACTCCGAAGCTGAATTTTCTAAACCGTATACCGACGTACACGGTTATAGAAACAAGCGCCCACAGGAGCGCCCATAGCGCCTTTTGCTTTAGTTCTTTTCCTGCGATGGGCCCGACAGATTCTATTCTTAACACATCAAACGAATTATCGGGAAATTTTTCTTTAAACTTATCT
The DNA here is from genome assembly GCA_043800345.1 of Candidatus Omnitrophota bacterium. Lineage (GTDB taxonomy): Bacteria > Omnitrophota > Gorgyraeia > VGKN01 > VGKN01 > JAZDNB01. Next base: position 15,478 of record JAZDNB010000034.1, read on the forward strand.
ATAATCTGTTTTGACTCATCTTTTGACGTTCTGACAATAACTTCTTTGGTATCTTTGAACTGCTGAAGCGATGCCTCGCCCAACCCTATTTCCCTGAGCGCATTTCTCACATTTTCAATCTCTATAGCGTTCTTAAACGCAAACTGTTGTACGGTCCCTCCTGTAAAATCTATCCCGTATTTTCCCGCATTGGGTTTAAAGCAAAAAAGCGTTAAACCGCCGGCGATAATGATAAAAGAGAAGATATACGCAATACGTCTCTTTTTTATAAAATCGATGTTGGTATTTTTGATGAGTTTAAGCATTTTAAGAGTCGTAAAATTCTTGTTTTGGCATAATAAATCAAAGATGATACGGGTCACTACTATCGCTGTATACATACTTGCCAAAAGGCCTATGATAAGGGTAATTGCAAAACCTCTGATAGGTCCTGTGCCGAAGTAAAAAAGTATTGTCGCCGCGATTATCGTGGTAACGTTCGAATCAAGTATGGCTAAAAATGCTTTCTTGTATCCGTTATCAATCGCAAGCCTTATAGAGCGGCCAAGACTAAGTTCTTCTCTTATCCTTTCATAGATTAAGACATTCGCATCAACCGCCATACCAAGCGAAAGAACGATACCGGCGATACCCGGAAGGGTAAGGGTTGCTTTGAATGCCCCGAAGGTAAACATATTAAGAAGCCCCAGGGTGCCCATTAAAATTATAAAGTTCAGGACAAGTGCAAGGTTTGCCACCCACCCTGCTAAAAGATAATATACTGCCATGAAAACTACAACCACAAGAGCGCCTATTGCGGCTGCCTTAAGGCCGGCTTTTATGGAGTCCTGGCCTAAGAGCGGCCCGATAGTGCGTTCCTCTTCAAGCCGCACAGGACACGGCAGGGCGCCGGCGCGAAGCACAATCGTCAAGTCTTTTGCCTGGTCCTGGCTGAACCTGCCCGAAATCATCGCTCTTCCATTCGGGATTCTTTCGTTTATCACGGGTGCCGAATGCACTTTTCCGTCCAAGACGATAGCGAGGCGCCTGCCTACGTTTTCACCTGTTACCTTTGCAAACCTCCTGCCGCCTTTATCGTTAAATTGTAATTGGACGGTGGGCTCATTAAACCGCGTGGTGTCAAGCCCGACCTGCGCATCCACAAGCATATCGCCCGTTATCGCACCTTCTTTTTCAAGTAATATTGGCTCTTCGGCAACTTTACTTAATTCATACCCTTCCAAAGCGGTCCCGCCGAGAGCCTGTTCAAGCAATTTTGCGTCTTCGGACACAAGCCTAAATTCAAGATGCGCCACCTTCCCGATTATCTCCTTTGCCCTTTCTCTGTCGGTAACGCCCGGGAGTTGGATTATTATTTTATCAATTCCCTGTTTTTGAATCTGGGGTTCCTTTACGCCGAATTGGTCGATCCTATTTCTTATTATCTCAAGCGCCCTGTCTGCGGCGTCCTTTTTTGCCTCATCAGGCAGCGCCGAGGTATCTACGTGCAGGACAAGATGCATGCCACCCTGAAGGTCAAGGCCGAGGCTTATTTTCTTCTGGGGTGGGAATGCGCCGATAATGGATATACCCACAATAAAAATAAGGAAACCTATTCTTACTTTAAGTGAACGTACCATCGGCTATTTTCTCCTTTTTGTTGTATATGCGCAGTCTCTTAACCACACAATTGTTAACTTGCAGTCTCTTCGTCTGCCTTGCGCTGTTTTTTAATTTGGCTTATAGCTGATTTCTGAAACTCTATCTTTATATTATCGTCAACCTTTATCACCACGGTCGTATCCTTGACATTGACCACGGTACCGTGAATCCCGCCGACAGTGATAACTTCATCGTTTTTCTTGACGGAGGCTAACATCTGCTCAACGGCTTTCTGTTTTTTCTGTTGGGGCCTTATCAGCAGAAAATAGAATATAAAGAAAACCACTAGGATAGGAAGTATCTGTAAAATAGGGTTTACACTGCCCATGAGTCCCTGTTGCCCTGCCTGTGCATACGCTAACATTTAAAACCTCCGTTGTTTGTTTAAGTTAAATATCAAAATCCAAAAAACCTGCAAAAGCAATGCATTAAACACCGCTTCATTCGGTATCAGTTTGCATTTTGATATTTGATTTTTGAATTTATCTACCGCTATAGCCGTTTTTGTTATTCCTATAAGATTATTATAAAAATATAAATTATGCAAGGATAAAAAAGCAGGGGTTATAGACCATCCCTTTTAATCCTCAAGCCTGCTTTTTGATTCCTCCATATAGTTTTTTTCAAACTGTTTCTTGAATTGTGCAAAGTTTCCTTTGTCTATAGCCTGCCGTGCCTTATTTAACAGTGCCATATAAAAATATACGTTATGTAAGGATAAAAGCCGCAGCCCCAGCATCTCGTCTATCGTAAAAAGATGCCGTATATACGCCTTGGTATAATACGTGCAGGTGAAACACCCGCATGCGGGGTCAACGGGAGTCATGTCTTTCGCATACCGGGCATTTCTTATGGTAAGCTTTCCCTTGCTGGTAAAGGCACAGCCGTTCCTCCCGTTTCGGGTAGGCATCACACAATCAAACATATCAGCGCCGAGGCTAACCCCATTTAAAATATCAAGCGGGGTACCTACACCCATAATATACCGTGGCTTATCGTGGGGCAACAGGCCGAGGCTGACCTCAAGAATCTCAAGCATAAGGGTTTCCGGCTCGCCTACGCTAAGCCCGCCTATCGCATAGCCGGGAAAATCAATTTCTAAAAGCCGCGCAACCGCCTCTTTCCTTAAATCAGGGTACGTGCTTCCCTGGACAATACCAAAGAGCGGTTGACAGCTAACAGTTGATAGTTCACAGAGTTTGGATTTTGCCTGCCCGCCGATTTGCTTTGGCAGGCGGGACTTTTGATTGTCATCTGTCAATTGTGAACTGTAAACTTTTTTTGAGCGCTCTGCCCACCGCAGGGTAAGCTCCAACGATGTTCTTGCCCTATCTTTTTCGCACGGATATTCCACGCACTCATCAAGCGGCATCATGATATCGCTTCCGAGCGTCCTTTGAATTTCCACCACATCTTCCGGGCTAAAAAAATGCCTTGAGCCGTCTATGTGCGACTGAAATTCAACCCCTTCTTCCGTTATCTTTCTCAGGCTTGACAGGCTAAAAACCTGAAACCCGCCGCTATCGGTAAGTATCGGCCCAGGCCAATTCATAAAATTATGCAAGGAACCGAAAGTCTTGATAACCTCAAGGCCGGGCCGTAAATAGACGTGATAGGTATTTGAAAGGAGTATATCCACCCCCGCATTTTTCAGCTCTTCGCTTGAAAGTGTCCTCACCGCCCCATACGTCGCGCACGGCATAAAGCACGGCGTATGCACCTCACCGTGAGCAGTCTGTATCTTCCCTGTGCGCGCTTTTGTATCACGGCATTTATCAATAAGTTCAAACATTTTTCATTCTCTATTTTTATACTATTAACATCGCATCGCCGTAACTTAAGAATCTAAAACGTTCTTTTATGGCAACGTCATACGCCTTCAGGAGAAGCTCCCTGCCACAGAATGCGCACGCAAGCATTATCAGTGTCGTTTTTGGCATGTGGAAATTCGTAAGAAGCATATTTACTACATTGAATTTAAAAGGCGGATGTATGAATAAATCGCTATGGCCTTCCCTGGCAATTACATTCCCGTTTTCAAAACAGGTCTCAAGGACGCGCGTCGAGCTTGTACCCACAGAAAGAATCCTGCTAGCACGTGCTCTTGCGCTATTGAGCACTCGAGAAACCGCCTTTGAGAGCGAAAAATACTCCGCTTCTAATGTATGTGTCTTTATATCTTCGTTTTTTATTTTTTTAAATGTGCTGTAGCCGATACTTGAGCTAACATAACAGACGTTTATACCTTTCCGGTTAAGACCGTCAAGAATACCTTCTGTAAAATGTAACCCTGCAGTGGGACTTGCAATTGAACCTTCTTTTTGCGCGTAGACAGTCTGGTATCTGTCAAGGTCAAGGTTTTCAGGCAATCGTTTAATATAAGGAGGAAGCGGCATGGTAGAAATTGCATCAAGCTGTTTAAGCGCGCCTTGGTCAAATTCCATGTAGGCTTTGCCTTCCGGTCCCTTTTCAAATAAGGCCATTATGAAACCACCGTTAAAATAAACCATTTCTTTCTCTTTTAGTTTTTTTAAAGGTTTTAGAAGTATCTCATATTTTCTTTCAGAAACTTTTTTAACTAATAAAGCGTCAACGCCTATTCCTGATTCGGTTTTACCGATGAGCCGTGCTTTTATAACCTTCGTATTATTAAGAACTATAACATCGCCGGGATTTAGAAAATCAATAAGATTTATAAAGTCCCCGACTACTATCTTCTGGGTTTTTCTCTCAACCATAAGCAACCGCGATGTGCCACGCTCCTTAATCGGATACTGGGCAATAAGCTCCTTCGGTAAATTATAATCGAAATCGGATAAAGTATAATTGTTCATAACTATAAGAGTATTTTAAATATCAAAATCTAAAATTTTTTTAACTTTTTGTATTTTGCATTATCCCGAGCATAATATTTTTTTTAGAGGCGCGTCGGGATGATTAAAAAATCTACCAAAAGTTACTTCATTTGGTATCAATTTGAACTTTGATTTTTGATATTTGAATGCATTGCTGCTATTTCTTTTATCTCCATTGTTTCAGATTCGGGATAATAGAATTTTAATATGTATGAGGCTTTCTTTCCGAGCTCTGCCAGATATTTTGCCCCCCATTGGCACATGCCGACGCCGTGGCCCCAGCCCAAGCCCTTAAAGATTGCAAAGTCGCCGTTCATATATACCGAAAAGTGCGCGCTTCTTATAAGGGTACTGCCGAGAACCTGCCTGAACTGCTTTGCACTTATCCTCGCTTCTTTCTCCTGCGATCTAATTAAAAGTTCGTATACCCTTCCCGAGGGCGTATAAGATATAATGGCAATGTCCTCTATCCCATTAATATAAAAACCATTTTCTCTCAGTTTTCTTTCGATATCCGCTAAGGCGATTTTTGCGTTCCATGCAAGATGAGGGGAATCGTTGCATAAATCGCATTTGGTCCCTCTAAGCGGCGGGATATCTATATTCCATAATACCGACGAATCTTCCGTCATGCCGCCGCAGGTAGCATGGTAATAGGCGGGAAACACCTTGCCGTCATAGGTCAATATTTCCCCTCTTGTTACATCTACGGCAATATTTGTCTTAAGTTTCTCCGAAAAAAGTCCGCCGTATACCTGGGATAAGGTGTCGCTCGTTACATCATATTCCTTTTTCTTATTTACCATGCTCTGGTAATAGGCAAACGTCCGCGCAACGATTGCCTGCGCTCGCAATACCTCGATGGGCCATTTCGGAGAGACTTCGTGGAATAACACACCTTTTAAATAATCCTCAATGTCTAAGATATTGATAACACTGAGTAGCCCCTCTTTTTTTGATACCACAATATCTCCGCGATAATATCTCCCGTTTACAGAAATCCTTCCGTCTTTTAGCGCTCTCACAACCACCGCATCCGTATCGAATACATACTCCCCGAGATGCAGCATGTTAGAGGATACAAGCATCATCCTTTCGCTAAGCCACTTACCGCTTAGGAGTTCCCTTGTGTTATCCCTGCTTATAATCTTATAGGACGAATGAATGGTAAGCTTTATTTCTTTTGCCTGCTGCAAAATCAAAACCCTTACCGTAGGATTGTTTTTCTCTACGCCCTCAGAGAAAGAGCCTCCGCATAAAAAACCTGTGCCAAAAAGTACCAGAAAAAAGAATAGTTTCTTCAATGCCTTCGAGAGAATAAAAAGAATACCAGCGAAAGAATAATACTTATTATGATTGACGTGGTAATGGGAAAATAAAACGTAACATTTTTCTTTTTTATATAGACATCTCCCGGCAATTTCCCGATATAAGGGATCTTTTCCATAAAAATAAATAATGCGCCGATAGCAACCAGCATAATCCCTATGACGATAAGAAATTTTCCCATAGAACTAACAGCACCTGACATACCGCTCCCTCTCGCTGTATATGCAACCGCAGTATTTCTGCAGATACATCCCCTTTGCCTTCGCCTCCTGATGACTGGGCCTAAACCCTTCTCTAAAATCCCTGTAAAAAAATTGTATGCCTGTTTCTTGTGAAATACCTGCGCCGATTTTTTTTAACATTTCCTGATCCTGATAGGGGCTTACCAAAAGCGTGGTTGAGAAAAAATCAAAATCATGTGCCTTTGCCGTAAGCGCCGTTTCTTTTAACCGTAAAGCCCAGCATAGGGTACATCTTTCGGGAGATTTTTCTTTAAGGTTCACTGCCCTAAAAAAATCCTCGACAGGGTATGCGGCCTTTTGCGCAATAAGCTCTAACCTTATTATCTTTGCATATTCCAAAACTGTATCGCGCCTTTTTGAAAATTCGCCGTACGGATGGATGTTGGGATTATAAAAAAAGCCCCGAGTTTTAATACCTTCCTGTGCGAGTACTTGCAAGGGGTATATAAGACAAGGGGCACAACACGTATGGAGAAGTAGCTTCATGTTTTTTTCTTGCTATCAAACAGCTCCTTCTGGGATTCTTTCTTATACTCCATATTGAAGTGTGTAAATGCTAATTTCGTCGCTTCTCTTCCGCGGGAAGTCCTCTTTAAAAACCCTATTTTAAGCAAAAACGGCTCGACCACATCAACTATCGTATCGGGCTCCTCGTTGAGCGTTGCGGCAAGTGATTCTATGCCTACCGGCCCTCCGTCGTAAAATTCAATTATCGCCTGTAACACCTTCCTGTCCACTGTATCAAGGCCCCGCGCATCTATCCCCTGCATATCAAGGGCCTTCTGGGCCAGGAGAGAGGTTATCCTGCCGTCTGCCTTCACCTGCGCATAGTCCCTTACCCTATTTAACAGCCTGTTTCCGATTCTCGGAGTCCCCCGCGAGCGCTTCGCTATCTCCCACGTAGCATCTTCTTCTATTCTAACGTCAAGAAGTTTGCCTGAACGTTTAATGATATTTATAAGGTCGTCCTCATTATAAAAATCAAGGTGATAAAACATACCGAATCTCCCCCGCAGGGGGGCACTTAACAGGCCCGAACGCGTGGTTGCGCCGATAAGCGTAAACCGTTTAAGGTTAAATTTTATTGTTTTTGCATAAGGCCCTTTATCAATAACAAAATCTATTTCAAAATTCTCCATGGCAGGATACAAGAATTCCTCCACCACCTTAGAAAGCCTGTGTATCTCGTCTATGAAAAGCACATCGCCTGAGCCTAAGTTAGTAAGTATTCCTATAAGGTCTCCCGCCCGCGTGATCGCAGGGCCGCTTGTCGCTACTATTTTATTCTGCATCTCGTTGGTAATAATATGGGCAAGCGTGGTTTTCCCGAGGCCGGGCGGTCCGGAGAACAGGATGTGTTCAAGCGGTTCATTTCTTGATTTTGCCGCTTTTATCGCAATAGTAATATTTTCCCGTATTTCTTTTTGGCCTACGAATTCGTTTAATTTTTTCGGCCTCAGAGAAATATTTAAAACAACGTCTTCTTCCTGTTCCTGGCGTGAGATAATGGGTTCACGCGTCAAAGCAGTGTTTGCTATTATTTTCTTTTTCATGAGTGTTCGTTTCTCTGTTTATACACTTCGTTTAAAATATCTTCGACTGTCTGGGAATCCGGTTTTCTCTTGATAGCCTTATGTATCATATCGTGCGCCTCTTTTGTGCTGTACTGTAATTTAAGCAATACCTGGAGGGCTTCGGTCTTTGCATCTTCGTTGGCATCCGATACCGCTTCATTGGCGCACTCATCCTGTATAAGGGCGAATTTTCCCACTTTCCCCTGTAATTTTGCGATTATCTCTTTTGCCCGCTGCATGCCTATGCCCGGCAGAGACTTAAGCAGATCATAATCCGCCTCATCGATAGCCTGCGCTATTTCCGAGATGGGTTTGGAGAGCGCCCGCAGTGCCGCCTTTGGGCCTATGCCTGAGACGGTTATGAATTTCTCAAAAAATTCTTTCTCGATATCATTGAGAAAACCTATTAAAACGGGTATGCTCTTGGAAGGGTCTGTCTGGTGATAGTGATAGGTAATTAATTCTACGTTATCTGCCTCTTTGCTGTTAGTCTCAAGCATTTTCATTATCGCCTGCGGTATGAATACTTCATAGCATATTCCGTTTACGTCAAGCAGAATGCTCTCTTTTGTCTTCTGTTTTATCCTACCGTAGATACGCCCTATCATTTATCCCACTTTCCCTATGTAGACAGAGCCGATAGCCAATGCAAGCGCATCTGCCGCATCCGGCTGTGTTATAGGTTTTTTCAGATTAAGTATGCTCGTTACCATTTTTTCAACTTGTTCTTTTGAGGCATTTCCGTTACCCGTAACCGCTTTTTTTATGCGCTTTGCGGAAAAACCTTTTATCTGGACACCACTAAGGCATGACGCAAGACACACGACGCCTCGTGCATGGGCCATCAGGATAGATGTCCGGGGGTGCATATGGTGGGAGTAAATGTCTTCGAGCGCCAATAGATCCGGCTTAAATTCCTCAAGCAGCCCTTGGAGTTCCTGATAGATTTTTTTAAGCCTTATGTGGATAGGTAGCGTATGGGGCGTCTTTACAATTCCCGCCTCGATCAGATTCATACGAGCATTTTTTAACTCTATCACACCGTAGCCTGTTATGCCCAGGCCGGGGTCAATACCTATTATCCTCATGCTTAGTATAAAAGAAGAATATTTATTTTTCCCCTTCTACCTCTTTTAGCACTTCGTCAGGGACATCAAAATTAGCATAGACGTTCTGGACATCATCGTGCTCTTCAAGTTGGTCGACGAGCATAAGGATCTGCTTGGCATCGCCTCCGGCCAATTTTATAGTACTAGAAGGAATCATGGTAAGTTCTGCTGTTTTGGTGGGAATCTTTTTCTCTGCAAGAACTTTTTTCACGGCATCAAAACTTGCCGGTGGAGTAGTTATTTCATATACATCGTCCTCCACTTTCATATCTTCTGCGCCGGCATCGAGCACAACGCTCATAAGCGCGTCTTCGTCTATAGTCGATTTTTCAACAAGAAAATAGCCTTTTTTCTGGAATATCCATGCGACAGAACCGGCACCCGCAAGATTACCTCCCTTTTTTGAAAAGATATTTCTCAACTCTGAGGTAGTGCGGTTTTTATTATCGGTAAGCGTATCCACGAGTATCGCAACTCCGGCCGGGCCGTAACCCTCATAGGTGATCTGCTCATAGGTAACGCCTGGTAGTTCGCCGGTGCCGCGTTTTACTGCGCGGTCAACGTTATCGGAGGGCATGTTTGCTTCTTTTGCCTTTGCGATTGAGGTACGTAGTGCCGCATTAGTATCTGTGTTACCGCCACCTGCTCGTGCGCAGGCGGTAATTTCCTTTATGAGCTTTGTAAAGACCTGCCCTCGTTTGGCATCAATAAGAGCTTTTTTATGCTTTATTCC